>NZ_JBSFVA010000005.1:1983-437319 GCF_053592075.1 Nonomuraea sp. NPDC002799
GGCGGCTACGGTGATCGCGGTCCTCGTCGTGAGGGTGGCGGTTATGGTGACCGTGGTCCGCGTGCTGAGGGTGCATCTGGTGACCGTGGCCCGCGTCGTGAGGGTGGCGGCTACGGTGATCGCGGTCCTCGTCGTGAGGGTGGCGGTTATGGTGACCGTGGTCCGCGTGCTGAGGGTGCATCTGGTGACCGTGGCCCGCGCCGTGAGGGTGGCGGCTACGGCGACCGCGGACCCCGCCGTGAGGGTGGCGGTTACGGCGATCGTGGTCCGCGTACTGAGGGTGGATTCCGCGACAACCGCGGTCCCCGACGTGACGGTGACGATCGTGGGGCTGGCGGCAACGAGCGCCGTCCGTACAGGGACCGGGACGATCGTGGCGGTGCGCCGCGTGAGGGCGGGGAGCGTCGTCCGTTCCGTGAGCGGGATGACCGTGGTGGTCCTCGTCGTGAGGGTGGTTACGGTGACCGCCGCGAAGGCGGGTCCGGCGATCGTGGCCAGAGCCGCGAAGGTGGGTTCCGTGATGATCGCGGCCCGCGCGGTGAGGGCGGCTACGGTGCGCGGCGCGAGGGGTACACCCCGCGGCGTGAGGGTGGTTTCGGCGACCGCGGCCCTCGGCGCGAGGGTGGGTTCCGTGACGATCGTGGCGGTGCGCCGCGTGAAGGCGGGGAACGCCGTCCGTTCCGTGAGCGCGATGACCGTGGTGGTCCTCGTCGTGAGGGCGGTTATGCGCGGCCTCAGAGCGGTTCGAGTGACCGGCCCCAGAGTGGTTCAAGCGAGCGGCCTCAGAGTGGTTCAAGCGAGCGGCCTCAGAGTGGTTACGGCGACCGTGGGCCCAGGCGCGAGGGTGGCTTCCGGGATGACCGGGGTCCCCGTCGTGACGGTGGTGACCGGGGGCCGCGCCGCGAGGGTGGCTTCAGCGGTGACCGTGGGCCGCGCCGTGAGGGTGGCGGCTACGGCGATCGCGGTCCCCGTACTGAGGGTGGCGGCTACGGTGATCGTGGGCCGCGCCGTGAGGGTGGCTTCGGCGGTGACCGGGGGCCGCGCCGCGAGGGTGGCTTCGGTGATCGCGGGCCCCGTACTGAGGGTGGCGGCTACGGTGATCGTGGGCCGCGCCGTGAGGGCGGTTTCGGTGGTGACCGTGGTCCCCGTCGTGAAGGCGGCGGCTACGGTGATCGCGGACCCCGCCGTGAGGGCGGCTTCAGCGGTGACCGCGGACCCCGCCGTGAGGGCGGCTTCAGCGGTGACCGTGGGCCGCGTCGTGAGGACAGCGCCGGTGGTGACCGTGGGCCGCGCCGTGAGGGTGGCGGCTACGGCGATCGTGGTCCCCGTCGCGAAGGCGGCGGTTACGCCGACCGTCGTGAGGGTGGCTCGCGTCCGTTCTCCAGGGAAGGCCGTGAGGGCTCCGGAGAGGGGACTCGCGCCAGGTTCGGGCGGCCCGACCGCGAGGCTGAGGCCCCGCAGCGGGAGCCGCTGCCCGAGGTCGCTCCCGACATCACCGCCGAGGAACTCGACAAGGAGGTCTTCGAGGAGCTGCGTGCGCTGCCTGGGGACCTCGCCGAGCTGGTCGCCCGGCACCTGGTGGCGGCCGAGCGCGCGCTCGCGGAAGACGAACCGGAGCGGGCACACGAGCACACCAAGGTGGCACGCAGGTTCGCGGCTCGCATCGGTGTCGTACGCGAGGCCGCCGGCATCGTCGCCTACCGCGCGGGGCACTTCTCCGAAGCGTTGAGCGATCTGCGGGCTGCCAGGCGGATGACGGGTTCGGAGGCGTACCTGCCGGTCATGGCCGACTGCGAGCGCGGCCTCGGCCGTCCGGAGCGGGCCATCGACCTCGTACGTACGCCCGAGGCCGAACGCCTCGACCGGGCCGGGCGCATCGAGCTGGCCATCGTCGAATCGGGCGCCCGCCGCGATCTCGGCCAGCACGATGCCGCCGTGATCACGTTGCAGCGTCTGCCCGAACTGCGTGACCCGCAGCCCAAGCCCTGGTCGGCGCGGCTTGCGTTCGCATACGCGGACGCACTGGCCGAAGCCGGGCATCAGGACGCGGCCACCGACTGGTTCGGCAGGGCGATGGCGTTCGACGAGGAAGGTGAGACGGAGGCCGCCGAGCGGTACGCCGAGCTCACCGGAGCAGTCATCGAGGACCTGGAAGAGGACTTCGACGACGCTTCCGACGAGGACTCCGAGAACTCCGAGGACGACCTTGAGGTCTCCGAGCGGGATCTTGAGGCTACCGAAGGAGAGCGCGAGGACCTCGACGGAGATCTGCAGGAGGACTCCGAGGACTCCGAGGAGGACCTTGGCGACAACCTTGCCGACTACGACGAGGACGAAGAAGAAGACGACGAGCTTGAGGACGACGAGTCTGAGGACGACGAGGAGGCGGACGACGCCGCTGCTCTCGCTGAGGCCGGCGATCTCCTGAGCGGCGAACCGGCGCGCGCCGATGCTTCGGACGAGGACACCCGGCCAGTCGCCGAATCCGACTCCAGCGCTGCTCAGAACGGTACGGCTGACGATTCCGAGGTCCCCGCGGCGCCGGCGCAGCCGGAGATCCGGGGCATCACGCCGGCGTTCATCGAGCCTGACTTCGGCGACAAGTTGGACGAGTCCGACGCAGCACCCGAGGACAAGCGCAAGACCGACAACTGATGTCGTGCTCCGCCGCACCGGATCGCTCCGGTGCGGCGGAGTTGGTCGTCTGCGTGGCCTGCTGACCAGGGGGTTACGACGCCCGGGCATTGTGAGACGCCTCCGGTTGATGAGACTCCGGGATTCAGGCGCGAACCCTGGCGATCACGGTGAGACGCGGTCGAGCCAGTGAAGAATGCCTGCGACGTTCGACGGCGCCCCGCTCAGCAACTCGAACTGCTCGCCTCTCTCGTCGCCGGATTCGAGTGCGGTGTAGCGCTCTTTGGTGCGGTCCCGGACCATGGCCACGGCGTGGTCGAGGTCCATGCCCTCGGAATGCGCCTGCCGCGTGAGATCAACCCAGACGCGGAGCTCTTCCGCAGAACGTTCAAGAGTCTCCTGGACGGCCTCAACGGGCCCATAGTGGCTGAACAGCAGCCGTTGCGGCCCCAGCGCCGCGAACAGGGCGATCGAGTCGAGCGCGGTCTCCAGGTCGAAGTCCGGCGGAGGCGTCGCGGGACGCAGATCACCCGAATCAGGCAGATACACCCCGGCCGCGTCGCCGACGTACAGATCGCCCGTGGCGGAGTCGACCAGGCCCACGTGGTGTTTCGCGTGCCCGGGAGAGTAATGGCTGTTCAGGGTGCGTCCGTTGCCGAGGTCGATGGCTCCGGTGTCGCCGAGGGCGACGATGCGTTCAGCTTCCGTGGGGGACAACTCGCCGAACAGCGTGTCGAGCCGATCACCCCACACCATCCGCGCGCTGGCCATCAACCGTGACGGATCGGCCAGATGGCGCGCGCCCTTTTCATGTACGACGATCTGCGCGGACGGGAAGAACGCGGCCATGTCGCCCACACCACCGGCGTGATCCAGATGGATGTGCGTCACCACGACGGTGGCCAGGTCCTCCGGTCCGACGCCGAGCGAGGCGAGCGCGTCACGGACGACGGGGGCGGAGGTGGATGTGCCGGTCTCCACCAGGCACGGCCGGTCGCCCAGGATCAGGTAGCCGGCTGTGATGCCGGTATATCCGGCCATTCTGGTGTCAATCTCATAGACGTCGCCGCCTAGAGCGGTGATGTTGTCCACAGGCACTCCCGCGTTCAGCCGTTATCCCCAGAACGGCGTTCCAGCCGATCCGGCCTCCCCCTCATCGTAGAGAGTGATCTCCAACAGAGCACCGATAGGAGGACAGGCAGTGGACCGAAACGAAGTCTCGCTGGTGGGGCGGCTGTCAGGCGCGGTGGAGGAGCTCGATCTGCCGAGCGGCGACACTGTGACGAAGTGGCGCATCATCGTGCGCCGCCGCCGGCACAGACGTGGGGCGGCTCTGACGGACAGCATCCCGTGCGTCACCTTCGACCCGGAGACGGCCGCCGTGGTCCGACGCCTCAAACCGCGCGACTACATCGAGGTGACGGGAGCCTTCCGCTGCCGGGTGTTCGGCCCGACGGCGGCCAAGATCTGGCGATATGAGGTGGAGGTGAGCGGCGCCAAACCGTTCGAGGCCGAGCTCCCCGCGCCCGGCGACCCCGCCAAGCCCTTCACCGTCATGGTTCCCCCGCAGGTGGCCTACCTGGAGCCGGCGAGCTGAGCTTTGGCCGGACATCCATGCGGGCATGCACGTGACCCATGCGCTGGTGCCTTTGGGACTTTCGAGACGGTGCTCCTTCGGTCGGCGGGTTCCTGCCTGCGGGCAGGGTGCGGCTCCGATGAGGTGGGGGAAGACGGCCTGAGCCTCCAGGGGGTCGGGGGCGCTGGTCGTGCCGCCCGCGACCAGGAACGGCCGGCTCGTCCAGGGCGAGGCGGCGTCAGGGCACGAGTCTCGCCTTCGGCGTCGCGTCGGGCGCTCGGAGCGGGCGGGTCTGACGGGTCGCGGCTCGGGAGGCGCGGTCAGTCGATGGCGAACGTGCGGAGGACCAGGCCGGTCCTGGGTTTGGGACCGAAGGAGGTGGATTTGCGGGGGACTCGTTCACCGCCTGCGGCCACGGCCAGCACAGCCGTGGCGGACAGCGGCTTCAGGATGACAGCGGTGCCGCCGGTGCGCACGGCCAGCCGTACTGCGGCCTCCGTGTCGTGGTGGACGATACGCACGGCCTGCTCGTCGTCCTGCATGCCCCACACCTTCGGCAGCACGAACTGCGTGAGGACGGAGGTGTTCAGGGAGTTCCAGCGGTCGGAGTGGTCGGCCGGCATGGCCTGGGCGAGTTGCACCGGGTCGGGATCGGTGAGCAGGTGCGTCCCGCTCTCGCCGGCGAGCAGGAATGCCGGCTCCGCGGCCTCGTCGAGCGCGGCCAGGCCCTCAGCCAGGTCGCCGTAGTCCTGAACGCGCCACGATCCTCTGGCCTTGGCCGTCGCCTCCGGCAGGGGGAGGCCGGGGATCACTCGGTGGATGGCCTTCAGGTCGGGCGGGTAGGCGGTGGAGTCGACGAGCAGGGCGAGCCCGGAGTCCCATGGCCCGATCGCGGGGGAGGGTTCGCCGGGCTCGCCGGTCGCCCTGCGGTCCTGGCCGGAGCGTCCTTCCGGGGAGCCGTCCGCTCGATGATCTTCCGCGGGCCGGGTGCGACGGGGGTCGCCGCCGTGCCTGGCGTGTTCCTGACGCTGGAGGACGCGGTACGTCGCGTACCGGTGATGGCCGTCGGCGATCAAGGCCTGGCGGTCATGGAGGTCCGCGTTGATCATGGCGATCTCCGCCGGGTCGGTGATCGCCCAAAGGCGGTGGCTGAGGCCGTCTTCGGTGTGTGCGGACACGAGAGGAGATCGTTTGGCGGCCACCTCGTCCACGAGGCGGGTGGCCGCGCCGCCTGCGCCGTCATAAAGAAGGAAGATGGGTTCGAGGTTGGCTTGGGTGGTGCTCATGAGGGCGAGCCGGTCGGCGATCGGGCCCGGGAGGACATCCTCGTGGGGGAGGATGATGCGCTGTCCCGGGTCGGCCAGGCCCACGTCGCCGATCAGGCCACGTTGCAGGACGCCCGGTCCGCTCTGCTCGTATACGTAGAGGGCCGGCACGTCGTCCGGCACCAGGACGTGTGAGTCGAGCCAGGCTCTCAACGTGTCCCGAGCCGCGGCGTACCGGGTATCGAGCGGTGCCTCGGCCGGTGCCTCCGCCGGTGCCTTGGCCGGTGTCCCGAGCGGTGCTCCTGGTGCGGTTCTGATCGATATTGATGGGGGTGCGGTGGCCGGTGTTTCGGCTAGTGGCGCGGGTGAGGCGCAGGGAAGGATGAGCCGGACGACGTTGTTGGGGTGGGAGTCCAGGAGGGCGCCCACGTCGGCGTCGGAGATCAGATCGTAGGGTGGGGAGGTCACCTTGGCGGGATCTTCGACAGCGAAACGTACGCCTCGGAAAGGCCGTAGCACCAGTCCATCCGGCACCGGCAGTTCAGGAATCCCCATACCGGGCATGCTCCCATAAGTGCGCGCGCCTCCCGGAAGTCGCCTCGTGGTTGTAGTCGTCCCCGTTCCACAGCAGGGCGGACGCGACGGTCGTTCAACGATGAAGGAGTCCTCACGCATGGCTCACGAAGGAAACGTCCACGACGAAACCCCCGGCGCTCCCGGCGGTGGGGTTTATGACTGGTATCAGCGTGGCGTGAAGTTGTTGAAAGAAGGCAGCCCCGCCGCTGCCGCCGCGCTGCTGGAGCGTGCTGCCGCGGCCGAGCCCGACTCGCGCAGCATTCTGGAGGCGTTGGCCCGGGCGCAGTTCAACTCACGGCAGTACTCCGAGGCCGCGGTCAGTTTTCGCCAGATCGTCGACGCCAATCCGGCGGAGGATTACGCGTACTTCGGGCTGGGGTTGTCGTTGTGGCGGACGGGAGATGTCGAGGGGGCTCAGGAGCCGCTGGCGATCGCCGTGGCCATGCGGCCGGATGAGCGGCATTACGTGTCGGCGTTAAAGAGCGTGCGCGCGACTTTGCGGGCTCGGCGGGAAATGTAGACGTGAGGTCGGAGGGACACCTCCCGATCACCCCACGTCAGGGCCTGACCGGCAGGGCCGTCGTCGTGGGATGGGGTCGGATCGCGTTCTCAGTCGGTGAGGTTCAGGGGGCGACATGGTGATCCTCTCTGCTGAGAGGTACGAGGGCGACGCTAGAGTCACACGCGGCGTGCGAGTCGAACAGGAAGAGGCGCTGTGCTGATCGACGGCTTTGACACCCTGCTGCTCGACCTCGATGGCGTGGTCTACCTGGGCAGTCATGCGGTGCCCGGGGCTCCGGCCGCGCTGGAGGATGCGCGGCGGCATGGCGTACGGCTGGCGTATGTGACCAACAACGCCTCGCGCACGCCCGCCGCCATCGCGGCGCATCTGCGTGAGCTGGGGGCGCCCGCGACGGCCGCCGATGTGGTCACCTCTGCGCAGGCCGCCGCCCGGCTGGTCGCCGAGAGGGTGCCGCCCGATTCGAACGTGCTCGTGGTCGGCGGGTCCGGGTTGCGGCTGGCCCTGCGGGACCAGGGGTTGCGTCCTGTGTCGACCGCCGCCGAGTCGCCGGCCGCGGTGGTGCAGGGCATCGCGCCGGGGCTGTCGTACGGGCTGCTGTCGGAAGGGGCGCTGGCGGTGCGGCAGGGGGCGTTGTTCGTGGCGTCCAACGGCGACAGCACGATGCCCACCGGACGAGGCGAGTTGCCGGGGAACGGCGCGATGGTGCGGGTGATCGCCGCCGCCACCGGAATCGAGCCCGTGTACGCGGGTAAGCCGGATCCGCCGTTGCACCGCGAGTCGATGATCCGTACGGGTGCGCGGCGGCCGCTGGTCGTGGGCGATCGGCTGGACACCGACATCGAGGGGGCGTCCAACGCGGGAGTGGAGAGCCTGCTCGTGCTGACGGGAGTGGCTTCGGCGGCCGACGCGCTGACGGCAGGGCCGCGGCACCGGCCCACCTACGTCGGAGAGGATCTGGGCACGCTCCTGCTGCCCTATCCCCAGGTGCGGGACGGCTCCTGCGGAGGATGGCGGGCCTGGTGGGAGGACGGCACGCTGAGGCTCGACGGGGATGGTAGTCGTGCCGACGGGCTGCGGGCCGCATGCGACGTCGCCTGGGCGGTGGCCGGTGACGGGCGGATCGATGAGGACGCGGTCAAGCCGGTATTGCAGCGCTTGGGGTCTTGAGATCTCTGCGGGGCGGGTGCCGAGCCGGGCCGATCAAGCTGTTCGTCACGACGTGGGTGCCGTGCCGGGCCGATCAAGCTGTTCGTCACGACGCGGGTTCCTTTGTCCGCTGGTAGCCCCTGGGGAGATCTGCCGCAGCACGTAGGCGAGGCGCCGGCGTGTCGCCACGGCCGCCCGAACCACGCCGAACCCGCACATCCGGCGCCGAGAACCCGCACATCGGGCGCCGAACCCGTACACCCGGCGCCGTGCCCCCGCTCAGCGGGAGCAGCGTGGGCGCCACCCTGATCGTGGTCGTCCTGCCCGCTCCGTTGGGGCCGAGCGGGCCGAACATCTCTTCGGGCGCGATCGCCAGAACCAGGCGGTGGACGGGCCGTCAGATCAGCCTGCGCAGGCGCAGCAGGTCGCCGAAGCTCGCGTCGATCTTCACGCGTCCCCCGAGCAATGCCCGTGCCAGGTCCAGCTCCCCGTCCACCAGTGCCACCAGGTCGGCGCTCGCGATCGTGAGCTTGACGTCGGCCGGCTTGCCGTCCGCCGGAGGCTCCACCGTGAACGGGTCGAGCCCCCCATGGTGCAGCCGGCCGTGGAAGATCACGTCGAGGTCGGGCACCCGGCAGCTAACCGTACGCTCTACCACGTGCTTGGCACGGTCGGTCTCGTCGATCTCGTCGAACTGGGCGACGAGCTTGGCCAGTGCCGTCCGGCACTCCTCGACGCTTGCCATGATGCGTATCCCTTCTTCCCTTTGCGGACGGTAGCGTTCCACATCAGCAGCACCCCCGTATGAGCTTCAACGCTTGACACGCCTGCCAAGGTCCCGGCTGCTCGCGTGAGGCGTTACGGTCGAGTCATGAGTGAGCTGCCGGAGGAGAGCGGCGATGAACGGGTCGACGCCATCGTGGCCGGCCTCGCCCGGCTGGGCGAGCTGCCGGTGAGCGAGCACGTGGCCGTCTTCGACGAGGCGTTCTCGGGGCTGGAGAGCACGCTCGCGGACGCCGCGGACGAGCAGGCCACAGGTGAGCACGCCGCTACAGGGCCGCTCACAGGTGAGCGTGCCGCTTCAGGACAGGCGTCAGGTGAGCGTGCCGGTTCAGGACAGGGCGGCGTTGAGCACGCCGGAGGCGGGCAGAGTGGTGGTGGGCGTGCCGGTTCAGGGCACGGTGCCGCTGAGCGCGCCGGAGGCGGACAGGGCGGCGGTGAGCGTCCCACGCCCTGGTCGGTCGCAGGTGGGCGGCCCGTTCCCGGACCTCCCATGGGCCGCCCGTGAGCCGGAGGGTCCGCCTCGACAGCGAGCTGGTGCGCCGGGGCCTGGCCAGATCGCGTGAGCAGGCGGCCCAGCTCATCGACGCCGGCCGGGTCAGCATCGGCGGCCAGCAGGCTCACAAGTCCGCCACCCAGGTCGACACCGCCTCCGCCATCGTCGTGGCCGCATCGGCGGACGGGCCCGACTACGTTTCGCGCGGAGCGCACAAACTGCTCGGCGCGCTGGAGACGTTCGAGAGCCTGTCGGTGGAGGGCCGCCGCTGCCTCGACGCGGGCGCCTCCACCGGCGGGTTCACCGATGTGCTGCTGCGCCACGGCGCCGCGCACGTGCTCGCCGTCGACGTCGGCTACGGCCAGCTCGCCTGGTCCCTGCGCACCGATGAGCGGGTGACCGTGCTGGAACGCCTCAACGTGCGCGATCTGACGCCCGGCATGGTCGGCGAGCCGCCCACACTGGTGGTGGGCGACCTGTCGTTCATCTCGCTGCGGCTCGTGCTGCCCGCCCTGGCCTCGGTGGCCGCGCCGCGGGCCGATTTCGTGATGCTCGTCAAACCGCAGTTCGAAGTGGGTAAGGACCTCGTGGGCGCGGGCGGTGTCGTACGCGATCCGGGGTTGCGGGCCGGTTCCGTGCGCGACGCCGCCGCCAAGGCGCGGGAGCTGGGGCTGTCCGTGCGCGGTGTGACCGCGAGCCCGTTGCCGGGACCGTCGGGAAATGTGGAATACCTGCTCTGGCTGGGCAAGGGAGAAGGCGAGCCGCCGGTCGCCGACCTCGAGGCCGAGATCCAGCGGGCCGTCGCGGAAGGGCCGCAATGAACCGGACCGTGCTGGTCGTCGTCCATACCGGGCGGTACGCCGCCGTCGAGAGCGCTCGCCTGGTCATCGAGCGGCTGGTCGACGCCGGCATCTCCGTCAGGGTGCTGGATTCGGAGGCCGGCGAGATCAACTGCGGCGGCGCCGCTGCGGTGCCGGGCGATCCGAGTGCGGCCAAGGACGCCGAGGTCATGATCGTGCTGGGCGGCGACGGCTCGTTGCTGCGCGCGGCCGAGCTCGCCAAGCCCGCCGGCACGCCGCTGCTGGGCGTCAATCTCGGGCACGTCGGGTTTCTGGCCGAGGCCGAGGTCGCCGACCTGTCGGCGGCGGTCGACAGCGTCGTGGCCGGGCGCTACGACGTCGAGGAGCGCATGACGGTCGATGTCGTCGCCAGGCAGAACGGCCGGGTGCTCGCCGACACGTGGGCGCTCAACGAGGTCAGCGTCGAAAAGCGGGAGCGCATGCTCGAAGTCGTCGCCGAGATCGACGGCCGGCCGCTGTCGCGGTGGGGATGCGACGGCGTGATCTGCGCCACTCCGACGGGCTCCACCGCCTACGCCTTCTCGGCGGGCGGCCCCGTGGTGTGGCCGGAGGTGGAGGCGCTGCTCATGGTGCCCATCAGCGCGCACGCGCTGTTCGCGCGGCCGCTGGTGGTCTCGCCGCGCTCCACGCTGGCCGTCGAGATTCTGCCGGACACGCCAGGGGGCCTTCTGTGGTGCGACGGCCGCCGCAGTTTCGAGGTGCCCTCGGGCACGCGGGTGGAGGTCCGCAGAGGCGCCGAGCCCGTACGCCTGGCGCGCCTGCACGGCGTGGAGAGCACCGGCGCGCCGTTCACCGACAGGCTGGTGGCCAAGTTCGAGCTTCCTGTTCAGGGTTGGCGCGGAAGGGTGCGGCCCTGACTGAACGGCGGGCAGACCGCGTAGGATCACGTGAGCATGGTGGGCCGCGCCCAGCGGTCCCTCACGGGCGGCGGCGTCTGCGCCCGCAGGTGTTCGGAGACGATCCGCGTGACCGACAGACACGGCAGTGAACGGGAGTGGGCAGTGCGACCAAGGGTCGAGGAGGTCCGCATCCAGGGGCTCGGCGTCATCGATGAGGCCGTCCTCGAGCTTTCGCCGGGCTTCAACGTGGTCACCGGCGAGACCGGCGCGGGCAAGACGATGGTCGTCACCGGGCTCGGGTTGCTGTTCGGCGGCCGGGCCGATCCTTCGCGTATCCGCCCGGGGGCGGACAAGGCGAGTGTCGAGGGCACGTTGGTCATCGAGACGGGCGGCCGCGTCGCCCAGCAGGTCGAGGACATCGGCGGCCAGATCGAGGACGGCGAGCTGATCATCTCGCGCACCGTCTCGGCCGAGGGCCGGTCCAGGGCGTGGCTGGGCGGGCGCACGGTGCCCGTCGGCACCCTGACCTACCTGGCCGACGATCTGGTGGCCGTGCACGGGCAGATGGACCAGCAGCGGCTGCTCCAGCCCGCCAGGCAGCGGGCCTCGCTCGACCGTTACGCCGGTGACGAGCTGGTCAAGCCGCTGCGGGCCTACACGGTGGCGTACAAACGGCACAAGCAGGTCGGTGCGCTGCTCGACGAGCTCACCACCAGGGCCAGAGAGCGCGCGCAGGAGGCCGACCTGCTGCGCTTCGGGCTGGAGGAGATCGAGAAGGTCGATCCCAAGGCGGGCGAGGACGTCGAGCTGCGTGGCGAGGAGGAGCGGCTGTCGCACGCCGACGCCCTGCGCAGCGCCGCCACCACCGCGCACACGGCGCTGCTGGGCGATCCGATGGAGGCCACCGGCGGCCCGCACGACGTGATCTCGCTGCTCGGTGAGGCACGGGTGGCCGTGGACGCCGTACGCGACTTCGACCCCGACCTCGCCGGCGCCGCCGACCGGCTGGCCGAGGCCGGTTATCTGATCTCCGACGTGGCCACCGACCTGGCGGCGTACGCCGAGTCGATCGAGGCGGATCCCGCGCGGCTGGCGGCGGTGCAGGAACGCCGGTCGCTGCTGACCGGGCTGATCCGCAAATATGCCGCGGACAGCGCCGGTGTGCTGGCCTGGGCGCAGCAGTCCGCCGCCCGGCTGGGCGAGCTGGAGGGCGACGACGACCGCATCGGCGAGCTCACCCGCGAGCACGAGGAGCTCACCGCCCGGCTGACCGATCTGGCCGCCGAGCTCACCGGGGTGCGCGAGAGCGCCGCCGAGCGGTTCGGGCAGGCCGTGACCGAGGAGCTGACGGCGCTGGCCATGCCGCACGCCCGGGTCATCGTGCAACTCGCCCAGAGCGAGGAGTTCGGTCCCGAGGGCCGTGACGAGGTGGAGCTCCGGATGGCGGCGCATCCCGCCGCGCCGCCGCTGCCGCTCAACAAGGGCGCCTCCGGAGGCGAGCTGAGCCGCGTCATGCTCGCGATCGAGGTGGTGTTCGCCGGTGCGGACCCGGTGCCGACGTTCGTGTTCGACGAGGTCGACGCTGGGGTGGGCGGCAAGGCCGCGGTGGAGATCGGGCGCCGGCTGGCCAGGCTCGCCCGCACCGCGCAGGTCATCGTGGTCACCCACCTGCCGCAGGTCGCCGCGTTCGCCGACCAGCATCTGGTGGTCGAGAAGGCGAGCGACGGCAGCGTCGTGCGCAGCGGCGTCGTCACGCTCAACCACGAGGGCAGAGTGCGCGAGCTGTCCCGCATGCTGGCCGGGCTGGAGGACTCCGAGCTGGGCCGCGCGCACGCGGAGGAACTCCTGGGGCTGGCAGCGGCAGACCGGTGATCCTGGGTGACAAAGTGGACACGCCGCGTCATGCGTGGCCTGTGTGCTGTTTCGCTCTGGCAGGATGGTCATGATGAAGGTTCCGGGGAGCAGGTTGCCGGGCCTCCGCGGTAGGAAGGTCGGTGACCTTCCCGGCGTAACGGCAGTGGCGAGAATCGACCGGCGCACCAAGAGGCTTACGAAACGCCTCAAGCCCGGAGAAATAGCGATTATCGATCACGTTGACGTTGACCGGGTCAGCGCGGAGGCGCTGGTGGCATGCGGCGCGGCGGGTGTGGTCAACGTCGCTTCCGGCATCAGCGGGCGCTATCCCAACCTGGGGCCCCAGATTTTGGTCGAGGCGGGCGTGCCGTTCGTCGACAACGTCAATCCGGAGTTGTTCGAGCGGGTCAAGGACGGCGACGTCATCCGGCTCTGCGACGGCGTCGTCTACCTCGACGACGACATGGTGGGCAAGGGCGACCAGCAGACCGCCGAGGCCGTAGAGGCCGCCATGGCCGAGGCCCGCGCCGGGCTCTCCGTGCAAATTGAGGCTTTCGCCGTCAACACGATGGAGTACGTTCGTGGTGAAGGCAAGCTCCTCATCGACGGAGTCGGCGTGCCTGAGATCCGCACCCACATGGAGGGCAGACATGCCCTCATCGTGGTGCGCGGTTATCACTACAAGGAAGACATCGCCACCCTGCGCCCCTACATCCGCGAATACCGGCCCGTTCTCATCGGCGTCGACGGCGGAGCCGACGCGCTGCTGGAGGCCGGCTATCTGCCCGACGTGATCGTGGGCGACTTCGACTCGGTCTCCACCAAGGCCCTGACCTGCGGCGCCGAGCTCATCGTGCACGCCTACCGCGACGGCAGGGCGCCCGGCCTGGAGCGCGTGCACCAGCTCGGCCGCGAAGCCGTGATCTTCCCCGCCACCGGCACCAGCGAGGACATCGCGATGATCCTCGCCGACGACAAGGGCGCCGAGCTCATCGTCGCGGTCGGCACCCACGGCACGCTGGAGGAGTTCCTCGACAAGGGCCGCTCCGGCATGGCCAGCACCTTCCTCACCCGGCTGATCATCGGCAGCAAGCTCATCGACGCCAAGGGCGTGAGCCGGCTCTACCGCAGCCGCATCTCCACTCCGCAGCTCCTGCTGCTCGTGGTCACGGCGCTGATCACCATGAGTGTCGCGCTCATCTCCTCGCCGATCGGCCTCACCTGGCTGAACGGCCTGCAAGACGCCTGGAACGCCTTCATCTTCTGGTTGGTCGGACTTTTCTCGTGATCGATTTCCGCTATCACCTCGTCTCCATCGTCGCCGTCTTCCTGGCCTTGGCCGTGGGCATCCTCCTGGGCACGACGTTGCTCCAGGACCCCGCGATCGACCTGGCCAAGCGCACCAGCGACGAGTTGACGAGCACCAACAACGGCCTGCGGGCCGACCTCGACACCCTGCGCGGCAGGGAGGCGGGCAACGACGCGTTCATCACCAGCGCGACGCCGGAGATGGTGGCGGGCTCGCTCACCGGCCAGCGGGTGGTCCTGATCGAGACGCCCGGCTCCAGCTCGTCGATCCGCGAAAGCACCCAGCAGGTCCTCGACCAGGCCGGCGCCGAGTTCACAGGCCGGGTCACGCTGACGGAGAAATTCCTCGACCCCAAGGGCAAGGGCGTTCTCGACGGCCTGGTCAATCAGCTCAAACCGGTCAACATGGTCTTCCCGTCCACGGCCACGAGCTGGGACAGGGCCGCCGCGCTGCTGGGCGCGGCCCTCCTCACCAACGACCCGGCCCAGATGAACACCCCTAACCCCGCCACCGCCGACGTCATCGACACCTTCGAGACCGGCGGGCTGCTCAGCATCGATGGCGAGGTGACCAAACGGTCCACGCTGGCGGTGATGTTCGCGCCGGAGAAGCCGTACGAAGGGGAGAACGCCGAAGTCCAGGCCCGCGCGCTCGTGTCGGTGGCCGACGGCTTCGACGCCGCGGGCAAGGGCACGGTGCTCGCCGGCTCCGACGCCACCGCCGTCGCGGGCGACGCGGTCAGCGCCGTACGTGACGAGGGCGACATCTCCAAACGGGTCTCCACCGTGGATACCGCCGATATGCCGGTGGGACGCGTCGTGATCGTCTACTCTCTCCGGGAGCAACTGAACGGCCGGGCCGGCCAGTACGGCATCGGCAAGGGCGCCTCGGCGCCGATGCCTCCGGTGGCGACCCCCAGCCCGGCACCCACCCAGTCAGGGAGTTGACATGCCTGCCAGCCGGGCTCGTGGCCTGCTCTGCGCCCTCGCCGGCGCCGCGATCGGCGCCGTGGCCGCCCGTGCCGCCTATGCCGCCTTCACCCGCGACCGGCAGGCCGACTTGAGCGGCCGCTGGACCCGCAAGAACCACCGCGGCGAGCCCATCACGCTGCTCGAAGGGCCCGCGTTCGTGGCGGGCGCCGGCGCGGCGGCCGCGCTCACGCCCGGCCTGCCGGGCCGGCTGCGCCTGGCCGCACTGGTGGCGGGCGTCGGCAGCGGCACGCTGGGCGCCTACGACGACCTCTACGGCAGTACGTCCTCCAAGGGCTTCAAGGGACATCTGACCGCGCTCGCCCGCGGCGAGGTCACCAGCGGCGCCGTCAAGATCCTCGGCATCGGCGCCACCGGCCTCGCCGCCGCCGCCCTCATCTCCCGGAGCCCGGGAGACACCCTGGTCAACGGCGCCACCATCGCCGGGGCCGCCAACCTCGCCAACCTCTTCGACCTGCGTCCCGGCCGGGCCATCAAGGTGGGCCTGCTGGCCGGCGGCCCGCTGCTCGCCGCCTCCGTCTTCCGCGGCTCGCCCGCCGCGGCGGCGCTGGCCGCCGTTCCGCTGGGCGCCGCGGCCGCGCTGCTGCCCCAAGACCTCGGCGAGCGGGCCATGCTCGGCGACGCCGGAGCCAACTCTCTCGGCGCCCTGCTGGGACTCGCCGCCGTCACCACGCTGGGGCGGCCCGGCCGCTACGCCGTGCTCGGCACCGTCGTGGCCCTGACGGCCGCCGCCGAGAAGATCAGCTTCACCAAGGTCATCGCCGCCAATCCCGTCCTCAACCGCCTCGACATGCTCGGCCGCCGTCCCGTCGCCTCTGCGTGATCGGCTTCGCGCGTTGTCGGTGCGGCCTGCCAGGATGTCCTGCGTGAACGTGACCGGGTGCGAGCCTGAGGAGGCCGGGTGCCTGCGATGACGGCGCGTGGCGTCGCGGGCGGGGCCCTGCTCATCGGAGCGATCACCGTGCTGGCGCGCATCGCCGGCTTCGCCAAGCAGTATGCCTTCGCCCAGACCGTCGGGACCAACTGCCTGTCCACCGCCTACATGACGGCCAATCAGATTCCGAACATCGTGTTCGAGGTCGTCGTCGGCGGGGCCCTCGCCGGGATGGTCGTTCCCGTGCTCGCCGGAGCGGCGCAGTCCGCGGCCGGGCGCGAGCGGGTGAGCCGGATCGGCTCCGCGCTGCTGACGTGGGTCGTCGTCGTGCTGGTGCCGCTGGCCGCGCTCATCGCGCTGTTCGCCGGTCCGATCATCGGCCTGTTCTTCGGCGGGGCCATCGACGGATGCGCCGACGCCGGCGCGGTGACGGCGCTCGCCACCCGGATGCTGGTGGTCTTCGCCCCCCAGATCCCCCTGTACGGCGTCGCCGTGGTCCTCTACGGCGTGCTCCAGTCGCACCAGCGGTTCGCCGGCCCCGCGGTCGCGCCCCTGGTGTCCAGCATCGTGGTCATCGTGGCCTACCTGCTGTTCGTGCCGTTCAGCGGCGGGGTGAGCGACCCCGCGGCGGTGCCCAGGCCCGCGGAGCTGGCGTTGTCGGTGGGCACGAGCCTGGGCGTGTTGTCCCTGGTGCTGGCGGTCATCGGCCCCACGGCCCGGCTCGGGATCCGCTGGCGCCCTGCGCTGCGCTTCCCCGACGGGGTGGCGGGGCAGGTGCGACGGCTGGCGGCGGCGGGGATGGCGGCGCTCCTCGCGCAGCAGGCCGCCATGATCGTGGTGCTGCTGCTGTCCAACAAGCGGATCGGCAACGGCGCGATCACCGTCTACAACTACGCCTGGGCGATCTACCTGGTGCCTTACGCGGTGCTGGCCGTGCCCATCGCCACCAGCGCCTTCCCCAGGCTGTCCGCGCTGGCGGGCGAGCCCGAGGCGTTCTCGGCCCTCGCGGCGCGCACCACGCGGGCCGTCGTGCTCGTGTCAGGGCTGGCGGCGGGGGTGCTGGCGGCCGCGTCCTCGCCAGGAGCCGTGGTCTTCCTCGGGCTCAAGACCGAGGTGCCCGCGCCCGAGCTGGCGGCGGCGATCGCGCTGTTCGCGCCGGGACTGGTGGGATACGGGCTCATCGCGCATCTGAGCAGGGTGCTGTACGCCGCGGATCGCGGCCGGGAGGCCGCCACGGCGACCGTGGCAGGCTGGGGGGTCGTGCTGGTCGCGCAGATCGTCTTCGTGCTGGTGCTGCCCGACGGGTGGAAGGTCGGCGGGATGGCGCTCGGGATGAGCGTGGGCATGAGCGTGGGCGGGGCGCTGCTGCTGGCCTCCGTGGTGCGGGCCCGGGGGCGCGCGGCCGCGGCCGGGCTGCTCAGAGCCGGTGCGGCGGCGGCTGCGAGCGGGCTGCTGGGATGGCTGGCCGGGTCGGGCGTGGCGGGATGGCTCAGAGCCGGCGGCATCTGGCCGAACGTGGGGGCCACCGTGCTGGCCGCCGTCGTGGCGCTGGCGGTCGGGGCCGTGGTGGTGGCGGTCGTGGATCGGCCGGACGCCGAGGCGGTGATGGGGCTGCTGCGTCGGGGTGGGACGGGCTGAGGGCGGTTCGGCAAGTGGGTTCAGGCGCAGGGGTGCGAGGAGCAGGTTGATGCGGGTGGCTTTCGTGTTGGGCACCACGTCCGGCGGCACGGGCCGGCATGTCCTGATGCTGGTGGAGGGGCTGGTCCGGCGCGGGCATCAGGTGCTCGTCGCAGGGCCAGGGAGCGTTGAGGAGAAGTTCTCGTTCGCCGCGGCCGGCGCGCGTTTCGCGGAGGTGGCCGTCTCGGATCGGCCGCATCCGGCCGGTGACCTCCGCGCGGTGCTCGCGATCAGGAGGCTGACGCGAGATGCCGACGTGGTGCATGCCCACGGACTGAGGGCCGGGGCGCTCGCGGCGCTGGGGAGGAGCGGTCGCCGGGCTCAGAAGGGCGGACATCCGTCGAAGGGCGGAGGAACGCTGGAGGGTGCGGGGGAGCTGGAAGGGACAGCGGGTCCGCGAGTGTCCGAAGGTGGGCGGGCGTCCGAAGGTGGGCGGGCGTCCGAAGGCGAATGGGTGCCCGAGGGTGGGCGGGTGCCCGAAGGCGAGCGGGTGCCCGAAGGTGGGCGGGGTGGTGGGGCGGCTTTGGCCGTCACGCTGCATAACGCGTTGACCGCCGGTGGGTTCGTCGGGGTCGTCTACGGGGTGCTGGAGCGGATCGTGGCCCGGCGGGCCGATCACGTGCTGGTCGTGTCACCCGACCTGGGGGAGCGGATGCGGGAGCTGGGCGCTCGCGACGTGCGGGCCGCCGTGGTGGCGGCGCCGGCGCCAGGCCCGGCGAAGCGCACCCCGCAGGAGGTCAGGGCCGAGCTGGCGGCCGGGGAGCGGCCCGTTCTGCTGACGATCGCCCGGCTCGCGCAGCAGAAAGGGCTCGACACGCTCCTCGACGTCGCCGCCGGCCCCTGGGAGGGCGGCGTGCGGCCGCTGTTCGTGGTGGCCGGCGAGGGGCCACTGCGGAAGGAGCTGCAGAAGAGGATCGACGCCGAGCGGCTTCCCGTGGTGCTGCTCGGCAATCGCGACGATGTGCCTGATCTGCTGGGGGCGGCTGTCGCGCTGGTGATGCCGTCGCGCTGGGAGGGTCAGCCGCTCACCCTGCGCGAGGCACTCATGGCGGGGCGGCCGGCCATCGCCAGCGCCGTAGGTGGGATTCCAGAAATTTTGGGACATGGTGGGATCCTGGTGCCGTACGGGGACGTGGAGGTGCTGCGCGGGGCCCTGCACGAGCTGCTGAGAGAGCCGGGAACTGCGGAAAGACTCGCCGCGGCGGCCACCCGGCGAGGGCGGGAGATGCCCGGCGGAGACGATGCCGTGCGGAGTGTCATGGGCGTATACAGGTGCGACGGCGCAGCGGATGATTAGGTGCGCTGGGGGCGTTCTCGTATACTGCGTGGGTTAGGGAGGGGAGTATCCCTTCGCGACAGCCTCGTCATCACGGTGCAGCCCCGCTCCACGGGGCCCCCGGGGCTGCCGGTCCGCAGGTTTGCGCGGGCGGGAGAGACCTCCGGCACTGAGTCGTGCATGCCGGAGGGTTTGAGTGGGCGTACCCGTGTGGGCCTGGATTGCCGTAATCGGTGGTCTTCTTGTTGTGCTCGCCATTGACTTGTGGATCGTCGACCGCGGTGAAGCCCGCGAGTTCTCCATGCGGCAGGCCGGTTACTGGGTGACGTTCTACGTCGCCCTGGCAGCGGTCTTCGGCGTGGTGTTGTGGATGACGGCGGGCGGTGCCAAGGCGGGTGAGTTCTTCGCCGGCTACATCACCGAATACAGCCTGAGCGTCGACAACCTCTTCATCTTCTTCATCATCATGAGCCGCTTCGCGGTGCCCCGGGCGTACCAGCACAAGGTGCTGCTCGTCGGCATCCTGCTCGCGCTGGTCATGCGCGGCGCGTTCATCGCGCTCGGCGCCGCGGCGCTGGAGCGGTTCAGCTGGCTCTTCTACGTGTTCGGCGCCTTCCTCGTCTACACGGCGGTCAACCTCGTCCGCCAGCACCTCAAGGGCGATGAGGAGGAGTTCAGCGAGAACGTGCTGCTGAGGTGGGTGCGCAGGGCGTTCCCCACCACCGAGGGGTATGTCGGCTCCAAGGTCACCGTCAAGATCGACGGCAGGCGCATGGTGACGCCCATGCTCATCGTGATGGTCGCGATCGGAAGCACCGACCTGCTGTTCGCGCTCGACTCGATTCCCGCCATCTTCGGGCTCACCAAAGACCCTTTCATCGTCTTCACCGCCAACGCATTTGCCCTGATGGGGCTACGTCAGCTTTACTTCCTGCTGGGGGGGCTGCTCCAGCGGCTCGTCTACATCAGCTACGGTTTGGCGTTCATCCTCGGGTTCATCGGGGTTAAGCTGATATTGGAGGCGTTGCACGCCAGCGAGGTCTCCTGGGCGCCCGAAATTCCCATCTGGGTGTCGCTCTCGGTCATCGGCGCGACCATGGTCATCACCACCGTGGCGAGCCTGATCAAAGCCCGCATCGACGCGCGCAAGGGCGAGGAAACGCATCCAGAGCAGGTCTAGCGAAAAGGGCTTCGAGGCGCTTTGCTTGTGTAGTTGTGCCGTGTAATAGTTACTCGTTCTGTAACATCACGGCAAAGCGCCCAGTCCAGTCACCATCAAAGGTTGTACGTGTCAGACGATTCTGCTAAGTCGAGCCGCGTCAGGCTCGCACGCGGGGTCTCCCCGTGGCTTCTCCCGACGGTGGCCGCGGCGGCCGCCACCACGCTGCTGACGCGCCGGGACCGGCGATGGGCGCTCGCGGCCGTGCCGCTGAGCGCGCTCACCGGCGGAATGCTCTGGTTCTTCCGCGACCCCGACCGCACTCCGGGCGAGGGGCGGATCCTGTCGCCCGCCGACGGCGTGGTGCAGAGCATCGACCCATGGCCGGACGGCCGCATCCGGGTCGCGATCTTCATGAGCCCGCTGAACGTGCACGTCAACCGTGCCCCTCTTGCGGGAAATGTCACCTCCGTGCAGCATGTGGCAGGTGGGTTCCTGCCGGCGTTCAACAAGGACAGCGACCAGAACGAGCGCGTGGTGTGGCATTTCGAGACGGCGCTGGGCGACGTTGAGATGGTGCAGATCGCAGGCGCGGTGGCGCGCAGGATCGTGCCATACCTGAGTGCCGGCGCCAAGGTCGAGCAGACCGAGCGCATCGGGCTCATCAGGTTCGGGTCGCGCGTCGACATCTACCTTCCGGAAGGGATATCTCCCGCGGTCTCCGTGGGGGAGAAGACGATTGCGGGGGTGACCAGAATTGACCACGGCTGACGCCGGAGGCTGGCAGGCGGAGGACGAAGAGCCCCGCGGTCCCGTCGGCAAGGCCTTCCGCCTGTCGGCTGCGGACTCCCTGTCACTGGGCAACGCGGTCTGCGGCTTTCTCGCGGTGTGCGTCCTGGCCTACTCCGCCATCCAGGAACTCCAGGGTGACGGCGGCCGGTTCACACCCGCGCCCAGCTACTTCGCCACCGCCATCGTGCTGCTGCTCATCGGCGCGACGTGCGACCTGTTCGACGGCCTCGTCGCGCGGCGTTTCCGCGCCTCCGCGATGGGCGCCGAGCTCGACAACCTGGCCGATGTCATCAGCTTCGGGTTCGCGCCCGCGTTCATGGTGGTGATCTGGGGCGGGTTCACCGATCAGGTGCCGTTCCCGGCCGTGGTGTCGGCGGCGGCGGCCGTGCTGGTGGCCGGGGTCGTCCGGCTGGCCAGGTTCGCCTGCGTCAAGACGACGAGCGGTGACTTCATGGGTCTGCCCATTCCGATGGGCGCCATGACGGTGATCTCGATCGTGCTGCTGTTCCAGCCGAGCATCTGGGCGCTGCTGGCCGTGCTCGGCGTGGCGTGGCTGATGGTCAGCCGCATCGAGTACCCGAAGCCGAAGGGGCAGCTCGCCGCGGTCGTGCTCGCCTGGATCATGGTGAACGTGGCGTTCCTGACCTTCTGGGTCGCCTGGCCCGAAGGCGGCGATCTGCCGATCAAGATCGGTGCGACCATGCAGATCGCGCTCGTGGCGGCGATTCCGTTGCGGGTGTTGTTCTACAAGCGCGAGCAGCGTCGCGAGGCCGAGCGCATCCATCACTGACAGGATTTTTCGTCTTACTTCGGCTTTGATGGAGCCATGTCGGCCACGCCGCGCGAGCACACGCGCACGTACTATCTCGGCAAACTGGCGACGGAGCTTGAGCAGCGCGGGCTGACGGCCAGCCTCAGGGCCTACCCGCCCGCGTTGCGCATCAACGATCCCGACACGGTGCTGCTGGCCGAGACGATCGACTGCGTCCCGCTCTCCGACGGGTGGTTCTACCGGTGGTCGTGGGGCGAGCTCGTCGGGCAGGCCGACGATCCCGCCCGAGCGGCCGAGCGGATCGTGCACGTGCTGGCGGCGCGGTGATGAGTCCGCGCCCGGGGCCCGCGTTCGGGTGACCGCCCCGAGAACGGGCTGCTGGACCGCCCAAGAGGACAGGCGGTCGGACCGCCCGCGAGCACGGGCGGTTGGCGGTGGCGCGCCGGCGCGCTCGCCCGCCTGGCCTTCTACCAGCCGCGGGCCTTCCATTCGGGCAGGGCCGGGCGCTCGACGCCCAGCGTGGTGTCCTTGCCGTGGCCCGGGTAGATCCACGTCTCGTCGGGGAGACGGTCGAAGACACGCTCCACGACGTCGTGGTAGAGCTGCGTGAAGCGCTCCGGGTCCTTCCACGTGTTGCCGACGCCGCCGGGGAACAGGGAGTCGCCGGTGAACAGGTGATGGCCCGCCGCACCGCCGTCGTACAGCAGGGCGATCGAGCCCGGCGTGTGCCCGCGCAGGTGGATGACCTCCAGGGTGACCCCGCCGATCTCGACGGTGTCGCCGTGCTCGACCGTGCGGTCCACCGGGAGCGGCAGGGCGGGCGCGTCGAGGGGGTGGGCGATCACCTGGGCGCCTGTGACCTTGGTCACCTGCTCCAGCGCCTGCCAGTGGTCGCCGTGCTGGTGTGTCGTGACGATCCACGGGACCGGCTCGTCGGCGATCAGCGCGAGCAGGCGGTCGGAGTCGGCGGCCGCGTCGATGAGCAGGCCCTCGCCGGTCTCCGTGGAACGCAGCAGGTAGGCGTTGTTGTCGTAGGGGCCGACGGCGAGCTTGCGGATCGTGAGGGCGGGCAGCTCGCGCACGTCGGCGGGACCGCCGACCCGCACGTCACCTGTATAGGTCATGGATAGTCCTCTGGGGGTGTCGCGGGCAGATCAGCGGGGGCCGGCATCGTCAGCCACGGCGGCGGCTCTGGAAGCCCTGTGCCCCCGGGGACTGACATGAACGACTGCCCCGCGGGCACCAGACTAACGCCCTTGCCCCCCGACCTGCCGGTGAGCCAGGCCAGCATGTCGGCCGGGGCACCCTCCACCGCCGGGCCGATGCCCAGGTCACGCCACCTGGTGAGGTCTTCCCCCGGGGTGTGGCCGGCGGTGGTGCTGCCGGGCGTGTGCCAGGGCGGGGCCTCGTCCCGTGGGCGCGGGAGGGCGGTGTCCGGCGGGTGTTTGAGGACGATCTCGGAGACGGTGCAGTGCGGGTGTGGCCAGCAGGTGCGGATGTCGTGGAGTTCGCGCAGGACGAACGACGGCGGCCAGTCGGCGGGGCCGTACCCGGTGTCCAGGTCCACGTGATGGAGGCCGATCTCGCGCAGGCGGCGTACCAGGATGTACCAGGCGGGATGGGGCGGCGGGTGCATGCCCTGCACCGATGCGGACCAGGCCGCCACGGGGTGGTCGCGGATGGCGGTGGCCAGACGGGCGGCGCTGTCCGCGAGGCCGGCCAGGTGGCGGGCGGCCGGCTGGGCGGCCGTGGCCTCGATCTCCGCGCTCCTGGCCGGCAAGGAGGCGTACTGGGGGGTTCTGATGCCGGTCTTCGCCCAGGTCAGGAGGTTGAGGTGGGAGTCGGCGTTCTTGGCCACGTGGGCGAGGACGTGGCCGCGCGTCCAGCCTGGCAGGAGGGAAGGGCCGGTGACGTCGGCGTCGGACAGGGTCGCCGCCGTGGCCAGCAGCCGGTCGGTGGCCGAGGCCAGCTCGCCCTGCAGCGCGGTGAGGACGGTCATGTCTCGATATTTCATCATTTAGGGTGCTTGGTGGGAGCTTGGGCATAAAACTGCAGGTCAACGGGTTGACCGTGAAAGGCCTCCTGCTTGGGTGGGAGATGGCCGTAACCTGTGAGGGACGGTTTTTCGGGAGCCGCGAAGCGGGTCGCCGAAATTGTCGGAGCCGCCGTCTACCATCCCCCGTGGACCTATCCGCCTTTCGACTTCCGGGATCACCGTGGCAGACCGCCTGATCGTGCGTGGTGCACGAGAGCACAACCTCAAGGACGTCTCGCTCGACCTGCCGCGAGACTCGCTGATCGTCTTCACCGGCCTGTCCGGCTCGGGAAAGTCGAGCCTGGCCTTCGACACGATCTTCGCTGAGGGCCAGCGGCGCTATGTCGAGTCGCTGTCGGCGTACGCCCGCCAGTTCCTCGGGCAGATGGACAAACCCGACGTCGACTTCATCGAGGGCCTGTCGCCCGCGGTGTCGATCGACCAGAAGGCCACCAGCAAGAACCCTCGCTCGACCGTCGGCACCATCACCGAGGTCTACGACTACCTGCGCCTGCTGTGGGCGCGCATCGGCAAGCCGCACTGCCCGGTGTGCTCGCGCCCGATCGCCAGGCAGTCGCCGCAGCAGATCGTCGACCGCGTGATGGACCTGGAGGAGGGCACCCGTTTCCAGGTGCTCGCCCCCGTCGTCAGAGGCCGCAAGGGCGAATACGGCGAGCTGTTCCGCGAGCTGCAGACCAAGGGTTTCGCGCGGGCCAGGGTTGACGGCACCATCGTGCGGCTGGAGGAGCCGCCGACGCTGAAGAAATACGAGAAGCACGACATCGAGGTCATCGTCGACCGCCTGTCGGTCAAGGAGTCGGCGCGGCGCCGGCTCACCGACTCGGTGGAGACGGCGCTGCAACTGTCCGGTGGCACGATCACGCTGGAGTTCGTCGACCTGCCCGAGGACGACCCCAATCGGGAGCGCTTCTACTCCGAGCACCTCTACTGCCCCTATGACGACCTGTCGTTCGAGGAGCTGGAGCCACGCTCGTTCTCGTTCAACTCGCCCTTCGGCGCCTGCCCCGACTGCACGGGCCTGGGCACGAAGATGGAGGTGGACCCCGAGCTGGTGGTGCCCGACCCGGAGCGGACGCTCGGCGACGGCGCGATCCACCCGTGGTCCGGCGGTCACACCAGCGACTACTTCGTCAGGCTGATCGAGGCGCTCGGCCACACGATCGGGTTCACGCTCGACACGCCGTGGGAGAAGCTGCCGAAGAAGGCGCAGAAGGCGCTGCTGTACGGCCACGACGAGCAGGTGCACGTCAGCTACAGCAACCGGTTCGGCAGGAAGCGCTCCTACTACACGACCTTCAACGCCGTCATCCCGTGGGTGCAGCGCCGGCACGCCGAGGCGGAGAGCGACTCCAGCCGCGAGCGGTTCGAGGGCTACATGCGCGAGATCCCCTGCCCCACCTGCAAGGGGGCCAGGCTCAAGCCGGTCACCCTGGCGGTGACGGTGGCCGGGAAGTCGATCGCCGAAGTGTCGGGCATGTCGATCGGCGAGTGCGCGAAGTTCCTGGCCGCGCTCAAGCTGTCCGACCGTGACATGCAGATCGCCGAGCAGGTGGTCAAGGAGATCAACGCCCGCATGGGGTTCCTCCTCGACGTCGGCCTCGACTACCTGACCATGAACCGCGCCGCGGCGACGCTGGCCGGCGGCGAGGCCCAGCGGATCCGGCTGGCCACGCAGATCGGCTCCGGCCTCGTCGGCGTGCTCTACGTGCTCGACGAGCCGTCCATCGGGCTGCACCAGCGCGACAACATGCGGCTGCTGGAGACGCTGATCAGGCTGCGTGACATGGGCAACACGCTGATCGTGGTCGAGCACGACGAGGACACGATCGCGGCGGCCGACTGGGTGGTCGACATCGGGCCGGGCGCGGGCGAGCACGGCGGTCAGGTCGTCGTGTCCGGGACCGTGCAGGACCTCCTCGCCAGCGAGGAGTCGATGACCGGGCAGTACCTGTCCGGGCGCAGAAGCATCGCCATCCCGGCCAAGCGCCGCAAGCGCGACAAGAAGCGGCAGATCACGGTCAAGGGGGCGCGCGAGCACAACCTGCAGGGCGTCGACATCGACTTCCCGCTGGGCGTGTTCACGGCGGTGACCGGTGTGTCGGGGTCGGGGAAGTCGACGCTGGTCAACGACATTCTCTACAACGCGCTGGCCAAGGAGCTCAACGGAGCCCGTACGGTGCCGGGGCGGCACTCGCGGATCAACGGCATGGATCAGGTGGACAAGGTCGTCCACGTCGACCAGTCGCCGATCGGGCGCACGCCGCGCTCCAACCCGGCCACGTACACCGGCGTGTTCGACCATGTGCGCAAGCTGTTCGCCGCCACGACGGAGGCCAAGGTGCGCGGCTACATGCCGGGGCGCTTCAGCTTCAACGTCAAGGGCGGGCGCTGCGAGTCGTGCGCGGGCGACGGCACCATCAAGATCGAGATGAACTTCCTGCCGGACGTCTACGTCCCCTGCGAGGTCTGCCACGGCGCCCGCTACAACCGGGAGACGCTGGAGGTCCACTACAAGGGCAAGACGATCTCCGAGGTTCTCGACATGCCGATCGAGGAGGCGCTGGGCTTCTTCGACGCCATTCCGGCGATCAAGCGGCACCTGCAGACGCTCAACGACGTGGGGTTGGGCTACGTGCGGCTCGGCCAGCCGGCCACGACGTTGTCCGGTGGTGAGGCGCAGCGGGTCAAGCTCGCCTCCGAGCTGCAGCGGCGCCAGACCGGGCGGACGATCTACGTGCTCGACGAGCCGACGACCGGGCTGCACTTCGAGGACATCCGGCGGCTGCTGGGGGTGCTCGGGCGGCTGGTCGACGGGGGCAACACGGTGATCGTCATCGAGCACAACCTCGATGTGATCAAGACGGCCGACTGGATCATCGACATGGGGCCCGAGGGCGGGTCGCGTGGCGGGACGCTGGTCGCCGCCGGTACGCCTGAGGAGATCGCGCTGGTGGACGAGAGTCATACCGCGCGGTTCCTGCGCAAGATCCTTGAGGTCTGAGGCGTCGTTCGATGGTTCGTCCCCGCGCCGGGTGTGAGTGGCGCGGGGACGAACCTGTTCGGGGGCGGCGGGCGGGCGTTTCCGGTCGAAAGCGTCGCCACGGCCTGAGGCCCGCCGCTGACCCGGGGGTCTGCCATCCGCCGATCGGACGCTCGCCACCCGCCGATCGGACGCTCGCCGCCCGCCGGCCGGGAGCTCGCCGCCCGCCGGCCGGGAGCTCGCCGCCCGCCGGCCGGGAGCTCGCCGCCCGCCGGCCGGGAGCCTGCCACCCGCCCACCGGACCGAGGGGTCCCGCCCATAAAGTTGATGGTGGGTAACGGCCTGACCTGCAGGGGGTCAGCGGGTACGCGGAGGGTCGGCGACACATGACGGTTACGGAGCGGGGCGCAGCCATGCCCGGAAACGGGTTCGGGCGGCGCGAGATGCTGGGGACGGCCGGGGTCGCGGCGTGCGGGCTGGCGCTGACGGGATGCGGCGCGGGCGACGCCAAGGCCCAGCCGAGCCTCAAGGGCAAGGTCATCGCCAAGACGGCGGACGTGCCCGTGGGCGGGGGCAAGCTGATCGAGGACCTGCGGGTCGTGGTGACGCAGCCGGTGCAGGGCGTCTTCAAGGCGTTCAGCGCGATCTGCACGCACAAGGGCTGCGCGGTCAGCACACCCAAGGGGAACGTCATCAGGTGCGCGTGCCACGGCAGTGAGTTCGCGGCCGACAGTGGCGCGGCCACCAAGGGGCCCGCGACGGCTCCGCTGGCCTCGTTCAAGGTCAAGGTCGAGGGCGACGGCATCGTGGTGGTCTGAACGAAGCGGTAAATGTGCGTAGTCACCCGGATTGGGGTCAGGCACGCTGAACCGGCGCGAGGGCGCTGGCCGTACCTGAAGAGAGAACCAACTGGGAGGAACGCACCATGACGGAAACGACGCGCCGTACGGTGGTACTCGGCGCGGGCAGCGCCGGGCTGGCAGCGGTTCTGACGGCGTGTGCGAGCTACGGGTCGCCGACGACGGAAGCGAGCGCCGAGCCGCCCGCGGAGGAGTCGTCGTCCGCGGCGCCGAAGAAGAAATCGGGGTCGAAGGCCAAGGCGCTGGCCGACACCAGCGACATCCCCGAGGGGGGTGGGAAGGTCTTCAAGGATCAGAAGGTCGTGGTCACGCAGCCGGTCGCCGGCGAATTCAAGGCTTTTACGGCGGTCTGCACCCATGCTGGGTGTACGGTCGCCACCGTTTCCAACCAAACGATCAACTGCCCGTGTCACGGCAGCAAGTTCAAGATAGACGACGGCTCGGTGGCGAATGGACCCGCCGGAGAGCCGCTCGCAGAGAAGAAGATCACCGTGGACGGAGATAAGATCAGACTGGCTTAGCCCGCGTCTCATGAATTTCTCACCTACGTGCGGTTGGGTGGGTCGCATGGGAGATGACCTTCAGAGCCGTCGGGCCGTGTTCGCCGGTGTCGGGGTGGGCGGCCTGGCGCTGGCCATCAGCGCTTGCGGCGGCGGCACCGACACCGCACAGACCTCC
The DNA here is from genome assembly GCF_053592075.1 of Nonomuraea sp. NPDC002799. Lineage (NCBI taxonomy): Bacteria > Bacillati > Actinomycetota > Actinomycetes > Streptosporangiales > Streptosporangiaceae > Nonomuraea > Nonomuraea sp. NPDC002799. The sequence goes on from NZ_JBSFVA010000005.1 coordinate 29,955, forward strand.
GGCGGCAGCGATCCGAACGCGTCCGGCGCTCCTGAGGCCGGCGCGCCGCAAGCCGGTGGGGCGCTGGCGAAGACCGCCGACATCCCGGTCGGGGGCGGGGCGGTCTTCAAGGACCAGAAGATCGTGGTCACGCAGCCCACCGCGGGCGAGTTCAAGGCGTTCAGCGCGGTCTGCACGCACAAGGGATGCGTCGTCGGGGGCGTCGAGGACGGCGCCATCGTCTGCCCGTGCCACATGAGCAAGTTCGGCATCGCCGACGGTGCGGTCACGGGCGGGCCGGCCGAGAAGCCGCTGCCGGCGCAGGAGATCAAGGTCGACGGCGACCAGATCACGCTCGTCTAGCCGACGGCGGATCGTTCCGGAGGGCTGCGCGCGCCGGGGAACGGTACCGGAGAGTGATGAGACGGTCCCGGAAATGACAGGACGGTTCCGGAAATGACGGGCGGTTCCGCGAGCGTCGCGGAGCGGTCGGGATGCCTCGCGCAGCGGGACGTCCTGGTGGTCGAGCCCGCCGTACCTGGCGAAATGGTACGGCGGGCCACCTTGTCGGTGCGGGCTACTACTCTTTGAACGTGGCGAGATCAGCGGGCAGCACCTTGAGTTTCCGGCCCAAACCGGGTTCGATCCCCGAATCCCCAGGGGTCTACCGGTTCAGGGACGCGCACGGCCGGGTGATCTACGTCGGCAAGGCCAAGAGCCTGCGGCAGCGGCTCAACTCCTACTTCGCCGACTTCACCGCCCTCCACCCGCGCACCCAGTCGATGCTCAAGGCCGCCGCCGACGTCGACTGGACCGTCGTCGGCACCGAGGTCGAGGCGCTGCAGCTCGAATACTCCTGGATCAAGGAGTTCGACCCGCGCTTCAACGTGAAGTACCGCGACGACAAGTCCTATCCCTACCTCGCGGTCACCATGGGCGACGACTTCCCGCGCGTGCAGGTTCTGCGGGGGGCCAAGCGCAAGGGCACCCGTTATTTCGGCCCCTACTCGCACGCGTGGGCGATCCGCGAGACCGTCGACCTGCTGCTGCGGGTCTTCCCGGTGCGGACGTGCAGCGCGGGCGTGTTCAAGCGGGCCGGGCAGATCGGCCGGCCGTGCCTGCTCGGCTACATCGACAAGTGCTCGGCGCCCTGCGTCGGCCGGGTCACCCCGGAGGAGCACCGCGAGCTGGCCGAGGACTTCTGCGACTTCATGGCCGGCAACACCAGCCGTTTCATCAGGCGGCTGGAGAAGGACATGCGCGACGCCGCCGGCGAGCAGGAATACGAGCGCGCTGCCCGGCTCAGGGACGACATCCAGGCGCTCCAGCGGGCGCTGGAGAAGCAGGCGGTCGTGCTCGGAGAGGCCACCGACGCCGACGTGATCGCGCTGGCCGAGGATCCGCTCGAAGCCGCCGTACAGGTCTTCTACGTGCGCGGCGGCCGCATCAGGGGTCAGCGCGGCTGGGTGGTCGACAAGGTCGAGGAAAACTCGCCGGGCGAGCTCGTCGAGCAGTTCCTGCTGCAGATGTACGCCGAGGCGAGCCCCGAGACGATGCCCCGTGAGGTGCTCGTGCCGGTCCTGCCGCCCGACAGCGAGGCGGTCGCCGAGCTGCTGACCGAGCAGCGCCGCGCCCGCGTCGACGTGCGCGTGCCGCAGCGCGGTGACAAGAAGTCGCTGATGGAGACCGTCGAGCGCAACGCCAAGGAGTCCCTCGCTCAGCACAAGATCCGCCGTGCCAGCGACCTGACCACGCGGAGCAAGGCGCTGCAGGAGATCGCCGACGCGCTCGACCTCGACCAGGCGCCGTTGCGCGTCGAGTGCTACGACGTCTCCCACCTGCAGGGCGAGAACGTCGTGGCCTCCATGGTGGTGTTCGAGGACGGCCTGGCGCGCAAGAGCGAATACCGGCGGTTCGCGGTCAAGACCAAAGAGGGCGACGTCGCCTCGATTCACGAGATCATCATCCGGCGCTTCCGCCGCTATCTCGAGGAACGCTCGGCCACCGGCGAGCTGGCCGCCGAGGACGATGACGGGCGCGGGCCCATCGATCCTGAGACGGGCAGGCCGCGCAAGTTCGCCTATCCGCCCAACCTGGTGGTCGTCGACGGTGCGGGGCCCCAGGCGGCGGCCGCTCAGCGGGCGCTCGACGAGCTGGGCATCGACGACGTGGCCGTGTGCGGCCTCGCCAAACGGCTGGAAGAGGTGTGGCTGCCCGGCGATGACCAGCCGGTGATCATGCCTCGTTCAAGTGAAGGTCTCTACCTGCTGCAACGGGTGCGCGACGAGGCGCACAGGTTCGCCATCACCTACCATCGATCCAAGAGGTCCAAGACGGTGAAAGAGAGCGCGCTCGACAGCGTGCCCGGCCTCGGCCCGGCACGCCGGCAGGCGTTGCTCAAACACTTCGGCTCCGTGAAGAAGCTACGTGAGGCCACTGCCGCTGAAATCTGCGAGGTTCCCGGCATCGGCCCGTCCATCGCCGAGGTCATCGTGTCGACGCTGAAGGGAGAGTCACCTTGATCTCGCCAAGATGCCAGGGTGATGTGATCGATGGTGCCGGACGTTCGTTCCGCGTGAGTGGTGCGCCGACGTTCGGCGTGGATGGTGCGCCGATGTTCGGCGTGAGTGACGCGGTGCGGTTCGGCGTGGGTGGTGCGCCGATGTACGGCGTGGGTGGTGCGCTGGTCGGGGCAGGTGGTCCGCGGCGTGTTCGCGCTGTTCAGGGCAGTGGGGTGCGCGGGTGCTCGCCGGCGGCTCCGGCCGCGTGGCTCCGGAGGCCGGTGACATCGGCCGGACCGGGGGCAGGGGACGGCGGATGGCGGGTGCCGGTGGGTTCCCCGGCTGGGGACGAGTTGCCGGTCGTCTGGGAGAGGCTTGACATGAAGATCTTCGACGCCGGTCCTGCGGACGGAGCAGGGCGATGAGCACCGAGCCGGCGTTCGTCATCGTCACCGGCATGTCCGGGGCGGGGCGCAGCACAGCGGCCAAAGCGCTCGAGGACCTGGGCTGGTTCGTGATCGACAACCTGCCGCCCGGTCTGCTGTTCGCGATGGCGGAGGAGGCCGGCAAGGTCAAGCTGGCCGCCGACAAGGTGGCGGCCGTCGTCGACGTGCGCAGCCTGGCCTTCACCACCGATCTGAACGCGGCCATCGAGGAGCTCGAAGGGCGCGGCGTACGGGTGCGGGTGGTGTTCCTGGAGGCCAGCGACGAGGAGCTGGTGCGCAGGTTCGAGAACGTCCGGCGACCCCATCCCCTGCAGGGCGAGGGGCGCCTGGTCGACGGGATCGCCCGGGAGCGGGGGATCCTGCGTGAGGTCCGCGCCAACGCCGACCTGGTGATCGACACGTCCTCGCACAACGTGCACGACCTGCGCAACAAGATCGTCGCGTACTTCGGCGGAGAGGACCGGCCGGGGCTGCGGCTCAACGTGGTCTCCTTCGGGTTCAAGTACGGGCTGCCGGTCGACGCCGATCTCGTGGTCGACTGCCGGTTCCTGCCCAACCCGCACTGGGTGCCCGAGTTGCGGCCGATGAACGGGCTGGAGGCGCCCGTGCGCGACTACGTGCTGGGCCAGCCGGGGGCCAAGGAGTTCCTGGACGCCTACGAAGAGGTCCTGCAGGTGATCGCCGCCGGTTACGCGCGCGAGGGCAAGAGCTACGCGACGCTCGCGGTGGGGTGCACGGGCGGCAAGCACCGCAGTGTCGCCATGGCCGAACAGGTCGCCGCCCGCCTGCGTGACCGCGGGATGGAGGTCCAGGTGAGTCACCGGGATGTGGGGCGGGAGTGACGGATGAGGGTTTCGGGGAGGCGACGCCGGATGCGGATGACGACTCCTCGCGGCCGGCCCGGCCGGGTGGGTCCGATGGTGGGCCGGGCTGGGTGGATCTGGCGCGGTTGATCGACGGGCCGCTCGGTGGCGGGTCTGCGGCGGGTTCGCGGTCGGTTGAAGACGGGTCGGTGGTGGGTTCGTGCTCGGCTGGGGGCGATCCGGAGCGTATGGCCGGTTCGTGGGTGGTTGAAGGTGGTGCCGTGGCGGGTTCACAATCGGCTGAAAGTGGGTTGGAGCGGGTGGGCGGGTCGCGGCCGGTTGAGGATGAGGGCGATGGGCCGGGGTCCGCGGAGCTGGGTTCGTACCCGGGTGAGTTGTTCGCCGCGTCCGGGCCGCGCGTCGTGGCGCTGGGCGGCGGGCACGGGCTGTTCGCCTCGCTGTCGGCCTTACGGGTCGTCACCGACCGGCTGACCGCCGTGGTGACCGTCGCCGACGACGGCGGCTCCAGTGGGCGGTTGCGGCGCGAGCTCGGCGTGCTGCCCCCTGGCGACCTGCGGATGGCGCTGGCCGCGCTGTGCGGTGACGACGAGTGGGGCAGCACCTGGAGCGAGGTCGTGCAGCACCGCTTCCGCAGCGAGGGCGAGCTGCACGGGCATGCCGTGGGCAACCTGCTCATCGTGGCGCTGTGGGAGCTGCTCGGCGATTCGGTGGCGGGGCTCGACTGGGTGGGGCGGCTGCTGGGCGCGCACGGCAGGGTGTTGCCGATGGCGTCGGTGCCGCTCGACATCGTGGCCACGGTGGAGCTCGACGGCGTCGTGTCGACCATTCGGGGGCAGGTGGCGTGCGCGCTGACCCCTGGCCGGGTGCAGGCCATCTCGCTGGTGCCCGAGGACCCGCCCGCGCGCCCCGAGGCGATCGCGGCGGTTCTGGAGAGCGACTGGGTGGTGTTCGGGCCCGGGTCGTGGTTCACCAGCGTGCTGCCGCATCTGAAGGTGCCCGAGCTGGCCAGGGCGCTGCATGAGACGAGGGCCAAGCGGCTGGTGACCCTCAATCTGGCCCCCCAGCTTGGCGAGACCGACGACTTCTCCCCCCAGCAACATCTTGAAGTGCTCCGGCAGCACGCGCCCGAGCTGGCGATCGACGTCGTACTCGCGGACACGGACGTGGTCGACGACCCCGACGCGCTGGAGAAGGCCGCGGCCGCGCTCGGCGCGCGGCTCGTCATGGCGGACGTCGCGGCCTCCGACGGCTCCGCGAGGCATGACCCACGACGTCTTGCCTCCGTCCTGGACGAGATTTTCCTCCAGAAGCGTTGATCCTGGTCGGCGTGGCGCGAAGGTGCGAGAGACTGACGTGAGCCGGTCTGAATGGGGGAGAGGACTAAACGCATGGCGATGACAGGTGTGGTGAAGGACGAACTGAGCCGCCTGCCGGTGCTCAAGCCGTGTTGCCGCAAGGCGGAGGTTTCGACGCTGCTGCGGTTCGCCAGCGGGCTTCATCTGGTGGGCGGCCGCATCGTGATCGAGGCAGAGCTCGACACCAATGCCACCGCGCGGCGGCTGATCAAGGACATCGGCGAGGTGTTCGGGCACAAGGCGGAGGTGCTCGTGCTCGCGCCCGCGGGGCTGCGCAAGGGCTCGCGCTACGTGGTGCGCGTCTATCGTGACGGAGAGGCGCTCGCCCGCCAGACGGGGTTGATCGACAACCACGGCCGCCCGGTGCGGGGCCTGCCCCGTCAGGTGGTGGCGGGGGCCGCCTGCGACGCCGAGGCGGCCTGGCGCGGGGCGTTCCTGGCGCACGGGTCGCTGACCGAGCCGGGGCGTTCGATGTCGCTGGAGGTCACCTGCCCGGGCCCGGAGGCGGCGCTCGCGCTGGTGGGCTCGGCGCGGCGGCTGAAGATCCACGCCAAGGCGCGCGAGGTGCGCGGCGTGGACCGGGTCGTGGTGCGCGACGGCGACGCGATCAGCGCGCTGCTCACCCGGCTGGGGGCGCATGACAGCGTGCTGGCCTGGGAGGAGCGACGGATGCGGCGCGAGGTGCGGGCCACGGCCAACCGCCTCGCCAACTTCGACGACGCCAACCTGCGGCGCTCGGCCCGGGCCGCGGTGGCGGCGGGGGCGCGGGTGCAGCGGGCGCTGGAGATTCTCGGCGAGGAGGCACCTGACCATTTGGTGGTGGCCGGGCGGCTGCGGGTGGAGCACAAGCAGGCGTCGTTGGAGGAGCTGGGGCAGATCGCCGATCCGCCGCTGACCAAGGACGCCATCGCGGGGCGGATCCGGCGGTTGCTGGCCATGGCCGACAAGCGCGCGTCCGACATGGGGATCCCCAACACCGAGGCCAACCTCACCGTGGACATGCTCGCCCCCTAGAGCATTTCTTCTTTTACGGCGGAGCCGGCGGCACCGCACGCGCCGACGTGGGTGGGCGTCTGTCATGGCCGGTTGTGAAGGCTCACGGGGTGCTCGCCGTGACGAGCGCATGGCCGGCCGGGTTCCGTGGTCGGCCCAGGCCCTGCTGCGGGTATCGGGTGGGAGTTGCTGGATGGGTGGCATCGGACGCGGGCGCCCGTCCAGGGTGCCGTTGGACGGGGTGTGCTCGGCCAGGATGGCGTGGGGTGCTCAGTCAGGATGCCGTTGCACGTAGGCGCGTCCAGAGCGCGGGACGTGAAGGTGTGACGGCTGGCCGGAGCGTCATGGGGTGCCCCATCCAGGTGGGGCTGGAAGGGGTGCCCAGGGGCGCCGGTTGGGGTGGGGCGCCGTGGGGCGGGTGGTGTTGGTCCGGGGCGGCTTGTGCGGGTGGTGTCAGTCCCGGGCCGGCTTGTGGGGGGTGAAGAGGTCGGATCCCGGCTTCGGGGGCGGCTGCTGGGCCGGCTCGAACGGGGCCCGGTACTCCGGCTCCTGCGACTCCTCCTCCTGGGCCGCCTGAGCGCGCTCTGCGCGGCGCACCCGGACGACGCGGAGGGCGACCAGGGCGACGGCCGCCACGGCCGCCACGGCGATGTAGAGCCAGGCTGACCAGGTCTCCGTCAGCGGGTCCTGGTAGAGGGACGGCGCGTACGGGAGGCCCGCCCAGAAGTTGTCCAGAGTGATGTCGGTGACATCGGCCGGGCCGTGTTCGGCGGGGGGTGTGCGCAGGGCGGCGCCGATCATGAGGGAGGAGCCGGCGACCTGGCCGGCGGCCACGGCCCCGCCCGCGTACAGGAGCGACACGGGCAGCAGGACGAAGCTGCGCGGGCGCACGCCGCCGATCGCGAGCGCGACCGCGACGGCGATCACGAGGGACAGCGCAAGAGAGAGAGGGAAACCGTTGCCGAACGTCGTGATGGCGCTCGGCATGCGCTGCTGGAAGAGGACGGCCGCCCCCAGGCCCGCCGCGCAGATCAGCGCGGCCACCAGGCCTGCGATCAGTCCGGGAAGCAGGCCGGACCTGTTATGTGACATCTCAGCCCCCAGAGAATGCACGAATTTACTCCGACGAGTCGGGCACTTTACTCGAAGCTCGCAAAACGTGTCGCCGGAACGGCGATTCACGGCACGGGACCTGCAGTGGTCTAAACCAATTTGGGTCCGATAAGGTTCGTGGTTGAGGTTCAGCCCGCCATCTGGTTCGAGGAGATCGGTTCCCGTGAGCATCCGCGTAGGCGTCAATGGCTTCGGCCGCATCGGCCGCAACTTCTGGCGCGCTGTCGCCGCCAGCGGCAAGGACATCGAGATCGTCGCGGTCAACGACCTGACCGACAACGCGACCCTCGCGCACCTGCTGAAGTACGACAGCATCTTGGGCCGCCTGCCCTACGAGGTGAAGGCCACGAGCGACGAGATCATCGTCGACGGCAAGGCGATCAAGGTCTTCGCGGAGCGCGACCCGGGCAAGCTGCCCTGGGGCGACCTCGGCGTCGACGTCGTGGTGGAGTCCACCGGTCTGTTCACCGACGCCGCCAAGGCCAAGGTGCACGCCGAGAACGGCGCGAAGAAGGTCATCATCTCCGCCCCGGCGAAGAACGAAGATGTGACCATCGTCCTGGGCGTCAACGACGACGCCTACGACCCGGCCAAGCACACGATCATCTCCAACGCCTCCTGCACCACCAACTGCCTGGCGCCGCTGGCCAAGGTCCTGCACGACTCCTTCACCATCGAGAAGGGGCTGATGACCACCATCCACGCCTACACCGCGGACCAGAACCTGCAGGACGGCCCGCACAAGGACCTGCGCCGCGCCCGCGCCGCCGCGCTCAACGTGGTGCCGACCTCCACCGGCGCGGCCAAGGCCATCGGCCTGGTCCTGCCCGAGCTCAAGGGCAAGCTCGACGGCTTCGCGATGCGCGTGCCGATCCCCACCGGCTCGGCCACCGACCTCACCGTCGACCTCAGCCGCGACGTCACCGTCGAGGAGGTCAACGCCGCGGTCAAGGCCGCCGCCGACGGCCCGCTCAAGGGCATCATCAGCTACACCGAGGACGAGATCGTCTCCTCCGACATCGTCACCGACCCGGCTTCGTGCATCTTCGACTCCGGGCTGACCAAGGTCATCGGCAACCAGGTCAAGGTCGTCGGCTGGTACGACAACGAGTGGGGCTACTCCAACCGCCTCGCCGACCTCGTCGAGCTGGTCGGCCGCGACCTCTGATGCGAGGTCCCGTGAGGACGCGCCGCCGCCCGGAGCCGGGCGCGGCGGATGGCGGCCGGACCGCCGCACGGCGTGCGGCGAGCAACAGGTGCCGGGACGCGCGGCAGGCGCGTCCCGCGGGAACAGGAGCATGAGCATGCGTACGCTCGACGATCTCGACGTGAAGGGCCGGCGCGTGCTCGTGCGCGCCGACCTCAACGTTCCCCTCGACGGGGAGACGATCACCGACGACGGCCGCATCCGGGCGTCGGTGCCGACGATCAGGACCCTGCTCGAACGGGGCGCCAAGGTCGTCGTCTGTGCCCACCTGGGCAGGCCCAAGGGCAAGGCCGAGCCGAAATACTCACTCGGGCCGGTCGCCACGCGGCTCGCCGAGCTGCTGGGCGAGGACGTGGCGTTCGCCGCCGACGTGGTCGGCGACAGCGCGCGGAGCACCGTCGACGCCCTTCAGGACGGTCAGGTCGCGCTGCTGGAGAACCTCCGCTACGAGCCCGGCGAGGAGTCCAAGGACGACGCCGTGCGCGGCGAGTTCGCGCAGCGGCTGGCCGGGCTGGCCGAGCTCTACGTGGGCGACGGGTTCGGCGCGGTGCACCGCAAGCACGCCAGCGTCTACGACGTGCCCAGGTTGCTGCCGCACGCGGCGGGCGGGCTGATCGTGGCCGAGGTCGAGGTGCTGAAGAAGCTGACCGAGGACCCCGCGCGGCCGTACGTGGTCGTGCTGGGCGGCGCCAAGGTCTCCGACAAGCTTGGCGTCATCGCCAACCTGCTGACCAAGGTCGACAGGCTGCTGATCGGCGGCGGCATGGCTTACACCTTCCTCAAGGCCCAGGGTCACGAGGTCGGCAACTCGCTGCTCCAGGAGGACCAGCTCGACAAGGTGCGCGGCTTCCTCGACCAGGCGGCCGGCAGCGGTGTCGAGCTCGTGCTGCCCGTGGACGTGCTGGCGGCGGCCGGCTTCGCCCCCGACGCCGACCACGACGTGGTCGAGGCCACGGCGATCCCGGCCGACCGGGAGGGTCTGGACATCGGGCCCAAGACGCGCGAGCTGTTCGCCGCCAAGCTGGCCGACGCCAAGACCGTGTTCTGGAACGGGCCGATGGGCGTGTTCGAGTTCGACGCGTTCTCCGGCGGGACCAGGGCGGTGGCCGAGGCGCTGATCGCCTCCGGCGCCTTCACCGTGGTCGGCGGCGGCGACTCGGCGGCTGCCGTGCGTAAGCTGGGGCTCCCCGAGGACGGCTTCTCGCACATCTCCACCGGCGGTGGAGCCAGTCTCGAATACCTTGAGGGCAAGGCCCTTCCCGGCCTTGCCGCGCTGGAGGACTGAGTTGACGCAGCGAAAGCCCCTGATCGCCGGCAACTGGAAGATGAACCTCAACCATCTTGAGGCCATCGCGCTGGTCCAGAAGCTGGCCTTCGCACTCAGCGACAAGGACTTCGACAAGGTCGACGTCGCCGTCCTGCCGCCCTTCACCGACCTGCGCAGCGTTCAGACGCTCGTGGACGGCGACAAGCTCAGGATCGTCTACGGCGCCCAGGACCTGTCCCAGCACGACGGCGGCGCCTACACCGGCGACGTCTCCGGCGTCATGCTGGCCAAGCTCGGCTGCAGCTACGTGACCGTCGGCCATTCGGAGCGCCGGCAGCATCACCGCGAGGACGACGAGCTGGTCAACGCCAAGGTGCACGCCGCCTACCGGCACTCGGTGACGCCTATTTTGTGTGTGGGCGAGGGCCTGGCGGTGCGCCAAGAGGGCGGTCACATCGCGCACAGTCTCGGTCAACTTGACGGGGGACTGCGCAAAATCAGCGCCGAGCAGGCAAAATCGATAGTGGTGGCCTACGAGCCGGTGTGGGCGATCGGCACCGGCGAGGTGGCCACCCCCGAGGACGCCCAGGAGGTCTGCGGAGCGCTGCGAGTCCGACTCGCGGAGCTCTACGACCCCGAGGTGGCCTCGGCGGTCCGTATCCTTTACGGTGGCTCGGTCAAGTCCGGCAATATCGCGGGGATCATGGCTCGGCCCGACATCGATGGCGCGCTCGTGGGTGGGGCCAGCATCGACGCCGCGGAGTTCACGAAGATCTGTCGTTTCTCCGATATGCCCGGCTAACTGAGTCGTTCTGGGGGTGCGACTTGACATCAGGCCGTACCCTCAAGAAGCAAGTTTGAATCGTCACGCGTAACAGAGCACTGAAGGAACAGGCATACCGTGGAACTCGGAATCTCCATCGCCCTCATCCTGGCGAGCGGTCTCATGATCTTGCTCGTCCTGCTCCACAAGGGCAAGGGTGGCGGCCTGTCTGACATGTTCGGCGGCGGTTTCTCGTCGAACTTCGGTGGTTCTTCGGTGGTGGAGCGCAACCTCGACCGGCTGACCGTGATCACGGGCACCGTCTGGTTCGTCTGCATCATCGCTCTCGGCCTGCTCATGCGGTCCTGAGCAACAACGTCAACGCGTGACAGTGATTCTCCCCCCGTGCCTGCGCGCGGGGCGATCGAGCGAGGAGTTCATCCGTGGGTAGTGGCAACGCGATCCGTGGCAGCCGAGTCGGCGCCGGCCCTATGGGGGAGGCCGAGCGCGGCGAGGCAGCTCCGAGAGTGCGGGTCTCGTTCTGGTGCGCCAACATGCACGAGACGCGCCCCAGTTTCGCCAGCGACGCGGCGGTCCCGGAAACGTGGGACTGCCCCCGTTGCGGCCTCCCAGCCGGACAGGACGAGGAGGCTCCGCCTGCCCCGCCCAAGAACGAGCCGTACAAGACGCACCTGGCCTATGTGAAGGAGCGCAGGAGCGACAAGGACGGCAAGGCCATCCTCGAGGAGGCACTGGAGCGTCTGCGCAACAACAAGTCCCCCTGGTAGACGAGTGAAGAGGCCCTTTTCAGGGCCTCTTTCTCTTTTACGGCTCCGCCCCGGCCGGCTCCACCCGCCGACCGTGGCCAGGGGCCATCCAGGGGGACGCTTACCCGCCTCACCGGCTCGCCGCCGTGACGGCGTCCTCTTGGCCCCGTTTTCCGGGTTCGCGGACCCCTTATCCGCGGTCGTAGACCGCCACGCCGTCCACGAACGTCATGCGCACCCCGGTCGTCCAGATGTCCGCCGCCGGCAGGTCGAACGGGTCGCGGTCCAGGACCGCCAGGTCGGCCGGGCGGCCCGGCTCGATGACGCCGGCGGGGGAGCGGTTGATCCAGGCCGAGCCCGCCGTGTAGGCCGTCATGGCGGTGGCCAGGTCCAGGCGCTGGCCGGGCAGGAACGGGGTCTGGGCGGTGGGATAGCCCGCGTGAACCGAGTCGCCCGGCTCCGTGCGGTTGACCGCCACGTGCATCCCGTGCAGCGGGTCGGCGTTCGAGACCGGCCAGTCGCTGCCCGCGCAGAAGCGGGTGCCGTGCGCCAGCAGGTCCGCGAACGGGTACTGCCACGACGAGCGCGGCTCCCCGAGGAACGGCAGCGTCAGCTCGTCCATCTGGGCGTGATGCGTGGCCCACAGCGGCTGCAGGTTGGCCGTGACGCCCAGCGCGGCGAAGCGCGGCACGTCGGAGGGCTCGATGATCTGCAGGTGGGCGATGTGGTGGCGGTGGGCGGGGTCGGTGCCCTCGAAGCTGTCCAGGGCCTCGCGCACGGCGCGTTCGCCGATGGCGTGGAAGTGCACCTGGAAGCCGTGCCGGTCCAGCTCGGCCACGTACTCCTTGAGCTTGGCCGGGTCCACGTACGACAGGCCCGTGCCGCCGCACAGGCAGTAGGGCTCCAGCGTGGCGGCGGTGAAGTTCTCCGTGATGCCGTCCTGCATGATCTTGACCGAGGTGGCGCGGAAGCGGTCCAGGCCCTCGGCGGCCGCCCGGCGTTCGACCAGGTCACCGATCTGGTCCAGGCCGCGCGTCCTGTCCCACCACAGAGCGCCCACCACGCGCGCCCGTAGCCGTCCTGAGCGGGCCGCCGCCACGTAGGTGGGCAACTGGTCCTCCGAGCCCGCGTAGGAGCCCACGATGGCGTCCTGCCAGCCGGTGATGCCCAGCGAGAACAGGTGCCGCTCCGCGTCCGCCAGCGCGTCCTGCAGGTCCTGGGCCGTGGGACGCGGGGTGAGCAGGCCGGCGAGGTCCATCGCGCCCTCGTGCAGGACGCCGGTGGGGACGCCCGCGGCGTCGCGCTCGATCCGGCCGTCGGCGGGGTCGGGGGTGTCGCGGGTGATGCCGGCTCGTTCGAGTGCGCGGGTGTTGACCCAGGCGGCGTGGTGGTCGCGCTGGATCAGGTAGGCGGGGCGGTCGAGGAAGTCGAGCTGGTCGCGATGGGGGAGGCCGCCGGGGAAGGCCGACATGTCCCAGCCGCCACCATCAATCCACTCTTTTTCCGGATTTTTCGTGGCATAGTCGGCGATCTTTGCGATGTAGGCGTCCAGGCCGAAGATCTCGGACAAGTCGCATTTCGCTCGTTCGAGGCCCGCCTGGACCGGATGCAGGTGGGCGTCGGTGAAACCGGGCACCAGCAGGCCGCCGTCCAGGTCCACCGTCTCGTGGGCCGGCGCCCGGCGGGCCAGCTCTCCCTCCTGGCCCACGGCGCTGATCACGCCGTCGCTGACCAGCACGGCCGCGGTCAGGACCCCTCCGGGGGCCAGGACGCGCCCGCCGCGGAAGAGGATGTTCATGGGTGTGCCTTTCTCGATCAGCGTTCCTCAGCGTTCCTCAGCGTTCCTCAGTGTCCCGTGATGCGGTCCGCGACGCGGGCCAGGACGGAGGTGCGCGGCATGGAGCGCTCGCGGTGGTCGGCCGCCCGGTACAGGCGGTACATCGTGTGCACGCCCAGCCACCGCAGCGGCTCCGGCTCCCAGGAGCGCACCCGGCGGCCCACCCACGGCAGCGACGTCAGCTCCGTCTCCTCGCCGAGGATCAGGTCGCGCAGGGTGCGGCCGGCCAGGTTCGTGGTGGTCACGCCGTGGCCCGTGTAGCCGCCGGCCCAGCCCAGGCCCGTGGCGGAGTCCACGTGCACCGTCGAGCACCAGTCGCGGGGCACCCCGAGCACGCCCGACCAGGCGTGGGCGACCGAGGAGGAGCGGGCGGCGGGGAAGAACTCCGTGAGCAGCCGCCACAGGGCCTCGACCGTCCACTCGTGGGTGTGGCCGCGGGCGTCGACGCGCGAGCCGTACAGGTAGGGCCGGCCGCGCCCGCCGAAGGCGATGCGGTCGTCGGCGGTGCGCTGGGCGTACATGTAGTAGTGCGCCATGTCCCCGAGCAGTTCGGCGCCCCGCCAGCCGACCTCGTCCCAGAAGGACGCGGGGAGGGGGTCGGTGACGATCATGGAGCTGTTCATGGGCAGCCACTGCCTGCGCAGGCCGTGCAGCCGCGAGGTGAAGCCCTCGGTGGCGCGGATCACGTGCCCGGCCGAGACCGTGCCGAACGGGGTCACGGCCCGGTTCGGTGCGATCCGCGTCACCGGCGTGCGCTCGTAGATGGTGACGCCGAGGTCGCGAACGACCCTGGCCAGGCCCTGCGCCAGCTTGGCCGGCTGGATACGGGCACAGTGGGGGCTCCAGGATGCCTCCAGCGCCCCGGAGACCCGCAGGTGGTCCTCTGGGTTCACCAGCCGCAGATCGGGCTCCTCGATGCCCCAGGCGCGCGCTGAGGCCACGGTCTCGCGCAGCCGGGTGACCTGCGCCGGGGTGCGGGCCACGTTGACCACACCGCCCTTGACCAGGTCGCAGTCGATGGACTCCTTGTCGCAGACGGCGATCACCTCGTCGATGGAGGCGTACATCTCGCGCTGCAGCCGCCGGGCGTCCGCGCCGTAGCGCTCGTGGGAGCCGGCCAGGTCACCGGTCAGCCAGCCGCCGTTGCGGCCGGAGGCGCCGAATCCGGCGAACTCCTGCTCCAGTACGACGACGCGGAGTGACGGGCGGGCCCGCTTGAGGTAGTACGCGGTCCACAGGCCGGTGTAGCCGGCGCCGACAATGGCCACGTCCGCCTGGAGGTCGCCGTCGAGACGGGGAGCAGGGGTGGGCACGCCGGCGGACCGGTACCAGAAGGAGACGTCGCCGTTGACGTAACTCGAAGACAAGGGAACACGCACGCTCATGGCCCCGTATCCTGCTATATCCGGACCTGGTGGCGCATCTCGCGACGAAATTCGTGACCGTCTGTTTGATGATCCGATGGTGTGCGCCGAGGTGCGGGAGGTGCTCGGAACCCGGGGCTCCCGGGCCGTCCTGAGCGCCACCGGACACACCCGTGGGCGAGTGTCGCGTCCCGGGGGCGGGACGGTGGTGGGGCTCGGGTGGCCATGCGGGCTGTTTCCGGAAATTGGGGATCATTTCAGGATGAAACACGTCGTTAGCGGGCGTGTAACAGCCACCAGCCATGCTCGGACACATGGGATTCTTGCGCATTCGCACCACGGTGGACGAGCGGCCCGGACGGCTGGCCTCCCTCGCCTCGGCGCTGGCCGAGCGGGGCGGCAACATCCTCGGGCTGAGCGTGCAGTCCGATGCCGACGGCACCGTCGACGAGTTCGTCGCCGACATCCCCGCCAACCCCGAGACCGTGCGCGAGGCCCTGGAGGCGGCCGGTGGCCGCCGGGTCCAGGTGGTCGCCGCCACCGCGCACGAGCTGACCGACGAGCCCACCCGGGCGCTGCTGCTGGCCTCGCGGCTGCGCTCGATGCCGTGGCGGCTGCCGGAGCTCCTGGCCGAGCTGCTGCGCGCGGACGACGCCAGGTGGATCTATGGTGAGGCCGTGAGTGATCTTCCCGACCCGACCCAGCTCGTCGTGCCCGTGGCCCCGCGCCGCGCGGTCCGGCTGCGCCGCGCCGACCTGCCGTTCACGCTGACCGAGGCGGCCAGGGCGGCGTCCTTCGCCCGGCTCGCCCAGCCGGCCACGGAGCAGACCGGCGCCGAGCGCGGCGTCAAGCTCGCCGACGACGCGGAGCTCTCGGTCCGCCCGCTCACCTCGATCTACCGCGAGGCCGTGCGCGACCTGCACGACAGGTGCTCGCCGGAGTCGCGCAGGTTCCGCTACTTCACCTCGATGCCGGCGCTGCCGCCGCGCATGTTCGACAAACTGTGCGACAGGAGCCGGGGATACTCGCTGGTCGCCGGACACGACGGGCAGGTCGTGGGGATGGCGAACCTGATGTTCACCCCCGACCCCGGCATCGCCGAGATGGCCTTCCTGGTCGAGGACCGCTGGCAGGGGCGCGGTCTGGGCGCGGTGCTGGCCAGGATGCTGGTGCGGGCGGCCCGCGATCTGGGGTACGCCGAGGTCAGGGCCACCATGTTGTCGGACAACATGCGGATGCGCAGGCTGCTGATCTCGCTGGGCGCCACCCTCGGCTACACCGAGGACCCCGGTGTCGTCGAGGCCCGGCTGCCGGTCGGGATGATGGTGTCAGCCTAGGCCCTCTTCGTCCTGCTTCCCCTCGTCCGCGGGCTTGTCAGCAGGCTTGTCCGCGGCCGGGCGGTGGATGCCCAGGTGGCGTTCGATGCGCTCCAGGCTCTCCTGGATCTGCGTGAGCCGCTCGCCCAGCACCGAGCCGCCGGCGAAGAACATCTCGGTCGGGCGGTCCCTGGAGCCGCGGCCCACCCGGTCCAGGAGGCGCTGGCGTACGTCGGCGAGGTCGGCGCCGGTGTCCACGAGCGCCTGGGCGGCGAGCCCCTCGCCCTCCCTGATCAGGCCGAGCAGGATGTGCTCGGTGCCGATGTAGTTGTGGCGCAGTTGGAGCGCCTCGCGCAGCGACAGCTCCAGGACCTTCTTGGCGCGCGGGGTGAAGGGGATGTGCCCGCCCGGATGTTTCGCGCCGCGGCCCACCTCGCGCTCGACGAAGGCGCGTACGTGGTCGAGCTCGACGCCGCAGCTGTCGAGCACCAGGGCCGCCAATCCCTCACCCTCGTGGATGAGGCCGAGCAGAACGTGTTCCGTGCCGATGTAGTTGTGGCTCATCGTCCGCGCCTCCTCCTGGGCGAGGACGACGACCCTGCGCGCACGGTCGGTGAAGCGTTCGAACACCGGAGACCCTCCGTTCGGCCGGGGTTGTTTCCACTATGCGCTAGAAACGCGCGCATGTGGGGTATTTGTCCTGTGTGGATCTTGACGAGGTGGCGGACAGGCTCTACGGATTGCCGCCGTCCGAGTTCACCGCCGCGCGCGAGGCCGAGGCCCGTGCGGCGAAGGACGCCGGCGACGTACGGCTCTCGCGCGACGTCGCGAAGCTGCGCAAGCCCACCGTGTCCGCCTGGGCGGTGAACCGGGCCGCCCGCGAGCACCCCCGCGAGCTGGCCGAGCTGCTCGACCTGGGGGAGCGCCTGCGTGCGGCCTGGGCGGAGCAGGACGCCGACGCGCTGGCCGAGCTGACCCAGCGGCGCGCCGACGTGACACACAAGGTCGGCCGGCTCATCCGGCGGGCGGGCGGGCTGTCGGCGGCCGCCGGCACCGAGGTGGACCAGACGCTGGACGCCGCCGTCGTGGACGCGGACGCGGCCGGGCAGGTACGCCGTGGTCACCTGGCGAGGCCGCTCAGCTACAGCGGCTTCGCGCCCGCTCCCGTCACCCGTGCCCGGCCCGCCGCGCGGCGGGCTGGGGAGCGCGACGCGGCCGCGGCCGCCGAGGCGCGGGAGCGCGAGCAGGCCAAGGCCAGGGAACGCGCGGAGGCCGAGGCCGCGCACCAGGAGTGGAGCCGGGTCCTGGAGGCGGTTGACGCGGAGCACGACGAGCGGGCGGAGCGGGTGGCCCGACTGGAGAAGAAGCTGGCCAAGGCACGCAAGAGGCTGGCCGAGACGCGCGCCCGGCTGGAGGTGACCCGGCGCGAGGAGCGGCACGCGCGACAGCGGCTCGAACGCTAGACACGCAGGGCAGCGCGCCCGCCCGGCAACGCAAGGCGGCGCGAACGCCGGGCACGTAGGGCGGCGCGAACGCGGGGCGGCGCGAAACGCGAGCCACGTTGGGCGGCTCAGGCGGGCACGCAAGTGCCATCAAGGGCAGGCGGTCGCAGAGTGGTGCGCGACGATCTGCGCTGCGCTAGGGTGTACGAAACGGTTCCGTACACCTGGGAGTGACGATGACAT
Source organism: Nonomuraea sp. NPDC002799 (assembly GCF_053592075.1). NCBI lineage: Bacteria > Bacillati > Actinomycetota > Actinomycetes > Streptosporangiales > Streptosporangiaceae > Nonomuraea > Nonomuraea sp. NPDC002799. Next base: position 47,372 of record NZ_JBSFVA010000005.1, read on the forward strand.
CCTGGACCGCCGCCGACATCCCCGATCTCACGGGCAAGACGGCCATCGTGACCGGCGCCGGCAGCGGCATCGGCCTGCCCACCGCGCTGGAGCTGGCCAGGCACGGCGCCCGTGTCGTCGTGGCGGCGCGCGACGCCGGCAAGGGCGGCGCCGCGGTCGCCGAGATCCAGCGGGCCGTGCCGGGCGCGCGGGTCGAGTACGGCGCCCTGGACCTGGCCGACCTGGCCTCCGTCAGGCGGTTCGCCCAGGGTGTGGACAAGGTCGACCTGCTGATCAACAACGCGGGCATCGGCATGATCGCCCGGCAGGAGACCAAGGACGGCTTCGAGATGCAGTTCGGCACCAACCATCTGGGGCACTTCGCCCTCACGGGACTGCTGCTGCCGCGGCTGCTCGCCTCCCCGGGCGCCCGCGTGGTGACCGTCTCCAGCGACGCCCATGCCGTCGGCAGGATCGACTTCGACGACCTGGCCCTGTCGCGCGGCTACGGGCGCATGCGGGCGTACGGGCGGTCCAAGCTCGCCAACCTGCTCTTCGCGCTGGAGCTCCAGCGGCGCGCCGCCAAGGCCGGTGCGGATCTGACCAGCGTGGCCACCCACCCGGGCGCCACGGCCACCCGCATCGTCAAGCTGGGCCCCCTGCAGCCCCTCCTCGGCGTCTTCCTGCAGTCGGCGGAGGCCGGCGCGCGGTCCTCGCTCTACGCCGCGACGTCGCCCGAGATCCACGGCGGCGAGTTCGTCGGGCCGAAGCTCAAGATCCTCACCCCGTCGGAGACGGCCAGGTCCGAGGCTCTGGCCGCGCGGCTCTGGGACGTGTCGAGCGAGCTGACGGGCGTACGATTCGATGAGATCGCCTATAGCTGAAGGACGTGTAGTGGCTCCACTCGACCCTGAGCGTGACAGGGCCATTCTCGACGCCACGATGGAGCTGCTGTCGGAGGTCGGCTACGACCGGATGTCGGTCGACCAGATCGCCAAGCGGGCCCGGGCCAGCAAGGCGACCATCTACCGGCGCTGGGCGGGCAAACCGGACCTGGTGGTCGACGTCATCTGCCGGCGCTTCGACATGGACACGCCACCGGGGGAGGACACCGGGTCGCTCCGCGGCGATCTGGCCTCCATCTTCCGCGGGTTGTGCGAGGCGGTCGAACGCAAGCACACGCTGGTCATCGGGCTGTCCTCGACGCTGGTGTCCAACCAGGAGCTGGCGCGCACGCTGCGGGCGCACATGCCGACGAAGAACCTGGGCGACGTGGCGGCGCTGCTGGAGCGTGCCAGGGAGCGGGGCGAGCTGTCCGGGCCGGTGGCGGCCGGGCGGCTCTTCGCGGTGGCGGAGGCGCTGGTGTGGCATCGCATGATCTTCACCGGGCCGCCGTTCGACGAGGGCTTCATCGGCGATTCCGTGACCGAGGTGCTGCTGCCGCTCGTGACCGCCTGGTCCGCGGCGCGCTGACGCTCGGACGGCGCGTTCGAGTACGGGGCCGGTCAGCGGGTGGCATGCGCCAGGTACGCGCAGACGGGAAAGCCCTGCCGCGCGTACGGGGCGGCCAGCCGCGTGTAGCAGGCCCTGATCCGCGCCACGACCTCGGGCGGCTGGCGGCCGATGACGGCGAAGCGCGGGCCGCCCGCCCGCACGATGTCCGTCCACCAGCGGGCGAGGTCGGCCTGGTGCCGCCACCGCAGGGTCTGCACGGCCGCTCCCTCGAACCCCGCCGTCGTCAGCAGGCCGATGAACCGGTCCGGGGCGCTGTGGGCGGCGAACGGCCGGACCGGCGGCTCGTAGGGCACCCCGGCGGCGGCGATGGCGTCGGCGAAGACGTTGGTGGCGGTCATCTCGTCGGCCTTCCACCAGGTCAGCGCGATGGCACCGCCTGGGCGCAGCACGCGGTGCAGCTCTCTGAGCGCCTCGGCCGGGTCCTGCACATGATTAATGACGAAATTTCCCGCTATAGCGTCGAATGCCGCGTCCTCGAACGGCAACTCCGGCAGCGCCGCCCGGCGGATCGACGCGTGGGGGTGGCGCCGGGCCACCAGTTCCAGCATGTCCGGATCGGCGTCCACGGCGGTGACCCGGGCGCCTGACGCGAGGGCGGCCGCCGTGACCACGCCGGTCCCGCAGCCCACGTCGAGCAGGCGCGGCGCGCAGGCCCGGTCGAGCAGGGGTCCGACGGTGTGGGAGCTGAGCCGGGCGAAGCCGCGGTCGTACGCTTCGGCGTCGGTCACGGGAGTCAGCGTAACCCAGCCAGGTAATCTGACATTTCCCTGTGAGATTGGCCTCCGTACTCTACTAAATGCGGATATGTCCGCCTTAAGGTCATCGCCATGACCACCGACGACTCCGGCGACGTCGACGCCTTCATCGACGCGCTCCCCAAGGCCGAGCTGCACGTCCACCTGGTCGGCTCCGCCTCGGTCCCCACCGTCCTGGAGCTCGCCCGCCGCCACCCCGGCACCGAGGTCCCCAGCACGGAGGAGGAGCTGCGCCGCTTCTACACCTTTCGCGACTTCCCGCACTTCGCGCAGGTGTACGGAGCGGTCAACCGCCTGGTGCGCGAGCCGGAGGACGTGGCGACGCTGGTCCTCGGCCTGGCGCGGGACCTCGCACCTCAGGGCGCCCGATACGTCGAGCTCCAGGTCACGCCATACGCCCACCACGTCACGGGCCTGCCCATGCGCGAGGTCACCGAGGCGCTGGACCTGGCCGCCCGCCGCTCCCTGGCCGAGCACGGGGTGGAGATGGCCTACATCTTCGACATCCCCGGCGAGTACGGCGAGGAGGCGGCGAAGGTGACGGTCGAGCACGCCCTGCAGGAACCTCCCGCCGCGCTGGTAGGTTTCGGCATCGGCGGCATAGAGCAGGAGCGGGCGAAATACCGCGACGCCTACCGTTCGGCCTTCTCCGCCGCCCGTGCCGCCGGCCTGCACAGCGTCCCGCACGGCGGCGAGATGAGCGGCCCCGAGACGATCTGGGAGGTCATCGAGGGGTACGGCGCCGAGCGCATCGGCCACGGCATCAACTGTCTCGCCGACGACCGCCTGGTCGCCCACCTGCGCGAGACCCAGCTCCCGCTGGACGTCTGCCCCACCTCCAACCTCCGCACGGGCCAGATCGCCCGCATCGAGGACCATCCGCTGCCCCGGCTGCTGGCGGCGGGCCTGTACGTCACGCTCAACAGCGACGACCCGCCCATGTTCGCCACCACCCTGGCGGACGAGTACCGGGTGGCGGCGCACGTGTTCGGGCTCGGACGGGAGGAGCTGGCCGGGCTCGCCAGGAACGGCGTCCGGGCTTCGTACCAGGCGGAGGAGCGCAAGCGGGCGCTGCTGCGCGAGATCGACGACCTGCTCGCGACCGGAGGCTGAACCCCGGGGCGGCGCGATGCCGTCTCCGTCTGAAGACCTGACACTCGCGTCTCCCGCGTGTCACCGTTGAGGCGGCGTTGAACCCGGGGAGGCCGGCGGCCCGTACACGTCGGTGGGAGGCCACGATGGCGACACGAGCCGATGTCGTGAGTGCCCTGCGGCGTGCCCAGGAGCTCTCCGACCAATACTGGCACTGCCTGGAACAGCCGGTGCGCCTGCTCTCCGGCGGAAGCGCCTGGACGGGCTCGACCGCCGACGCCTTCGCCGGCGAGCTGATCCAGCGCCGGTCGGAGACGTGGCAGGGGTTGCGCGACGTCATCGGCGAGCTCCGCGACATGCTCGCCCGCATGCCTCCCGAGGGAGGGGCGGCCCCATGAGCTACTCCTCGATCGATCCACGGGAGATGCACCGGCTCGGCGACGGTGTGCAGAGCGCGGGCAGGGGCCTGGCCGACTGCGCCGCCCAGCTGCGCGGGCTGATGGACATGCTGGGCATCACCCATCCCGGCGTGACGACGATCGACCGGGCCGGGCGCTGGCTGACCGACCAGGCCCCCGACCTGTACCGGCGGCGGGACCTGGCCTATGAGGCGCAGAACGTCGCGACCGACGTGTTCGGCCGGCCGGCGGCCGGCGCCGTCGTCCCGCCGGGCATGATCCGGATCGAGGAGTCCCGGCTGATCCCGGCCAAGACCAGAGCCGAGGCCGCGCTCGCCGCACCGCTGTTCTACGCCGCCTCCCGTGGTGATCCCGACGCACTCAAGCGGCTGGCCGCCTACAAGAGGCGGATGTCCGACCCGGCGTTCGCCACCGCCCTGCTCGAAGAGCTCGGCCCCGAGGCCATGGTCACCCTTCCCGCCGTGATGGGCACACGGACCCGCGACGCGCTCGGCGTCAGCCCGGAGGCGGCCGCGCGGACGCGGCGCGAGAACGGCGAGGTGCTGGCGCTGCTGAGCAAGGCCCTCGCCACCGCGACCACGCCGACAGGCCCGCGGGTCAGCCTCCGCTTCCTGGAAGAGCTGAAGCGACAGGGCAGGAAGTCCATCCCGGTGCCGGAACACGAGGGAGCCACCTACCCGGGGTACTGGGCGCTCGGCCAGCTTCTGGCGGCCACGCCGAAGGAGCGCTACAGCGCCTGGTTCATGAGCACGATCGGCCGGGACATGATCCGGTGGGATCGCGACTACCTGCGCGAGCACGGCGTACACGGCCTGGTGCGCGACGGCAGCCAGCGCCACCCGCTGGCCGCGCCCACCGCCACGCAGCCGTTCGCGGGCTCGTCCGCGATCAGCACGGTGGATCCGATCGCGGCCTTGACGCGCGTGGCGGGCACGTCCAGGGAGAGCGCCCAGGCGCTGCTGCGGCCCGGGGACACGCTGAAGTACCTGCTGCACGACCGGCGAGCGCAGTGGGGGATGAGCGACCGGGGAGAGGCACTCGGAGAGGCGATGGAGGCCGGGATGAAGGGCGCCGACGCCGACTCCAAACGGCTGGCCGTCCTGGCCACGCAGATCATCGCCGATGACGTACGGCCGCACGTGTCGTTCGACGAGAACGGGAAGATCAGCTTCAAGGACCCTTCGGAGCTCGACAAGCTCTCCGGCATCCGCGACAACATGGGCCGCGTCCTCGCCGAGCACTCCGACGACGTCGTGAGCGCGTTCTACAAGAACTACGCGAGAGCGCAGGGCGGAGAGCTGACGGGCGTCGTCGAGGGGCTGCCCATCGGGCAGTTCAGCGCGGCCGACGTCGATCTCGTCATGCTGGACGTGGCGACCGATGACCGGGGCTACCACGCTCTGCTCACCGGGCAGGTCGCGCACATGCGAGGCGAGGTCGACGAGGCGGTCGCGGCGCGCGACAACACGCTTCTGCAGAACGTGATCACCAATGACTCCAAGGCGCTCGGACACCTCTTCGAGGCGCGCAAGCAGGCTCTCGTAGCCATGGGCAAGGAGTCGGACGAGGCGGACGCCGCGTTCGGGAAGATGGTCGAGGACGGGATCGGCCTCGTCCCGATTCCCTTCGCCCAGCAGGTGGGCAAGGCGGGGGTCAAGATCGTCGACGGCATCTACGAGAACTTCGTCAAGGACGGCTACGCGAAGGCCGGCGACTGGCTGATAGAGCAGAGCGGGCATGGCGGCGGTGAGACGGTCAAGAACTTCGCCGCCGCCGCGTCCGATCAGATAGCCGCCGAGCAGATGGTGAAACAGATGCTCGAATCATCCGCCGTCACCTACGGCTACCACGAGCACAGCGATCTCAAGGGTCAGCCGTTCGTCGAGGGCGATCCGCCGCGGATCAAGTCTCCGCTCAAGATGACCAGATACGAATATGACAACTTCGTGCGGTGGATGGACGCCCATGCCAAGGTGCCGGACGATTTCGGCAACGCTCAGACGAAGGTCAAAGTAGGCGCGGACGAGTTCACCGCCAATGTCGGCGGGTCGCCACCGGAGGACGAACGCGATGGATAGCCCGATGCCGCTCTGGTGCTGCGTCGCCGCCGTGGTGCTGTCGGCCACCGCCTGCACGGCGAACGGATCGGCCGTCTCCACGACCCCCGCGCCCGTTCCCGCGTGGCAGGCCGTCGCCGACCGGCCGCCTTATGTGTGCGAATTCATTCCGGAGGCGGAGGTCGCCGCTCTGACCGGGTACACGGGGGCCTACACCGCGGGTCCCGGCAGCCGGCGTGCCGCTTCGGGCAGCTGCGCGATCATGAACGACACGCAGAGCATTCTGCTCACGGGCTACGAGCGATCCGCGCCGCGCGCCGTCTTCGAGAAATGGCGGCGAAACGGGGCGGACGACGGTCAGGCGAGGCTCCCCGCGGAGCTCGGTACCGGATCCATGGGCGACTATGACGTCCGGGGTTATGCGTTTCGTTCGGGCGGCGCCTGGTTCCGCTGCGGGAACGAGAACTCGCTCATCACCATCTACATTAAGAAGAACCCGGCCCGGGACCAGGATCGGGATTTGATCCAGCTCATGGAGATAGCCGAGCGGCGCTTCGCCGAGATGTTCTCGTGCGAGCTCGGCGGCGCGCCGCCCGGCTGAGCCTCACGGCGAGGACAGGCGCCCCATCTCCGGCGGGATCTTGCCGGCGGCGGCCCGGTCGAGCAGGAACAACGTCCGCGACCGCCCCCTGGCCCCGGAAGCGGGCACCTGGAACGGGCCCGAGTCGGACAGGGCCAGCCGGACCGCGCCCGACTTCTCCTCACCGGCCGCGATCAGCCAGACCTCGCGCGAGGCCTGGATGGCGGGGAGCGTCAGCGTGATGCGGGTGGGCGGCGGCTTGGGGGAGCCGTGCACGGACACCGCCGGGCGCGTGTCGTACAGGGCGGGCATCCCCGGGAAGAGGGAGGCCACGTGCGCGTCGGGACCCATGCCGAGCAGCATGACGTCGAAGCTCGGCACGGGGCCGTGGTCCTCGGGGCGGGCGGCGGCGCGCAGCTCGGCCGCGTAGGAGTCGGCCGACTCCTCCGCCGTCATCCCCGAGTCGGGGCCGCGCATGACGTGCACCCGCTCCGGGTCGAGGTCGACGTGGTCGAGCAGCGCCTGGCGGGCGCCGGTCTCGTTGCGCTCCGGGTCGCCGGAGGGCACGAAGCGCTCGTCGCCCCACCAGACGTCCAGGCGCCGCCAGTCGACCGCGTCGCGCGCGGGCGTGGCGGCGATGGCCGCCAGCGTGGCGATGCCGACCGTGCCGCCCGTCAGCACGATCGACGCCGATCCCCTGGCCGACTGCGTGTCGACCAGCCGGGTGATGATCCGCGCGGCCACCGCTTTGGCGAGGATGTCGGCGTTGCGGTGTACGACCACGCCAGGAGCGCTCACGGCCACTACTTTCTCAGGCACGGGTGTCTCGGTCATCCTTTGTAGGTCCGGGCGAACCGCTTGACCGCCGCCTCGTAGATCTCATCACTGTCGAGCCTGCGCAGCTCCTCGGCCATCAGCTCCGAGGTGTGCCGCCTGGCCAGGGCCACGTTCCGGTCGGGCTGCCCCGGCCGGGAGAGCGTCGCCAGGCGGGCGTCGGTCCTGGCCACGCGGAGCTCGCCGTCGGCGAGTTGCAGGCGTACGGCGGTCAGGCCGGGGCCGGCGGACTCGGTGACCTTGATGGGCGCGCCGAGCCGGTCGGACAACCACGCCGCCAGCAGCGACGCGCTGGGATGCCCGGCGGAGGCCTCCACGACGCCCTTGCGCACCTTGCCCACCGGCTGGTCGAACGCCGCCGCCAGCAGGCTGCGCCACGGCGTCAGCCGCGCCCACGCCAGGTCGGTGTCACCGCTGGCGTACCCCTTGGCCCGGGTCACCAGCGACTTGACGCCGCCGTCGTCGAAACCCTTGGCGTCGGTGATGCGCCGCTGCGCCAGAGCGCCGATCGCGTCCTTGGAGGGCGCGTCGGGGGCCGAGCCGGGCCACCACACCACCACGGGCGTGTCCGGCAGCAACAACGGGCTGACCACGGAGTCGGCGTGCTCGGTGAGCTCGCCGTACAGCCGCAGCACCACGACCTCGCCCGGCGTGTTCTCGCCGATGCGCAGCTCCGCGTCGAGCCGGATCGCCTCCTCCTCTTCGCGCTTGATCACCACGATGATGCGCGACGGGTGCTCGCGGGCCGCATCGGTGGCCGCGCGGAGCGCGTCGTACTGGTGCCGCTCCTCGCACACCACGACGAGCGTCAGCACCATGCCGATGGCCGGCGCGCCCATCTGGTGGCGCAGGTGCGTGAACTGGGCCGAGATCTTGCCTGCCGTCGTGTCCGACAACATGAACGTCGTCACGGCCCCTCCTCCGTCGGTCCCGCGACGACGACCGTGCCGCGTCCGGTGCTTGTCGTCACTAGAGCCTCCTCCACACGCGGCCCTCACGGGCCATCATCGCGTCGGCCGTCGGCGGCCCCCACGAGCCGGCCTCGTAGGGCTCGGGCTGGCCCTGCGTGGCCCAGAACTCCTCGATCGGGTCGAGGATCGTCCACGACAGCTCCACCTCCCGCTGGTGCGGGAAGAGCGGCGGATCGCCGATCATCACGTCGAGCAGCAGCCGCTCGTACGCCTCCGGCGACGACTCCAGGAACGACTCGCCGTAGGCGAAGTCCATGGAGACGTCGCGCACCTCCATGGCCGTCCCCGGCACCTTGCTGCCGAAGCGCACGGTGATGCCCTCGTCCGGCTGGACGCGGATCACCAGCGCGTTCTGGCCGAGGATCTCGGTGTCGTCCTTGCTGAAGGGCAGGTGCGGCGCCCGCTGGAACACCACGGCCACCTCCGTCACCCGCCGGCCCAGGCGCTTGCCGGTGCGCAGGTAGAACGGCACGCCCGCCCACCGCCGGTTGGCGATCTCCAGCTTGATGGCGGCGTAGGTCTCGGTCTTGGACTCGGGCGAGATGCCGTCCTCCTCCAGGTAGCCGACCACCTTCTCGCCACCCTGCCAGCCCGCGGCGTACTGGCCGTGCGCCGTGTTGAGCGCCAGGTCGGACGGCAGCCGCACGGCCTTGAGCACCTTCTCCTTCTCCCGCCGCAACGAGGAGGCCTCGAAGGAGGTCGGGTCCTCCATCGCGACCAGCGCGAGAAGCTGGAGGAGGTGGTTCTGGATCACGTCGCGGGCCGCGCCGATGCCGTCGTAGTAGCCCGCGCGCCCCCCGATGCCGATGTCCTCGGCCATCGTGATCTGCACGTGGTCGACGAAGCTGCGGTTCCAGATGGGCTCGTAGAGGTTGTTGGCGAACCGCAGCGCCATGATGTTCTGGACGGTCTCCTTGCCCAGGTAGTGGTCGATCCGGAAGATCGAGCTCTCGGGGAAGGCCGACGTGGTGATCTCGTTCAGCTCGTGCGCCGACTTCAGGTCGTGCCCGAACGGCTTCTCGATGACCACCCGGCGCCAGGAGCCGTCGGGCGCCTCGGACAGGCCGGTCCGCTTGAGCTGTTCCACCACCGTGGGAAAGAACTTCGGCGGCACCGACAGGTAGAAAGCGTAGTTTCCGCCCGTGCCGCGCGTCTCGTCGATCTCGGCCAGCGCCATGGCCAGCGCGTCGAACGCGCCGTCATCGTTGAACTCGCCTGGCACGAAGTGGATGCCCTCGCGGATCTGCTTCCAGACCTCCTCGCGGAAGGGCGTCCTCGCGTGCGCCTTGACGGCGTCGTGCGTCAACTGGGCGAAATCCTGGTCTTTCCAATCGCGCCGGGCGAACCCGACCAGCGAGAAGCCGGGCGGCAGCAGCCCCCGGTTCCCCAGGTCGTAAATCGCCGGCAGCAGCTTGCGCTTGGCCAGGTCTCCCGTCACGCCGAACAACACCAACACGCACGGCCCCGCCACGCGCGGCAGCCGCTTGTCGCGCGGATCGCGCAGCGGGTTGGCGGCGGCCACCTCCTCCGTGGTCGAGATGCCCGCGACGGCGGCCGCCACCATGGCGGCCTCCTCGGCGGGTGCGGCCGGGTCTGTCATCTCAAGCCTCCTGTACGGCTGCGAGCAGATGCGCGACGCCAGCCGCGCGGTCGGTCAGATGCAGGCGTACGGCCGGACGCCCGCGGGTCTCCAGCGCCCCAAGGTCGCCGAGGGCCTGTGCGAGCTGGAGCCGGCCCAGCGAATAGGGCCTGCCGGGAACCGCGACGTCCTCCGCCACCGCCCCGGTGATCTGCAGGAACACGCCGTTCTGCGGCCCGCCCTTGTGATATTGCCCGGTCGAGTGCAGGAACCGCGGCCCCCAGCCGAACGTCACCGGCCGGTCGGTGCGCAGCGCGAGCAGCGCCCGCAACGTCGCCGGATCGGCCATCATCCAGGCGTCGGTCATCTGCTCGAAGTCGGCCCCCTCGGGCACCGGGGCGTCGAACGCCGCCAGCCGGTCGAGATAGGCCATGATCGACAGGTATCCGTCGCCGGGAACGGCCCGCAGCAGCTCGGTGAAGAGCCCGGGCAGGTCCGTCGCCGTGGCCGCGCCGTAGACCTCGACCGGCCCGTCCACGAACGCCGGCGCGCCGGTCGGCAGGTCCGGCAGGGCCAGCAGCACCCCGGTGTTCTCCTTCGACTCGGCCACGTTCGGCTGGTCGAAGGGGTCGATCTCCAGCAGCAGCCCGGCGACGGCGGTGGCGTACTCCCAGACCAGGAACTGCGCGCCCAGCGGCCCGTCGACGCGCACGTCGCCGTCGTCGGACTCGATCGCGACGATCAGCTCGTCGGCGGTGAGCCGGGGGTCGGCGCCCACGACGGGCAGGATGCCCCTGCCCTGCTTGCCGGTGGACTCGGCGACGAGCTGCTCGATCCAGTCGGGCAGGCCCGCGATGGAGGAGAGCTGGTCTTCCAGCACCAGCTTGTCGCGCCCGCCGAGCGCCGCGCCGCCGAGCGCCGCCCCCAGGTCGAGGCCCGGGTTGCCGCTGTCGAGCGACAGCAGCGGCAGCACCTGCTCGGCCTCGTCGAGCAGCTTCGCCACGTCGGCGCCCGCCAGCGCGCTGGGCACCAGCCCGAACGCCGACAGCGCCGAGTAGCGTCCGCCCACGTCGGGCGCGGCCAGCACGAGCTGGTAGCCGCTGTCGATCGCCCGCTGCTCCAGCGGCGAGCCCGGGTCGGTGACGACCACGACGCGGTCGGCGGGCGCGATGCCCGCGTCCTCGAACAACCGCTCGTAGATGCGCAGGTGGGAGTCGGTCTCCACGGTCGAGCCGCTCTTGCTGGCCACGACCACGATCGTGGCGTCGAGCCGGTCGGTCAGCGCGCGGCGGACCTGAGCGGGATCGGTGGTGTCCAGCACGGTGAGGGGCACGTCGCCGGTGGCGCAGATGACCTCCGCCGCCAGCGACGAGCCGCCCATCCCGGCCAGGACCACGTTGTTCAGGCCCTCGGCGCGGGCCCGCTCGGCGAGCTTGCCCAGCTCGGGCAGAAGCTCGCGCGAGGTGCGGGGCAGAGTCAGCCAGCCGAGCCTGACCGCCGCCTCCGCCTCGGCGTCCTCACCCCACAGCGTGGGGTCGCCGCCGGCGAGCCGCGCGGGCACGCCGTCGGCGACGAGGCGCCCCGCGAGGGAGGAGGCGGCCGCGGCCACCCCCTCCTCGCGGAAGGAGACCTCCATCACGGAACCAGGTTCTTGGTGACGCTCTCCAGCAGCTCTTTCCAGGACGCCTCGAACTTCTCGACGCCTTCGTCCTCCAGCACCCGCACCACGTCGTCGTAGTCGACACCGGCCTCCTTGAGCGCGGCCATCGTGTTCCAGGCCTGCTCGTAGAACGGGCGGATGGTGTCGCCGGTGACGTTGGCGTGGTCGGCCACCGAGTCCAGCGTCTTCTCCGGCATCGTGTTGACGGTGCCGGGGGCGACGAGCTGGTCGACGTACATGGTGTCGGAGTATTCGGGGTTCTTCACGCCGGTCGAGGCCCACAGCGGACGCTGCGGACGGGCGCCGGCCGCGCGCAGGCGCTGCCACCGCTCGGAGTTCGTCACGTCCTCGAACGCCGCGAACGCCAGGCGCGCGTTGGCGATGCCGGCCTTGCCCTTGAGCTCCGGCTTGCCGAGCTTGTCGAGCCGCTTGTCGATCTCGGTGTCCACGCGGCTGACGAAGAACGAGGCCACCGACTCGATCGTGGCCAGGTTGAGGCCCTTGGCCTGCGCGGCCTCCAGGCCGGCCATCCAGGCGTCCATGACCGCGCGGTAACGCTCCAGGGAGAAGATCAGCGTGACGTTCACGCTGATGCCCTCGGCCAGCGCCTGCGTGATCGCGGGCAGGCCCTCCCGCGTCGCCGGGATCTTGATGAACAGGTTGGGCCGGTCCACGCTCCACCACAGCGCGCGCGCCTCGGCGATCGTCTTCTCGCTCTCACGGGCCAGGCGCGGGTCCACCTCCAGCGACACGCGGCCGTCCACGCCGCCGGTGGCGTCGAAGACCGGGCGCAGCACGTCGGCGGCCCAGCGGATGTCGTAGGTGGTGATGGCGCGCACGGCCTCGCCCACGTCGACGCCCCGTACGGCCAGGTCGTGCAGCTGGGCGTCGTAGGCGTCGCCCTTGCTGAGCGCGCCGGCGAAGATCGTCGGGTTGGAGGTGACCCCGACGACGTGCTTGTCGCGGATCAGTTGCTCGAGGTTGCCGGTGCGCAGCCGCTCACGGCTGATGTCGTCGAGCCAGACGGCAACGCCCTGCTCGGACAGCTTCTTGAGGATCTCGCTCATCGTGTCTTCAGTTTCCCGTCGTCTCGCCCTTGTCCTGACCCAGCTTGGCCAGGCTCGCCCTGGCCGCAGCCGCCACGCGCTCCGCCGTCAGCCCGAACTGCTCGTACAAAGTCTTGTACGGGGCCGAGGCGCCGAAGTGTTCGAGGCTGACCACTTCGCCGCACTCGCCGACGAACTCGTGCCAGCCGAGCGCGATGCCCGCCTCGACCGCGACGCGAGCCCTGATCGACGAGGGCAGAACGGTCTGCCGGTATGCGGATTCCTGCCCCTTGAACCACTCGACACACGGCATGGAGACCACTCGCGTGGGAATGCCCTGCGCCTCCAGCAGTTCGCGGCCGTCCACCGCCACCTGCACCTCGCTGCCCGTGGCGATGAGGATGACCTTCGGCTGGCCGTCGGACGCCTCGCGCAGCACGTAGCCGCCGTGGGCCACGCCGTCGGCGCTGGTGCCCTCGTAGACCGGCAGGTTCTGCCTGGTCAGCGCGAGCGCGGCGGGCCGGTCGGTGTGCTCCAGCACGGTCTTCCACGCGTAGGCGGTCTCGTTGGCGTCGGCCGGGCGGACCACGTCGAGGCCGGGGATCGCGCGCAGCGCCCACAGGTGCTCGATCGGCTGGTGGGTCGGGCCGTCCTCGCCGAGGCCGATGGAGTCGTGCGTCCAGATGTAGGTGACCGGCAGCTTCATCAGCGCGGCCAGGCGCACCGCCGGGCGCATGTAGTCGGAGAAGACCAGGAACGTGCCGCCGTACGGGCGGGTGCCGCCGTGCAGGGCGATGCCGTTGAGTATCGCGCCCATGCCGTGCTCGCGGATGCCGAAGTGCAGCGTGCGGCCGTAGCGGTTGCCCGGGAACTCCTTGGTCTGGAACTCCTCGGGGATGAAGGACGGCTCGCCCTTCATCGTGGTGTTGTTGGACTCGGCCAGGTCGGCCGAGCCGCCCCACAGCTCGGGCAGCACCGGCGCGAGCGCGCTCAGCACCTCGCCGGAGGCCTTGCGGGTGGCCACCGAGCCGCCCGTCTCGAACGACGGCAGCGCCTTGGCCCAGCCGTCCGGCAGCACGCGGTGGGAGATGCGGTCGAACTCGGCGGCGCGCTCCGGGTTGGCCTGCCGCCAGGCGGTGTAGCCCTTCTCCCACTCGGCGTGCTCGGCGCGGCCCCGCTGGGCGATCTCGCGGGCGTGCTTGAGCACCTCGGCGGGCACGTCGAAGGTCTTGGCCGGGTCCTGGCCCAGGACCTCCTTGGTGGCGGCGACCTCGGCCTCGCCGAGGGCGGCGCCGTGGATCTTGCCGGTGTTCTGCTTGTTGGGCGCCGGCCAGCCGATGATCGTGCGCAGCCGGATGAACGACGGCCGGTCGGTCTCGGCCTTGGCCGCCGCGAGCGCGTCGTAGAGGGCGTCGACGTCCTCGACGTAGTCACCGGAGGCGGTCCAGTCGACGCTCTCGGTGTGCCAGCCGTAGGCCTCGTAGCGCTTGAGCACGTCCTCGGACTTGGCGATCTGGGTGTCGTCCTCGATGGAGATGTGGTTGTCGTCGTAGACGACGACGAGGTTGCCCAGCTTCTGGTGACCGGCGATGGCGCTGACCTCGTGGGTGATGCCCTCCTCGACGTCGCCGTCGCTGACGAAGCACCAGATGGTGTGGTCGAACGGCGAGGCGCCGGCCGCGGCGTCCGGGTCGAACAGGCCGCGCTCGCGGCGGGCCGCCATCGCCATGCCGACCGCGTTGCCCAGGCCCTGGCCCAGCGGGCCCGTCGTGGTCTCGACACCCGCCGTGTGACCGTGCTCGGGGTGGGCCGGCGTCAGGCTGTCCCACTGGCGCAGCCGCCGCAGGTCGTCCAGCGTCAGGCCGTAGCCCGACAGGTAGAGCTGGATGTAGAGCGTCAGGCTGGTGTGGCCGCACGACAGAACGAACCGGTCGCGCCCGGCCCAGTCGGGATCGGTCGGATCGTGGCGCATCACGCGCTGGAACAGCAGGTACGCGGCGGGAGCCAGGCTCATGGCGGTGCCGGGGTGTCCCGAGCCCGCCTTCTCGACTGCGTCCATCGCCAGGGCTCGAACGACGTCGACCGCCTGCTTGTCCAGGTCGGTCCATTCAAGGGCTGGCACGAGTTCGGTGCTCAAGTGCTCGGTCTCCGGAGTCTAGTTGTCATTGGTTATGCCGGTTGGCGATCCCGCCCACACGGGACCCTAACCGAGTGGAGCTGGCGATCGATTCCCATTCCACCCTCGCGAGTCCATGCATGGCGCAAGCCCCCCATTGGCCGGACCGGCCGACCCTGCGACTACAGTTTGGTTGTTCGCAGGGGCGTCACGGCGCCCATCCAAGGATCCGCTCTATCAGAGGTTACGCGTTGACTCCGCACAGGCTGGAAGCGCCTTGACGGTGCTGACCAACAGGCAGGCCACGGCCCCGTCACCCCAGGTGAAGGCGCCGCGGTCGATCGGCATGACCGTGAAGGCCTACATCGCCCTCACCAAGCCGCGGATCATCGAGCTGCTGCTGATCACGACGCTGCCGGTGATGTTCCTCGCGGCCGGCGGCCTGCCGCCGCTGTGGACGTCCATCTCGGTCATGGTGTTCGGCACCCTATCGGCGGGCAGCGCCAACGCGCTCAACTGCTACGTCGACCGCGACATCGACCAGAAGATGCGCCGCACCCGCCGCCGGCCCCTGGCCAGACACCAGGTGTCGCCGCGCGGCGCGCTGATCTTCGGGATCGTGCTCGGAATTTTGTCCACCCTTGGCCTGTGGGTCACCACCAACGGCCTGGCCGCCCTGCTGTCGCTCGCGGCGATCCTGTTCTACGTGCTGGTCTATTCGATGCTGCTCAAGCGGCGCACGGCCCAGAACATCGTGTGGGGCGGCATCGCGGGCTGCATGCCGGTGATGATCGGCTGGGCCGGCATCACCGGGCGGCTCGACTGGGCGCCGCTGGTGCTGTTCGGGGTGGTCTTCTTCTGGACGCCGCCGCACACCTGGACGCTGGCCATGCGCTACAAGGAGGACTACGCGGCGGCCAAGGTGCCGATGCTGCCCGTGGTGGCCACCGAGCGGCGGGTCGTCCTGGAGTCCATCGCCTACACGTGGGCGACCGTGTTGTGCTCGCTGGCGTTGTGGCCGGTGGCCGGCACCACGCTGTTCTACCCCGTCGTGGCCGCCGTGCTCGGCGTCATGTGCCTGTGGGAGGTCTACCGCCTGCTGGCCCGGCTCAACGCCGGCAAGACCGGCGTGGACCTGCGGCCCATGCGCTTCTTCCACTGGTCCAACGCCTATCTGGCGCTGCTCTTCCTCGCCGTGGCCATCGACCCGCTGCTGTCCTGACCGAGACGCCCGCCCAGGCGGGCTCTGGTCTTTGCCCGCTCTGCCGGATTGCTCCTATAGTGCACATATGAATAGCTCTTCAGATGTTGTCGCGGGACTGGACGGGTGCGTGGCGCAGGAGCCGGACGCGGCCAGGGTCGCGGCCACCCGTGACCGCCTCGTGACCCCTGATGAGGCCACGCGGCTGGCCGAGCTGTTCCGCCTGCTCGGCGACCCGACCAGGGCCCGGTTGCTGTACGCGCTGCTGGAGGCGGGGGAGTTGTGCGTGTGCGACCTGTCCGACGCGGTCGAGGTGACCGACACGGCGGTCTCCCACGCGCTGCGCCTGCTGCGTACGGCGGGCATCGTGGCCAGCCGCAGGGCCGGCCGGATGATCTATTATCGGCTCGCCGACGCCCACGTCCGCATGCTGCTCGACCTGAGCCGGGAGCATCTGAGGGAGACCGGATGAGCGGAGATCACGGCCGCCGCGACGACCACGGTGACGCCCGTGGCCATGGGCATGGCCACGGCCACGCGGTCGGGCCGGAGGCCGACAAGCGCTATCTGATCGGCGCGCTGGTGCTCATCGCCGGCTTCATGGTCGTCGAGGTCGTCGCCGGGGTGATCGCCAACTCGATCGCGCTGATCTCCGACGCCGCCCACATGCTGACCGACGCCAGCGCCATCGCGCTGGCCCTGGTCGCCATGCGCATCGCCGCCAGGCCCGCCAAGGGCGCCTACACCTTCGGCTGGAAGCGCGCCGAGATCCTGTCCGCGCAGATCAACGGCGTGACGCTGCTGCTGCTGGTCGCCTACTTCGTCTACGAGGGCGTGCGCCGGCTCCTGGAGCCGCCGGAGGTGTCGGGGCCGGTCGTCGTGGTCACGGCCGTGGCCGGCATCGCCGTCAACGCGCTGGCCGCCTGGTTGTTGTCGAAGGCGAACCGGCGCAGCCTCAACGTCGAGGGCGCCTTCCAGCACGTGCTCAACGACATGTACGCCTTCATCGCCACGGCCGTCGCGGGCGTCGTGGTCTGGCTGACCGGCTTCCGGCAGGCCGACACGATCGCCGCCCTCGTCGTGGCCGCGCTCATGCTCAAGGCCGGCTGGGGGCTGCTGCGCGACTCGGGCCGCGTCCTGCTCCAGGCGGCGCCCAGCGACCTCGACCCCGACGAGATCGGCGCGGTCCTGGCCGCGGACCGGGACGTGGAGGAGGTGCACGACCTGCATGTCTGGACGGTGACGAGTGGGTACCCCACGCTGTCGGCGCACGTGATCGTGGCCAAGGGCGCCGACTGCCACCGCGTGCGCACGCGTCTCGCCGACCTGCTGCACCAGCGGTTCGACATCGGCCACACCACCCTCCAGGTCGATCACGGCCTGCCAGGGCTCGATCCGCACTGCGCAGACCCGCACGGACCCCGGCACTCTGATCCGTTAAAGTCACCGTATGGCGACCCGTGATCCACGCTGGGTGTTGAAGGACCGCCCGTCGTTCACGTTGATCATCGGGCTGGTCCTCACCGGCATCTGCGCTCTGGTCTCCTTCTCCTTCGACGTGCTCAACGGCGCTCCGGTGCAGTTCTTCATCGCGCTCATGCTGGCGCTGGCGCCGGTGCCGCTGCTGCTGGCGGCGGTGCTGGCGCTGGACCGGATGGAGCCGGAGCCGCGCAGCAACCTGATCTTCGCCTTCGCCTGGGGCGCGGGCATCGCCGTGCTGGTGGCGGGCGTGATCAACTCACTCAACCTGCACTACATCATCGACACCGCCCGGCTGTCGGAGGCCAGCGCCCGCAACCTCGCGGCCACGTTCGGCGCGCCCGTGGTCGAGGAGACGATGAAAGGCGTGGTGCTGCTGGGCCTGCTCAAGTTCCGCCAGGCCGAGCTCGACGGGCCGACCGACGGCATCATCTACGCCAGCATGGTCGGCCTGGGCTTCGCCATGAGCGAGAACGTCAGCTACTACCTCGCCGCACTCAACTCCGAGGCCGGGGTCAAGGGGCTGGCGGTCACGGTGGTGCTGCGCGGCATCCTGTCGCCGCTGGCGCATCCGCTGTTCAGCTCGATGATCGGGGTCGGCGTCGCCTACGCGGCCCAGCGTTCGGGCTCCGAGCGCATCTTCTACGTGCTGGCCGGCTGGTCGGGCGCGATGATCCTGCACGGCCTGTGGAACGGCCTGGCCTCCTACGGCGGCTTCCCCGGGCTCGTGGTGGCCTACCTCGTGCTGCTGCTGGTCCTGGTCGTGCTCATCGGCGTGGTCTTCCGTGACCGGCGGCGCATCGTCGCCCTCATCCAGCGTTACCTGCCGCCGTACGAGCCGACCAAGCTGGTCACCCAGGCCGACATCCACATGTTGTCGGCCTTCGCCCGGCGGCGTCAGGCCCGGCAGTGGGCCAAGCTCTACGGCGGCAAGCGGGGGCTGCGCGCGATGCGCGACTACCAGCTCGCGGCCACCGAGCTGGGGCTGCTGCACGAGCGGGCGGGCCGGCACATGGTCGGCGAGCAGACCTTCCACGAGGAGCAGCGGGCGCTGCTGGAGTGCATGAGCACCGCCCGCGCCGACTTCCCCGTGCCGTCGGCGCACACCCGGTCGGTGCCCAGGAGCAGCCCGCCCCCCGGCTACGCGCCCGGCTGATCTTTCAGGGACGGCCCCGCGGCTACGCGCCCGGCTGATCCAGGATGCGGGTGAGCGAGACCTCGCGCGGGCCCGGGTAGATCGGGTCGGAGTGCAGCACCAGGGAGTCGGCGAGCCCCTTGGCGGTGGCGAACAGCTCGCGGGCGGCGTAGGTGTAGGTGGTGGAGGCGAACTGCTCGGTCGAGTCGTCGCCCACGCCGAAGGCCTCCAGCCCCGCCGTTCGGCAGAGCGTCACGGCCCGCGGCAGGTGGAACTCCTGCGTCACCACGGTCACCTGCCGCGCCCCGAACACCTTGCGTGCCCGCACGCACGAGTCCCACGTGTCGAACCCGGCGTAGTCGAGCACCATGACCGCGTCGGGCACCCCCTTGGCGCGCAGGTAGTCGCGCATGGCGGTCGGCTCGTCGTAGTCCTTGCGGCTGTTGTCGCCCGACAGCAGCAGCGCCCGCACCTTGCCCGCGTGGTAGAGCTCGGCGGAGATGTCGAGCCTGCGGGCCAGCATCGGCGTGGGCTGCGTGCCGTACAGGCCCGCGCCCAGCACCAGCGCCGCCTGCGCCACCGGCACCCGCGCGAGCCAGCCGTCGCCCTCGGCCGCCACCCGGTGCGCCGAGCTGCTCAGCCAGGCCCACGTCATGGGCGCGAGCGCGAGCACGCTGAGCGCCACCAGGCCCTGGTACGTCCGGCGCAGCCCTTTTCGAGTGGGGCGGACTTTTCCCAACAAAGCGCACCCTTTACGGCCGGGGGAGGAGCGGACCTAGCTCCCCATAGCCTGGCATACCACCTCAGACGGTGGCGGCCGCTTCGGTGGGGGAGTGGGCGGCGGGGGCGGTTTCGGGGGTGCGGGTGCGCAGCGAGGTGACCACCCTGAGCGCGGCGATCCAGACCAGCGTCGAGCCGAGGACGTGCAGCAGGACCAGCGCGGCCGGCACGGCCAGGAAGTACTGCGTGTAGCCGATCACGCCCTGGGCCAGCTCCACCCCGAACAGCGCCAGCGCCGCCCGCCGGGCCGGGCGCGGCGCCTTGGTCAGGTGGAGGGCGAACAGCAGCGCGAACGTCAGCCCCACCACGACGTAGACGATGTCGGCGTGCAGCCGCGCCACCGCCTCGATGTCGAGGTCGAAGCGCGAGGCCATCACGTCACCGGAGTGCGGCCCCGTGCCGCTCACCACCACGCCGGCCACCAGCAGCACGAAGACCGCGGCGAGCAGCACGTAGCCGAGCCGGCGGACGTCGCGGTGCGCCACCCGCCGGGCGGGCCCGTCGCCTTCGCCCGCGCGGGCGTAGAGCATCCAGCAGGCGGCGACCAGGCCGCTGGAGATGAGGAAGTGCATGCCGACCGTGAACGGGTTGAGCATGGTGCTGACCACCAGCCCGCCCCACAGGGCCTGGGCCAGGACCCCCAGCGGCTGCAGCCCCGCGAGCAGCACCAGGGAGCGCCGGCGCGGCGCCATCCGCAGCGCCACCAGCACGCACCCGACCCCCACCGCCAGCACCAGGAACGTGAGCAGCCGGTTGCCGAACTCGACCAGCATGTTGAGCATCGAGATCTCGGGATGGGCGACCGGGATGAAGCTGTCCGGCGTGCACTGGGGCCAGGTGGGGCAGCCCAGCCCCGAGCCCGTGACCCGCACGCCCGCGCCGGTCACCGCGATGCCCGCGTTGACCACCACGGAAGCCATCGCCCAGGCCCGCATCGAGCGCATGGCAGGCGCCCAGGACGACAGGCGGCGCACGAGAGGGTTGGCGTGGTCGGTGGGTAGCTTCACGTCATCGATGGTAAGGGCCCGGCCCGCCGGTCCCGTAACGGGCTTCTCAAAGCCTGAGGGTATGTGACATATTACTGTCGGGAGGTGGGGATGTCCGACGTCATCGTCGTCGGCGCCGGAGTGGTGGGGGCGGCCTGCGCCTTCTACGCCGCGCGGGCGGGGCTCGATGTGACCGTGGTCGACCGGGGGCCCGTGGCGGCCGGCACGACGGGCTCGGGCGAGGGCAACGTGCTGGTCTCCGACAAGGAGCCCGGCCCCGAGCTGGAGCTGGCGTTGTTGTCGAACCGGCTCTGGCGCTCGCTGGCCGGGCACGGCGGGTTCGAGTTCGAGGCCAAGGGCGGGCTGGTCGTCGCCGAGACCGCCGAGGTCCGGCGGCGGCTCGCGGAGCTGGCGGGCAAGCAGGAGGTCGAGCACACCCTGGTGGCCGGCTCCGAGCTGCGCGACTACGAGCCGCACCTGGTGGACGGCCTGGCCGGTGGCGTGTTCTACCCGCAGGACGCCCAGGTGCAGCCCATGCTCGCGGCCGCGCGCCTGCTCCGGCACGGCGCCGACGCCTTCGGCCACGGCGCGCTCCGGCTGCGCCTGGGCACCACGGTGACGGGGTTCATCCGGTCGGGCGAGCGGGTGAGCGGCGTGCGCACCACGGACGGCGACGTGCTCGGCGGCGCGGTGATCAACGCGGCCGGCACGTGGGGCGGCGAGGTGGCCGCGCTCGCGGGTGTGCACCTGCCGATCCTGCCCCGCCGCGGCTTCATCCTCGTCACGGAGCCGCTGACGCGGCCCCTGATCAACCACAAGGTCTACACCGCCGCCTACGTCACCAACGTGGCCAGCGACTCGGCCGACCTGGAGACGTCGGCCGTCGTCGAGGCCACCCCGGCGGGCACCGTGCTCATCGGGGCCAGCAGGGAGCGGGTCGGTTTCGACCGGACGACGTCGGTGCCGGTGCTGGCCAAGCTGGCCGCGCAGGGGGTGGCGCTCTTCCCCGAGCTGCGCGAGGTCCGCGCGATCAGGTCCTACTGCGGGTTCCGGCCCTACTGCCCCGACCACCTGCCCGTCATCGGCGCCGACCCGCGCGTGCCCGGCCTCTACCACGCGTGCGGTCACGAGGGCGCGGGCATCGGCCTGGCCCCGGCGACCGGCCATCTCATCGCGCAGCTCCTCACCGGTGTCTCGCCCGGCCTGGACCTGCGTCCCTTCCGCCCGGAACGCTTCGCCGAGGAGCCCTCATGAGCCGGCCCGCCACCTCCCGTGAGGAGTCCCGTTGACCTTCCACATCACGATCGACGGCCGGCCCGTCCCGGTCGTGCCCGGCCAGACGATCGGGGCGGCCCTGCACGCGGCCGGGATCCGCTCCTGGCGTGACACCCGGTTCGGCGGGCGGCCCAGAGGGCTGTTCTGCGGGATCGGCGTCTGCTTCGACTGCCTGATCACGGTCAACGGCCGGGCGCCCGAGCGGGCCTGCCTGCTGGAGGCCGCGCCCGGTGACGAGGTGACCACGTCATGACCTACGACCTGATGGTGATCGGCGGCGGGCCCGCCGGGGTGGCCGGCGCGCTCACGGCGGCGCGGGCCGGGCTCCGCGTGGCGCTGGCCGACTCCGCCGCCCGGCTCGGCGGCCAGTACTTCCGCCACTCCGCCACGCCCGGCAAGGCGCCCGGCCTGGACCGGTTCCTGCGGCTGGCCGGCGACCTCGGCGACCGGGCCGACCTGCTGCTGCGGCACCAGGTGTGGCACGTCTCCCGCGAGCCGGACGGCGACCTCCTGGTGCACTGCTTGATCTCCGGGCGCGAGCCGGTCACGGTGCGGGCGCGGCGGCTGCTGATCGCCACCGGCGCGCACGACCGGCCGCTGCCCTTCCCCGGCTGGGACCTGCCCGGCGTGCTGACCCCGGGCGGCGCGCAGGCGCTGCTCAAGGGCGACGGCGTCGTGGCCGGCCGGCGCGTGGTGGTCTCCGGCACCGGGCCCTTCCTGCTGCCCGTGGCCTCCGGCCTGGCCGCCGCCGGCGCGCGGGTGCTCGGCGTGTTCGAGGCCAACGGCGGGCTCGGGCTGGCCAGGCATCCGCTGCTGGCCCTGGGCAAGGCCGGGGAGGCGGCGGCGTACGCGGCGAGCCTGGCCCGGCACCGGGTGCCCTACCGGACGCGGCAGGCGGTCGTCGCGGTCCACGGCGAGCGCGAGGTGGAGGCCGCCACCGTGGCCCGCCTCGACCGGGACTGGAACGTTCTCGCCACCCGCGTCGTCGCCTGCGACACCGTGGCCACCGGCTACGGGTTCGTCCCGCAGATCGAGCTCGGCACCCAGCTCGGCTGCGAGACCCGGCACGACGCGGACGGCAGTCCCGTGCTCAGCGTGGACGGCGGGCAGCGCACCGGCGTTCCCGGGGTCTGGGCCGCGGGCGAGCCCACGGGCGTCGGCGGCCGGCGGTTGTCGGAGCTGGAGGGACGCATCGCGGGCCGGTCCGTCGTGTCCGACGCGCGCGGCGCGGACCTCCCGGCGGACGGCGTGCTCGCCCGCAGGCGCGAGCGGTGGCGGGCGTTCGGCGCGGCGCTGCACCGGGCCTACCCCGTCCAGCCCGGCTGGCAGGGCTGGCTGCGCGACGACACGCTGGTGTGCCGGTGCGAGGAGGTGCCGCTGGCGCGCGTACGCGAGGCGCAGGCCCTCGGCGCCACCGACGCGCGCTCCATCAAGCTGCTGGCCAGGCCCGGCATGGGCTGGTGCCAGGGCCGCATCTGCGGCTACGCCGTCTCCTGCCTGGCCGGGGAGCGGCCCCAGCCGCCCCGCCGCCCGATCGCCCAGCCGATCACGCTGGACGCCCTCAGCCGCGCCGCCGACGATCTCCCCGCTCACTGACCCCCTACCTGGAGGACTTCCCGATGGAACACCGCAGCAAGCCCTGGCACGGCGTCATGGTGGCCACCGCGCTGCCCCTGCGCGCGGACCTCTCCGTCGACTTCGACGGCTACGCCGAGCACTGCCGCTGGCTGGTCGCGGCCGGCTGCGACGGCGTCGTGCCGAACGGTTCGCTCGGCGAATACCAGACGCTCACCGCGCAGGAGCGCGTCCAGGTGATCGAGACCGCCGTCGAGGCCGTCGGCGGCGCCAACGTGATGGCCGGAGCCGGCGCGTACGGCGCCGCCGAGTCGCGCCGCTGGGCCGAGCAGGCGGGCGCGGCCGGCTGCGGCTCGGTGCTGCTGCTGCCGCCGAACGCCTACCGGGCCGACGAGCGGGCGGTCGTGGCGCACTATCGCGAGGTCGCCAAGGCCGGCGTGCCGATCGTGGCCTACAACAACCCCTTCGACACCAAGGTGGACCTCACTCCCGCGCTGCTGGCCAGGCTGCACGAGGAGGGGCTCATCGTGGCGGTCAAGGAGTTCAGCGGGGACGTGCGGCGGACGTACGAGCTGGCCGAGCTGGCCCCCGAGCTCGACCTGCTGATCGGCTCCGACGACGTGCTGCTCGAACTGGCCGTGGCGGGAGCGGTAGGCTGGATCGCCGGCTACCCCAACGCGCTGCCGGCCGCCAGTGTCGCTCTCTACCGCGCCGCGGTCGCCGGTGACCTGGACACCGCGCTGCCCCTCTACCGGAGGCTGCATCCGCTGTTGCGCTGGGACTCCAAGACGGAGTTCGTGCAGGCCATCAAGCTGTCCATGGACCTCGCGGGCCGCCACGGCGGGCCGTGCAGGCAGCCCAGGCAGCCGCTGACCGCCGAGCAGGCCGTCGTGGTGCGGGCCGCGACCGAGAAGGCACTGGCAGAAGGGCTGCGATGAGGACCAACCGCGTTTTCCACGCCGTCGACTCCCACACCGAGGGCATGCCGACCCGGGTGATCACCGGCGGCATCGGGGTGATCCCGGGCGCGAGCATGGCCGAGCGGCGCGTGCACTTCCGCGACCACCTCGACCACGTGCGCACCCTGCTGATGAGCGAGCCGCGCGGCCACGCCGCCATGAGCGGCGCCATCCTGCAGCCGCCCACCAGGCCCGACGCGGACTTCGGCGTGCTGTTCATCGAGGTGTCGGGGCTGCTGCCGATGTGCGGGCACGGCACCATCGGCGTCGCCACCGTGCTGGTCGAGACCGGCATGGTGGAGGTCGTCGAGCCGGTCACCACCCTGCGCCTGGAGGTGCCCGCCGGCCTCGTCGAGGTGGACGTCGCCGTCAAGGACGGCATGGCCATGTCGGTGACGCTGCGCAACGTGCCCTCCTACTGCGACAGGCTCGACGCCGCCGTGACCGTGCCGGGCTTCGGGCGGATCCCGTACGACCTCGCCTACGGCGGCAACTTCTACGCCATCGTGGACCTCGACGCCTACGGCCTGCCCTTCGACCGCAAGGCCAAGAACGAGATCATCGCCGCCGGCCTGGCCACCATGGAGGCCGTCAACGCCGCCGACGAGCCCGTGCACCCCGAGGACGACCGCATCCGGGGCTGCCACCACGTCTACTTCGCCGCCCCCGGCTCCGACGCCCACCACTCGCGTCACGCGATGGCCATCCACCCCGGCTGGTTCGACCGCTCGCCGTGCGGCACCGGCACCAGCGCCCGCATGGCGCAGTTGCACGCCAAGGCCGAGCTGCCGCTCGGCCGCGACTTCGTCAACGAGTCCTTCATCGGGACCCGGTTCATCGGCCGGCTCCTGGAGGAGACCTCCGTGGGCGGCACCCCCGCGGTCGTCCCGTCGATCACCGGCCGCGCCTGGATCACCGGCACCGCCCAGTACTTCCTCGACCCGCGCGACCCCTTCCCCGCCGGGTTCGAGTTGTGAGGGGACCGCGAGCGGTGATCACCACGGTCGACTACCACACGGCCGGGGAGCCGTTCCGGATCGTCACCGGCGGCGTGCCGGAGATCCCGGGCGCCGGCGTCCTGTCACGGCGCTCCGCCGCCATCGCGGACTTCGACGACGTGCGGCGGCTGCTGTGCCACGAGCCGCGCGGGCACGCCGACATGTACGGCTGCTTCCTCGTCCCGCCCGACGACCCGGGCGCGCACCTGGGGGCGCTGTTCTGGCACAAGGACGGCTTCTCCACCGCCTGCGGCCACGGCACCATCGCGCTGGGCGTCTACGCGGTGCACGAAGGGCTGGTCGAGGCGGAGCCCGACGGTCACACGGACGTGGTCGTCGACGTGCCGTCCGGGCGGGTCACCGCCCGGGTGCGCACGGCCGGGGGCCGCGTCGAGGCCGTGACCTTCGTCAACGTCCCCTCCTACGTCATCGCGCGCGACGTCCGGGTCGCCGGCGTCACCGTGGACGTCGCCTACGGAGGGGCCGTCTACGCCTCGGTGCCCGCCTCGGCGTTCGGCCTGTCGGTCGAGCCGCGGCACCTGAACGCCCTCATCGGCCACGCCGCCCGCGTCAAGGCCGGGCTGGCCGGCCATCCCGCCGCCGAGCACCCTGCCGACGAGCGGCTGTCCGGCGTCTACGGCGTGATCTTCCACGACGAGCTGCCGGACGTCGACGGGATCGCGCGCCAGCGCAACGTCACCGTGTTCGCCGACGGCGAGGTGGACCGCTCACCGTGCGGCTCCGGCACCGCGGCCAGGACGGCGCTGCTGCACGCCGGCGGCCACGCGGGGAACATGATCCACCAGGGCATCGTCGGCAGCCGCTTCGTGGCACGGGCCGTGGCCGAGACCGGCGCGGGCGTCATCGTCGAGATCGACGGCATGGCTTACCGCACCGGCAGGCACGTCTTCGAGCTCGATCCCGGCGACCCGTTCCCGAAGGGGTTCGTGCTGCGATGAGCGAGCTGCCCTATCTCGACGCCGCCACACTGGAGCGGCTGGTGCCGGTCGGCCGGGCCGTGGACCTCCTGGAGGACGCGCTGCGCGCCGGGCTCGACCCGGAGGCGACGCCGCAACGCCCGGTCGTGGCCGTGCCCGCCGGCCAGCTCCTGCTCATGCCCGCCGCCACGCGCGGCTACGTGGGCGTGAAGGCCGTCAGCATCGCGCCCGGCAACCCAGCGCGCGGGCTGCCCCGGGTCCAGGGGACGTACCTGCTGCTCGACGGCGACACCCTGACGCCGCTGGCCGCCATGGACGGCATCGCGCTCACCTCGCTGCGCACCCCCGCCGTCTCCGCGCTGGCCGTCCGCCATCTGGCCGACTCCGCCGGCGGGAAGCTGGTCGTGTTCGGCAGCGGGCCGCAGGCCTGGGGGCACGTGCTGGCGTTCCGCGCGGTGCGGCCCGTCACGGAGGTGACGGTGGTGGCCCGCGACCCGGGCCGCGCGGAGGCGCTGGCCGGCCGCTGCCGCGACCTGGGCCTGACCGCCCGCGCGCTGGCCGGCGAGCCCATCGCCGAGGCCGGCGGCGCGGGCGCGGCGACGGGTACGGCGGACGTCTCCGAGGCGGTGGCCGGGGCGGTGGCGGTGGCGGATCTCATCGCCTGCTGCACGACCGCCAGGCGGCCGCTGTTCCCCGGTAAGCTCGCCCGCGACGGTGTCACCGTCGTCGCGGTCGGCTCGCACGAGCCCGGGGCGCGCGAGCTCGACGGCGACCTCGTCGCACGCGCCACCGTGGTCGTCGAGGCCAGGGCGACCGCGCTGGAGGAGGCCGGAGATGTGGTCATCCCCCTGCGTCAAGGTACGATCACCACCGGCCATCTCGCCGGCAACCTCGCCGAGCTGGTCGCCGGAAGGGTGGCCGCGGGTCCTGGGCCGCGCGTGTTCAAGAGCACGGGCATGGCGTGGGAGGATCTCGTGGTCGCGGCCGCCGCTTATGAGGCCTGGACTTAGGAAGGGATGGGCGGATGGCTGCCGAGGACCGGCTCGACCTGCCGATGGTGGGGGAGAGGCAGAGCCTGCGCGAGCAGGTCGCGCACGCGCTGCGCGCAGCGCTGATCACCGGTGAGATGCGGCCGGGGGTGGTCTACTCCGCGCCGGTGCTGGCCGCCCAGTTCGGCGTCTCGGCCACCCCGGTCCGCGAGGCCATGCTCGACCTGGCCAAGGAGGGCCTGGTCGAGGCGGTGCGCAACAAGGGTTTCCGGGTGACCGAGCTGTCCGACCGCGATCTCGACGAGCTCACCGAGATCCGGCAGCTCATCGAGGTGCCCACCGCGGCGAGGCTGGCCGACAGCTCGCGGGCGGAGGAGTTCGAGCGGCTCAGGCCCATCGCCGAGGAGATCGTCTCGGCCAGCGAGCGCGGCGACCTGCTCGCCTACGTCGACGCCGACCTGCGCTTCCACGTCGAGCTGCTGACCCTGTCCGGCAACGCCCACCTGGTGTCGGTGGTGCGCGACCTGCGTAACCGGGCCAGGCTCTACGGCCTGTCCCAGCTCTCCGAGCGCGGCTCGCTGGGCGACTCGGCCAGGGAGCACCTCGCGCTGCTCGACGCGCTCAAGATCGGGGACGGCGCGGCCGTGGGGCAGATCATGGCGGAGCACATCGGGCACGTACGCGGAATATGGGCCGAACACTGATTTACCCGTACTAAGTTCCGATATTTGGGGATCGGGCACTCCCTGATGGCGGTAATCTCGGATCGGGCCCACCGAGCGACGCCTGGCGCGAGCGCCGGAGCCCCTTCGACACGGTCCTCAGCGGACCCGCCATCCCCGGTCCCGGTGGATGGCGTCAGCTTGGTCAAGCGGACACCCGCACTCCGCTGACCTTCGCGGGCTCGGCACACCCGCCCACCTTGAGCCGAGCCCTCCGCCGCGCGCCCGAGACCCCACTCCACGGGCGCGCGGCGGCACCCCACCTCGATCCGGCGCCCCTCCGGCACAAACGGTTCAAGCGTTCTGGGCCGCAGGTGCATCAGGGCCGATCTCAGGCGGGTGGCGCCGCAGGACTGATCCCAAGCGGTTCAGGCGGCCGGTGCTGCCGGTCCGTCCGGGTGGTCGCCCGGTGGGACCGGCGGTTTGCGTTCCCGGTTCATCCGGGTCGATCCCAGGCTGGCGGCCACGATGCAGATGATCGCCGCCCATTGCTGCCCCGCCAGGAACTCGCTCAGCAGCAGCACTCCGATCACCGCCGCCACCGCCGGCTCCACGCTCATCAGGATGCCGAACACGTGCTGGGGCATCCGCCGCAGCGCCTGCAGCTCCAGCGTGTACGGGATCGCCGACGACAGCAGCCCCACGCCCAGCCCGATCAGCACCAGCTCCGGCCGCAACAACTCGGCCCCGCCGGTCGCGACGCCGACGGGAGCGATCAGCACGGCCGAGACGATCATCGCGAACGTCAGTCCGCTCGCGCCCGGGAAACGCCGCCCGGCCGCCGCCGACAACACGATGTAGCCGGCCCAGCAGGCTCCCGCGGCCATCGCGAACCCGATGCCGACCCAGCTCACCGCGGTGGAATCGCCCCACGGGGCGAGCAGCGCCACGCCGCCTCCCGCCAGGCCGATCCAGAGCAGGTCGAGCCGGCGCCGCGAGACGACCACCGCCAGAACCAGCGGCCCGAGGAACTCGACCGCCACCGCGATGCCCATCGGCAGCCGCGACAGGGCCTGGTAGAAGGACAGGTTCATCACGGCGAGGATGACGCCGAAGCCGATCCCGACCGCCCAGTCACGCCAGGACAGCCCCCTCAGCCTCGGCCGGGCCAGCGCCCCCATGATGAGCGCGCCGGCCGTGATGCGCAGGAACACCACCGCGCTCGGCGGCAGCGCCGCGAACAGCTCCTTGGCGAATCCGGCGCCGAGCTGCGCCGAGACGATGGACAGCAGCACGAGCCCGGAGGGCGGGACCGAGTCGGCGGCCGTGCGCACCAGTCTTCCCGGCCGAGGCAGGCTTCCCGGCCGGGGCAGGCCGGAGCCGCGATCGATCGGATCGTCGAGGGCGAAGGCGGTCACGGAGCTCCTCGGGAGACGATGGGCAACCGTGTGAGCGTACTTGAGCCCGGTGACATTCCCTGATTCGCCTGTGTAGTAGTTTGATTTTGATCATTTATCTGGACAAATGGACTGTGTACGGATGAAATCCCCCGTTGTCTCCACCGACCTGACCCGGCCGCCGTTCGCCCTGTCCGTGTCCTCGTTCGTCAGCAGTTTCGACCGCTTCGCCGTGAGCCCCATGCTCGTGCTCATCTCGGTGGACCTGCACGTCCCGCTGTCGGCCGCGGTCGTCGCCGCCAGCGGCTACTACCTCGCCTACGGGCTGACGCAGCCGCTGTGGGGCGTGTTGTCGGACCGGTTCGGCCGGGTGCGGGTGATGCGCGGGGCGCTGTTCGGCGCGGCGCTGGCCGGGGTGGTCTCGGCGCTGATGCCGGCGCTCGGGGCGCTGGTGGCGGCCCGGATCGTGACGGGCGCCTGCTTCGGCGCGGTCATCCCCACGGGACTGACGTACGTGGGCGACACGGTCCGGCCGGCGGTGCGCCAGCGCGCGCTGACCGACCTGATGGGCGCCGCCGCCCTCGGCACGGCGCTGGCCACGGGCTTCGGCGGAGTGCTCGCCGGGCTGGTCGACTGGCGGGTGGCGTTCGTCGTGCCGGCCCTCTGCGGCCTGGTGTGCGCGCTGACGCTGGGCTCGCTTCCCGAGCCGCCCCGAGCCCAGGGAGCCGCGCCGGGGGTGGTCCGCTATCTGGGCGCGGTGCTCGGCCAGCGGTGGGCGCTGCTGGTCTTCGGGCTGGCGTTCACCGAAGGGGCCATCATGCTGGGCGCGATGCCGTTCCTGGCCACCGCCCTGGAGCACATCGGGTGGTCCACGGCCGTGGCGGGGCTGGGCATCACCGCCTACGGGCTGGGGTTGTGGATGTTCTCGAAGCTGGTCAAGCGCCTGTCGGGCCGCTGGCCGGCGCCCGTGCTGATGACCGTCGGCGGTGCGCAGCTCTGCCTGGGGTTCCTGATCGTGACCGTGCACGTCAGCATGCCGACGGTGGCCGTCACCGCGCTGCTGCTCGGCGGCGGCTGGTCGTTCCTGCACTCCTCGCTGCAGACGTGGGCCACCTCCGTGGTGCCGGAGGCCCGGGGGACCACGATCGCGTTCTTCGCCTCAGCGCTCTTCGTGGGCAGCGCGGTCTCGTCGTGGGCGGCCGGGCCGCTGGCCGAGCGCGGGGCGTACGGATTGCTGTTCGGCCTGGCGGCGGCCGCCGCGGTCCCGCTGACGGTGGTGGCCGCCCTCACCAGGCGCCGCTACGGCGCCCTCCGCCCGGAACCCGCCCAACCCCAGCCCGAATGAGGTCATTCCCAGCGGAACGTGCGTGAGACCAGTGCCAGCGACACCACCGCCCAGGCCGCCAGCACGGCCACCGGCCCCAGTGGCAGCGCGGCGCCCTCCGCGAGCACCGAGCGCAGCCCGCCCGTCAGCGCCGAGATCGGCAGCGCCTCCAGCACCGGCCGCACCGACTCGGGGAACTTCGACAGCGGGAACATCACCCCGCCCGCGCCCAGCAGCACCAGGTAGACCAGGTTGGCCGCGGCCAGCGTCGCCTCCGCGCGCAGCGTGCCCGCCATGAGCAGCCCCAGCCCGCTGAACGCCGCCGTCCCCAGCACGACCAGCAGCGCCGCGCTCAGAAACGACCCGTGCGGCCGCCACCCCAGCGCCAGCCCCACGACCACGATCACCACGGCCTGGAGCACCTCCACGGCGACGACGGCGGCCGTCTTGGCGAGCATCAGCCCGGCCCTGGACAGCGGGGTCGCCCCGAGCCGCTTCAGCACCCCGTAGCGGCGCTCGAAGCCGGTCGCGATGGCCTGCCCGGTGAACGCCGTCGACATGACGGCCAGCGCCAGCACCCCGGGCGTCAGGAAGTCGACCCGGCTGCCGCCGCCGACGTCGATCAGCGGCGCGACCGAGAAGCCGACCAGCAGCAGCACCGGGATGATCAGGGTGAGCAGCAACTGCTCGCCGTTGCGCATCATCGCCCGGACCTCCGCCCCGGCCTGGGCGAGCACCATGCGCGGGAACGGCGCAGCGCCGGGGGACGGGGTGAAGTCGAGCGCGCCGGAGGTCCCGTCGTGCGCGGTCATCGCAGCTCCTTGCCGGTCAGCTCCAGGAAGACGTCTTCGAGCGTGCGGCGCTCGATGCGCAGGTCGTCGGCCGTGACGCCCTCGGCCGCGCACCAGGCCGTCGCCGTGGCCAGCAGCTCGGGGCCCACCTGGCCCTCGATGATGTAGTGGCCGGCCGGCGACTCCTTGGCCGCGCTGCCGGCCGGGAGCGCGTTGAGCAACTCCTCCAGCGCCAGCCCCGGCCGGGCCCTGAACCTGAGCTGCCGCTCCGCCCCCGTCAGCGAGGCGGGGCTGCCCTCGGCCACCACCCGCCCCCTGTCGATGATCACCACGTGGTCGGCCAGCCGCTCGGCCTCGTCCATGTGGTGCGTGGTCAGCACCACCGACACGCCGGCCCCGCGCAGCTCGCCGACCAGCTCCCAGCAGGCGTGCCTGGCCTGCGGGTCGAGACCGGCCGTCGGCTCGTCGAGGAAGACCAGCTCCGGCCGCCCGATGACGGCCGCGGCCAGCGACAGCCGCTGCTGCTGCCCGCCCGACAACCGCCGGTAGGGCGTGCGCGCGTGGCCGGCCAGCCCGAGGCGCTCCAGCAGGGCGTGCGCGTTGAGCGGGCGGGCGTGGAAGCGGGAGACCAGCCGCAGCCACTCGCCGCAGCGCATCGCGGGCGGCACGCCGCCCGCCTGCAGCATGACGCCGACCCGGGGCCGCAGCTCGGACCGCGTGGGAGCCAGGCCCAGCACCCTGACCGTGCCCGCGTCGGCGGCGCGGAACCCCTCGCAGATCTCGACCGTGGACGTCTTGCCCGCCCCGTTGGGGCCGAGGACCGCGGTGACGGCGCCGCGCTCGGCGCGGAGCGTGAGGCCGTCGACGGCCGTCGTTCCGCCGTAGCGTTTGACCAGGTCGACGATCTCGACGGCTGGGGATTCCATGGCCACGAGTTTAGGGACTGTGCCGGGCGGTCCGGGCCGCAGGTGAGCGTGGCCGGTTGTGGACAGGTCCCGACCCGGTCATTTTCCGGAAAGTGTCGGTCCCGGGTGCGACGCTGGCGGTGAATTCCCCGTCACAGGAGGTGGCCAATGTCGCGACGCAGTGGTTTCGACCCCGGGGTTCCGTGCTGGGTTGATCTGTCCAGCATCGACGTCCAGGCTTCCATCCGCTTCTACGAGGAGGTCTTCGGCTGGCGGGCCGACATGATCGACGATCCGGCGGCGGGCGGCTACGGCATGTTCGTCCACGACGGCAGTAAGGTCGCCGGGCTGGGCCCGGTCATGACAGGGGAGGGCTCCTCGGCGTGGAACACGTTCATCGCCACGGACGACGTCGCCGCCGTCGCCGAGCGGGTCCGCAAGGCCGGTGGCACCGTCACCATGGAGCCGATGGCGGTCTTCGACCAAGGCAGCATGACCGTCTTCCAGGCGCCCGACGGATCGCGGGCCGCGGCCTGGCAGGCGGGCGAGCACCACGGCGCCGAGCTGGTCAACGAGCCCGTCTCCCTCTGCTGGAACGAGCTGGTCACCCGCGACGAGCCCGCCGCCGAGCGCTTCTACGCGGAGGTCTTCGGCTGGCGGCCGGAGCCGCTCGACCTCTCGGGCGCCGAATACACCGACTGGCACCTGGGCGAGCCGGTCATCGGCGGGATGATCGGGATGTTCGCCGACTATCCCACGCAGACGCCGTCCTTCTGGATGACCTACTTCGCCGTCGCCGACGTCGACGCCACCACGGCGGCCGCGGCGAAGGCGGGAGCGCACGTCATGGTCGACGGCGCCGAGAGCCCGCCAGGACGGTTCTCGCTGTTCGCCGATCCGCAGGGTGCGGTGTTGTCCGTCATCCAATTACGCGAAATCGCTTGAATTCATCTGATAACCGGGAATTCGGAGGACCGAATCACGGTTGACTCCCTCGGCCCTCGTGGGTCCACGACCTACGAGGGAGAGGTGTTCACGCATGTCCGTGGCAGAAGCCACGTCCGCCGCCGGGCAGACCGCCAAGCGCGCCGCCGGGCAGTCCGCCAAGCACGCTGCCGGGCAGTCCGCCGGGCAGTCCGCTGGGCAGATCGCCGAACGCGCCGCAGGGCAGATCGCCGGGCAGTCCGCTGAGCGCGCCGCAGGGCAGATCGCCGAACACGCCGCAGGGCAGACCGCCAAGCGCCGCCGCGGGCTGCTGCTGCTGATCCTGGGGGCGCTGTCGGCGATCGGGCCGCTCTCCAT
Source organism: Nonomuraea sp. NPDC002799 (assembly GCF_053592075.1). Taxonomy (NCBI): domain Bacteria; kingdom Bacillati; phylum Actinomycetota; class Actinomycetes; order Streptosporangiales; family Streptosporangiaceae; genus Nonomuraea; species Nonomuraea sp. NPDC002799. The sequence continues at coordinate 80,671 of NZ_JBSFVA010000005.1, forward strand.
CGACATGTACCTCCCCGCGCTGCCCGCCATCACCTCCGAGATGCTCAGCGCCCCCGCCCAGGTCCAGCTCACCCTCACCGCCTGCCTCATCGGCGTCTCCGTCGGCCAGGTGATCGCCGGGCCGGTGAGCGACGTGCGCGGCAGGCGGGTGCCGCTGATCGTGGGCGTGGCCGGGTTCATGGTGGCCTCGCTGCTGTGCGCGTTTGCGCCCTCGGTGCCCATGCTCATCGCCTTCCGCCTGCTTCAGGGCATTCTGGGCGGCGCCGCCCTGGTCATCGTGCGGGCCGTCGTCCGCGACCTCTACGACGGCGCCGCCATCGCCCGCATCTTCGCCACGCTCATGCTCGTCAGCGGCCTGGCGCCGATCCTGGCCCCCATCGCCGGGGCGCAACTGCTGGCGGTCACCTCCTGGCGGGGCGTGTTCGTGGCGCTGTCGGTGGCGGGGCTGGTGCTGCTGCTGGCCGTGCTGCCCGGCGTACGCGAGACGCTGCCCGCGGAACGGCGCGAGAGCGGCGGGCTCAAGCACACCGCGACCACGTTCGGGGGGCTCCTGCGCGACCGCGCGTTCATGGGCTCCGCGCTCACGGCGGGGCTGGCGTTCGCGGCGATGTTCGGCTACATCTCCGGCTCGCCGTTCGTCCTGCAGGAGGTGTACGGCGCCACGCCCCAGCAGTACTCCCTCATCTTCGGCCTCAACGCCCTCGCCCTGACCGTCACGGCCCAGATCGGCGGCCGGCTGTCGGGACGGGTCCCCCCGGCCCTCCTGGTCCGCGCCGGCCTCGTCATCAGCCTGGCCGGCGCGGTCCTGCTGATGATCGTCGCGCTCTCCGGACTGTTCGGCCTGGGGGGCATCGTGGCCGGGCTGTTCGTCATCATGCTCGGCCAGGGCCTCACGCTGCCCGCCACCGGCGCGCTCGCCCTTGCTTCGCAGCCCGCCCAGGTGGCGGGCAGCGCCTCGGCCCTGCTCGGCGTGCTGCAGTTCGCGCTGGGCGCCGCCGCGGCCCCGCTGGTCGGACTCGCCGGGAGCGGGACCGCCGTGCCCATGGCCTGTGTCATGCTCGGGCTCATGTGCTGCTCGGCCGTGATTTTCACGATTCTGGGCCGACCTCAGGTTAGGTAAGGCTACCCTGCGTGATTAATTCCATTCCCGCCCCTGGTCAGATCCATTTGTGAAGTGGGAAGGAATTACGGCACACTGATGTTGTGAAAAACATGCCCACGATGGAGCCAGGCAGCGAGCGCGGCACCCGCGCGCGTGTCGCCAGGCTGATTCTTGAGCATGGTCCCGTCGCGGCCGCCGCGCTGGGCGAGCGGCTCGGGCTCACGCCCGCCGCCGTCCGCCGTCACCTGGACGCGCTGCTGGCCGACGGGATGATCGAGCCTCGCACGGTTCGGCCGCGCGGCCAGCGTGGTCGCGGCCGGCCGGCCAAGTTGTTCGCCATCACGGACGCGGGGCGCAGTGCCTTCGAGCACGCTTACGACGGCCTGGCCGGGAGCGCGCTGCGCTTCCTGGCCGAGCGCCTGGGAGACGAAGCGGTGGCCGAATTCGCCCGCTCGCAGGTGTCGAGCCTGCTGACGCGGCTGGAGCCGGTCATGCGGACGGTGCCGGCGGACCAGCGCGTGCAAGTGCTGGCGCAGGCGCTGTCAGCGGAGGGGTATGCCGCCTCGGCCAGCAAGGCCAAGTCGGGCGGCGACCAGCTCTGCCAGCATCACTGCCCGGTGGCACACGCGGCCGCGGAGTTCCCGCAGCTCTGTGAGGCCGAGACGGAGGCGTTCGCGCAACTGCTCGGCACCCCGGTGCAGCGCCTGGCCACGATCGCACACGGCGACGGGGTCTGCACGACGCACGTGAGCCCGCAATCACTGGGTGATGGCGCGTACAAGGCCAAGAACCTCAACGTAGAGAGCAAGGAGACCGGAAGGTGACTGTCACCGACCGCCCGGAGCTGGAAGGCCTCGGCAATTACAAGTTCGGCTGGGCCGACTCGGATGCCGCCGGGTCGGCGGCAAAACGTGGCCTGTCCGAGGAGGTCGTCCGCAACATCTCCGCGCTCAAGAACGAGCCGGAGTGGATGCTCGACCTGCGACTGAAGGGCCTGCGCCTTTTCGGCAAGAAGCCGATGCCCACCTGGGGCTCCGACCTCACCGGCATCGACTTCGAGAACATCAAATACTTCGTGCGCTCGACCGAGAAGCAGGCCGCTTCCTGGGACGAGCTGCCCGCCGACATCAAGAACACCTACGACAAGCTCGGCATCCCCGAGGCGGAGAAGCAGCGCCTCATCGCCGGCGTCGCCGCCCAGTACGAATCCGAGGTCGTCTACCACAAGATCCGTGAGGACCTTGAGGAGAAGGGCGTCATCTTCGTCGACACCGACACGGGCCTGAAGGAGCACGAAGAGCTCTTCAAGGAATACTTCGGCTCCGTCATCCCGGTGGGCGACAACAAGTTCGCCGCGCTCAACACCTCGGTGTGGTCCGGTGGCTCGTTCATCTACGTGCCGCCGAACATCCAGGTCGAGATCCCGCTGCAGGCCTACTTCCGGATCAACACCGAGAACATGGGCCAGTTCGAGCGGACCCTGATCATCGTGGACGAGGGTAGCTACGTCCACTACGTCGAGGGTTGCACCGCGCCGATCTACTCCTCCGACTCGCTGCACAGCGCGGTCGTCGAGATCATCGTGAAGAAGAACGCCCGCTGCCGTTACACGACCATCCAGAACTGGTCGAACAACGTCTACAACCTGGTCACCAAGCGCGCCGTCGCCTACGAGGGCGCGACCATGGAGTGGATCGACGGCAACATCGGCTCCAAGGTCACGATGAAGTACCCGGCCGTCTACCTCATGGGCGAGCACGCCAAGGGCGAGACGCTGAGCGTCGCGTTCGCCGGCGAGGGCCAGCACCAGGACGCCGGATCGAAGATGGTGCACCTGGCGCCCAACACGAGCTCCACGGTCATCTCCAAGTCGGTGGCGCGCGGCGGCGGCCGCACCTCCTACCGCGGTCTCGTGCAGATCGAGGAGGGCGCCCACGGCAGCGCCAGCACCGTCAAGTGCGACGCGCTCCTGGTCGACCAGATCAGCCGCTCCGACACCTACCCCTACGTCGACGTCCGCGAGGACGACGTCTCGATGGGGCACGAGGCCACGGTCTCCAAGGTCAGTGAGGACCAGCTCTTCTACCTCATGAGCCGCGGGCTCGGCGAGGACGAGGCGATGGCGATGATCGTGCGCGGCTTCGTCGAGCCGATCGCCCGTGAGCTGCCCATGGAATACGCGCTCGAGCTCAACCGGCTGATCGAGCTGCAGATGGAAGGAGCCGTCGGCTGATGGGCCTGAACGAGAAGCCCTTGTCGACCCTGCACGAGAAGGCGTCCTTCGACCTGGACGACTTCGAGGTCCCGACCGGGCGCGAGGAGGCGTGGCGCTTCACGCCGCTCTCTCGCCTGAAGGGCCTGCACACCGGCAAGGCAGAGCCCGCGGGCCACGTCCGCGTGGACGTGGACGCGGCCCCCGAGGTCGTCGTCGAGACCGTCGGCCGCGACGACCCGCGCCTCGGCAAGTCCTACACGCCCGCCGACCGGGTCAGCGCGCAGGCGTGGAACAGCTTCGAGAAGGCCACCGTGATCACGGTGCCGCGCGAGGTCGTCACGTCCAAGCCGACCGTCCTGACGCTCACCGGCTCCGGTGACGGCGCGTCCTACGGCCACATCGTGGTCAAGGTCGAGCCGATGGCCGAGGCTCTGATCGTGCTCGACCACAAGGGCAGCGCCGTCTACGCCGACAACGTCGAGTTCGTCGTCGGCGACGGCGCCACGCTCAGGGTCGTCAGCCTGCAGGACTGGGACGACGACGCGGTCCACGTCTCCCACCACCATGCGCGGCTCGCCAAGGACGCGACCTTCCGCAGCTTCGCGGTGACGCTCGGCGGCGACCTCGTACGCCTGTCGCCCAGCGTCTCCTACAGCGCTCCCGGCGGCGACGCCGACCTGTCGGGCGTCTACTTCGTGGACGCCGGGCAGCACCTGGAGCACCGCCTGCTGGTCGACCACTCTCAGCCCAACTGCAAGAGCAACGTCGACTACCGCGGCGCGCTGCAGGGTCAGGACGCGCACGCCGTCTGGATCGGCGACGTGATCATCAGGGTCGAGGCCGAGGGCACCGACACCTACGAGCTCAACCGCAACCTGATCCTCACCGACGGCGCCCGCGCCGACTCGGTGCCCAACCTGGAGATCCTCACCGGAGAGGTGGCGGGAGCGGGGCACGCCTCCGCCTCCGGCCGCCTCGACGACGAGCACATCTTCTACCTCCAGGCCCGCGGCATCCCCTACGACCAGGCTCGCCGTCTGGTCATCAGGGGCTTCCTCGGCCAGCTCATCGAGAAGATCCAGATCGAGGAGATTCGCGAGCGAGTGCTCAGCGCCGTCGATGCGGAGCTCGCCAGATGAGTTTCGAGAAGGTCTGCAAGCTCGATGACATCCCTGACGAAGGGGTCATCGGCGTCGAGGTGGGAGAGATCCCGGTCGCGCTCGTGCGCAAGGGCGAGGTCGTCTTCGCCCTGCACGACGTCTGCTCCCACGCCGAGGTGAAGCTCAGCGAGGGTGAGGTCTACGACGGCACCCTGGAGTGCTGGTTGCACGGCTCGTGCTTCGACATCCGCTCCGGCAAGCCCACCGGCCCGCCCGCGACCAAGCCCGTGAACGTCTACACAGTCAAAGTCGACGGCGACGACGTCCTCGTCTCGCTCTCGAAGGAGTCATAGCGAACATGTCCACCCTAGAGATCCGTGACCTGAAGGTCGCCGTCGAGGACAAGGAAATCCTGCGCGGCGTCAACCTGATCGTGAAGTCCGGCGAGACGCACGCCATCATGGGCCCCAACGGCTCGGGCAAGTCGACGCTCGCCTACGCGATCGCCGGCCACCCCAAGTACACGATCACCAGCGGCCAGGTGCTGCTCGACGGCGTGGACCTGCTGGAGCTGTCGGTCGACGAGCGGGCCCGCGCGGGCCTGTTCCTGGCCATGCAGTACCCGGTCGAGGTCCCCGGCGTGTCGGTGTCCAACTTCCTGCGCTCGGCCGTCACCTCGGTCCGCGGCGAGGCGCCCAAGCTGCGTGAGTTCGCCAAGGACCTCAAGGCCGGCATGGACGCGTTGTCCATCGACCCCGCCTTCGCCCAGCGCAACCTCAACGAGGGTTTCTCCGGCGGCGAGAAGAAGCGCCACGAGATCCTCCAGATGGAGCTGCTGAAGCCGAAGATCGCCGTGCTCGACGAGACCGACTCCGGTCTCGACGTCGACGCGCTGCGCGTGGTGTCGGAGGGCATCAACCGCTTCCGCGCCTCCGGTGACACCGGCGTGCTGCTGATCACGCACTACACCCGCATCCTGCGCTACGTGAAGCCCGACCACGTGCACGTGTTCGCGGCCGGCCGGATCGTCGAGGAGGGCGGCCCGGAACTGGCGGACAAGCTCGAGGCCGAGGGCTACGAGCAGTACACGAAGGCATCTGCATGACCTCCATCAGCTTCGATGTGGAGAAGATCAGGAAGGATTTCCCGATCTTCTCCCGCGAGCTGCCCGACGGGCGTCCGCTCGTCTATCTCGACTCGGGCAACTCCTCCCAGAAGCCCAATCAGGTCATCGAGACCATGCGTGACCATCTGGCGCTGCACTACAGCAACGTCGGACGCGCCATGCACGTGCTCGGCGCCGAGTCGACGGACGCCTACGAGGGCGCCCGCGACAAGATCGCGGGCTTCATCGGGGCGCCGTCGCGCGACGAGGTCATCTTCACCAAGAACGCCTCCGAGGCGCTCAACCTGGTCGCCTACTCCTTCGGCAACCGGGCCAACACCGATCCGCGCTTCACCCTGGGCCCCGGTGACGAGATCGTCATCTCCGAGATGGAGCACCACTCCAACATCGTGCCGTGGCAGTTGCTCGTGCAGCGCACCGGCGCGACGCTCAAGTGGTTCGGCGTCACCGACGACGGGCGGCTCGACTACGCGCCCGACGTGATCACCGAGCGGACGAAGATCGTCTCGATCGCCCACCAGTCCAACGTCCTCGGCACCGTCAACCCGGTCGTCGAGATCGCCAGGCGGGCGCACGAGGTCGGTGCGCTGATCATGCTGGACGCGTCGCAGTCGGTGCCGCACCACCCGGTGAACGTCGCCGAGCTGGACGCCGACTTCGTGGCCTTCACCGGTCACAAGATGGTCGGCCCCTCGGGCATCGGCGTGTTGTGGGGCCGGGGCGAGCTGCTCGACGCCATGCCCCCGTTCCTGGGCGGCGGCGAGATGATCGAGGCGGTCTGGATGGACCACTCGACCTACGCGGCCGTCCCGCACAAGTTCGAGGCGGGCACGCCGCCGATCGTCGAGGCCATCGGGCTCGGCGCCGCCGTGGACTACCTCACCGAGGTCGGCATGGAGGCCGTCGAGGCGCACGAGCGCACGCTGACGGCCTACGCGCTCGACGCGCTGCGTGAGCTGCCCTCCTTGCGCATCATCGGGCCCGACTCGATGGAGCGGCGCGGGGGCACGGTGTCCTTCGTGCTGGAGGGCATCCATCCGCACGACGTCGGGCAGATCCTCGACGACCAGTTCGGCGTCGCCGTACGCGTGGGACACCACTGCGCCCGCCCGCTGCACCTGCGCTTCGGAATACCGGCGACCACGCGGGCGTCGTTCTACCTGTACAACACCACGGGCGAGATCGATGCCCTGGTGCGCGGCCTCCATCACGTCCAGAAGGTGTTCGCATAGCCATGATCGGCGAGTCGATGTACCAGGAGCTGATCCTGGAGCACTACAAGCACCCGCAGGGGCGGGGGCTCCGTGAGCCGTACGACAGTGAGGTTCACCACGTGAACCCGACGTGCGGTGACGAGATCACGCTCAGGGTCAAGGTGGACGACACCGGCAAGGTCCTGGACGTCTCCTACGACGGACAGGGCTGTTCGATCAGCCAGGCCGCCGCCTCTGTGCTGCACGAGCTGGCCACCGGCTCGACGATCGAGGAGAGTCTCTCCGTGGTCGACGAGTTCACCCGGCTCATGCAGGGCCGGGGGAAGGTGGAGGCCGACGAGGAGGTGCTCGGCGACGCGGTCGCGTTCGCGGGCGTGGCCAAGTTCCCCGCGCGTGTTAAATGTGCGTTGCTTTCGTGGATGGCCTATAAGGACGCGGTTGTGAGGAGTGCGGCCCTATGAGTAAGCCAGTGGAGACGCCGACCCAGTTCGACGGTCAGACGACCGTCGAGGAGGTCATGGAGGCGCTCAAGGACGTCGTCGACCCCGAGCTCGGCATCAACGTGGTCGACCTGGGCCTGATCTACGGGCTCCACCTCGACCCCGCCGACGAGGGAGCGCCGGTGGCCACCATCGACATGACGCTGACCAGCGCGGCCTGCCCGCTGACCGACGTCATCGAGGACCAGGCCCACTCGGCGCTCGACGGCATGGTGTCCGACGTGAAGATCAACTGGGTCTGGCTGCCGCCATGGGGCCCGGACAAGATCTCCGATGAGGGGCGCGAGCAGCTTCGTATGCTAGGCTTTAACGTCTGATCTTTTCTGCTGCTACGGCTGGCGTCAGCGCCAGCCGCTTCAGCGTGCCAGGGGGTTTCGGAAGGTCCGGACCTATCCGGGGAATTTCCGATAGCATCCCGGCGTTGGCACCAGATACACCTGACGCATCATCTCGCGTCTCGCGCCGCCTGCGGCCGGTGCCTGGTGTATCCCCCCTTGCGGCCCGCCCCGACGGTAGGCGCATCTTGAAACGAGTACGGCCATGCCGTACGTCCCGGCTCGTCCTTTCGCAGAAGTGACGCGCCACTTCGACTGAAAGGCACGAACTTCGTGACCATGCTTGACGCTGTCATGCCCTCGCTCGGTGAGAACACCCCCGAGCCGGGCCCGTCTGAGTTCGAGCTGCTTGGCCTGCCCAAGCCGCTGGTGACCGGACTGGCCAAGCAAGGCATTGACAGTCCCTTCCCCATCCAGACTGCGACCATCCCCGACGTGCTGACCGGCGCCGACGTCCTCGGACGCGGCCAGACCGGCTCCGGCAAGACCCTCGCCTTCGGCCTGCCCACCATGGCCCGTATCGCCGGTGTGCGGCCGGCCCCCGGCCGCCCCCGCGCGATGATCCTCGTGCCCACCCGTGAGCTGGCGCTCCAGGTGCACGACGCCCTTGAGCCCCTGGGCCGCGGCCTGGGCCTGCGGATGAAGGTCATCGTCGGCGGCATGTCCATGGGCAAGCAGATCGAGGCGCTGCGGCGTGGCGTCGACGTCGTCATCGCCACCCCCGGCCGCCTGGGCGACCTGATCCGTCAGGGTGAGTGCTCGCTGGGCAGCATTGAGGTCAGCGTCCTGGACGAGGCCGACCACATGTGCGACCTCGGCTTCTTCCCCGTCGTCACCGAGCTGCTCGGGCAGACCCCGACCAGCGGCCAGCGGCTGCTGTTCTCCGCCACGCTCGACGGCGACGTCGACAAGCTGGTGCAGCGCTTCCTGAAGAACCCGATCACCCACTCCGTGGCCCCCGCGACCTCGCCGGTCGACACCATGGAGCACCACGTGATGCAGGTCACGCGCGACGACAAGTTCGACGTCACGGCCGAGATCGCCAACCGCGAGGGCCGTACGATCATCTTCGTCCGCACCCAGCACGGCGTGGACCGGCTGTGCAAGCAGCTCGCCCGGGTGGGCGTCAAGTCCGGCGGCCTGCACGGCGGCAAGCGCCAGAACCAGCGCACGCGCATCCTGGCCGAGTTCCGCGAGGGCTCCGTCAACGTGCTCGTCTGCACCGACGTCGCGGCGCGCGGCATCCACGTCGACAACATCAGCCTGGTGCTGCACGTCGACCCGCCGCAGGACCACAAGAGCTACCTGCACCGCGGCGGCCGCACCGCCCGCGCCGGCGAGAAGGGCACCGTCGTCACGCTGGTGCTCCCCAACGAGCGCCGCGCGACCGACGCGCTCACCCGGCGCGCCGGCATCCACCCGTTCCGCCTCAAGGCCACTCCCGGCCATCCCCGGATCGCCGAGGTGACCGGGGGCCGCGTGCCGAGCGGCGAGCCCGTCGCCGTGTGGGAGCCGGACGTCCGCAAGCCGCTGCGCCCGCGCCGCGAGGGCGGCAACGACCGTCGTGGCGGCGGCCGTCGCGGTGGCAGTGGCGGCGGCGACCGCCGTCCGCGCCGGCACGAGGACGGCGACCGTCCGTTCGCCCCCGGCGACGACCGGCGCCCCCGCCGGCACACCGACGGCGACCGTCCGGCCGCGCGTGCGGCCGAGCCGCGCACGTTCAACGACGACCGCCGCCGGGACAACCGGCCGTTCCACCAGGACGACCGCGCCCCCCGCACGGGCGGCTTCCGCTCCGACGACCGGCCTGTCCGCCAGGACGACCGCGCCCCGCGCAGCGGCGGCGGGTTCCGCTCGGACGACCGTGGCGCCGCGCCGCGTGACGGTTACCGCTCCGGCGGCCCCGTGGACGAGCGTGGCACCGGCGGCGGCTACCGCCGCAACACCTCGGCCGGCCGTCGCTTCGAGCGCTGATCGTCTCTGACCAGCACGACGAGCACATCAGCACGACGAGCACCACCAGCACCGCACACCGCCCGCCGCGCGACCCAGTCGCACGGCGGGCGGTGCCGTTTCCGGACCCGCAGGGCGTGTACGGGGTGAGCTGTACACGCTGATGGAAGGCACGCCGTCTCGCGTGGCGGACGCGAGGCAGCGTCACCCTCTATCGCAGACTAGGCTTAACAGGCACGTCAGCCGAACGACGAGAGAGACCATGAAGACCTTCGAAGAGCTGTTCGCCGAGCTGTCAGAGAAGGCCACGACCCGGCCCGCGGGCTCGGGCACCGTGGCCGCGCTCGACGCCGGCGTCCATGCCATCGGCAAGAAGGTCGTCGAGGAGGCCGCCGAGAGCTGGATGGCCGCCGAGCACGAGTCAGACGACAGGGCCGCCGAGGAGATCTCCCAGCTCCTCTACCACGTGCAGGTGCTCATGATCGCCAAGGGCATCGGGCTCGACCAGGTCTACAAGCATCTCTAGGGCGCGGCGGCGCCCGTCACCTGGAGACAGCGACAGTGAGACCAACCAGAAGGACCTGACATGCTGCGTCTGGCAGTACCCAACAAGGGCGTGCTCAGCGAGGCCGCCCAGAGCATGCTCAAAGAGGCCGGCTACCGCACGCGCAGGGACAGCAAGGAGCTCTTCCTCGTCGACGAGGCCAACGGCTGCGAGCTGTTCTTCCTGCGTCCCCGCGACATCGCCGTCTACGTCGGAGAGGGCACACTCGACGTCGGCATCACCGGCCGCGACATGCTGATCGACTCCGGTGCGCCGGTCGAGGAGATCATGCCGCTCGGCTTCGGCGGCTCCACGTTCCGGCTGGCCGCCACGGCGGGCACGATGACCTCGGTCCAGGACCTCGACGGCAGGCGCATCGCCACCTCCTACGCGGGCCTGCTCGACAAATACCTCTCCGATCAGGGCGTCGACGCCCGGGTGATCAAGCTCGACGGCGCCGTCGAGACCGCCATCAGGCTCGGCGTGGCCGACGCGGTCGCCGACGTCGTGGAGACCGGCACCACGCTGCGCAACGTCGGCCTGGAGGTGTTCGGCGAGCCGATCATGCGATCGGAGGCCGTGCTGATCAAGCGGCAGAGCGCCCCGGAGACGCCGGCCGTCGACCAGTTCACCCGCCGGTTCCAGGGTGTCGTGCACGCCCGCGACTTCGTCATGATGGACTACGACATCCGCGCCGAGCGGATCGAGGAGGCCATCGCGCTCACGCCCGGCATGGAGGGCCCGACGGTCTCGCCCCTGCACCGTGAGGGATGGGTCGCGGTGCGGGCCATGGTCCGGCGCAAGGGCCACCAGCAGGTGATGGATCAGCTCTGGGACATCGGCGCAAGAGCCATCCTGGTCACCGACATCTACGCCTGCCGTCTGTGACCTCTGCCCGCTAGGCCAGCCGCGTCGCGGGCATATCGCACCCGTGCGTGACGAACCGGTCGCTTGGCGTGGCACTGCCAGGCAGATGTGGACAACACTGGAGCAGGGCAACCGGCGCTGGGCGGCGGGCACGTCCCACCGCCCGCGCCAGGACCCGCAGCACAGAAGACAGGTGGCGACGAGCCAGTCGCCGTACGCGGTGGTGCTGTCGTGCATCGACTCGCGGGTGCCGCCGGAGGGCGTGTTCGACGTCGGCCTCGGCGACCTGCTGGTCGTCCGCACCGCGGCGCACACGCTCGACTCGCTGGTCACCGCCGCCGTCCAGTACGGCCCGCAGGATCTCCGGGCCCCCCTCGTCGTGGTCCTGGGCCACCAGCGCTGCGGCGCGGTCACGGCCGCCGCCCGCGCGTTATCCCGCCGGGAGACCCTTCCCGGCGAGCTGCCGCACATCGTCGCCGCCCTGGAGCCCGCCTACGCCACCTCCGACGGCCAGGTCGAGCCCATGGTCCGCGCCCACATCCTGCGCACCGTCGCACGCCTGCGATCCGACCCCCTCCTGTACGGCACCGCCACCGTCATCGGCGCCTACTACAGCCTCGACACCGGCCTGGTGGCCCGCCTGGCCTGACAAATGTCATGGTCAACGCCGGAAGGATCACACTGACCCCGCCGGCTCCCGGGCTCTAGCGTTTCTTCCATGAACGCCATCGTGTTCGACCACGTCAGCAAGCACTACGGGGACGTGCTCGCCGTCGACGACCTCTCGCTCGCCATCGAGCCCGGCCAGACCGTCGCCCTGCTCGGGCCCAACGGCGCCGGCAAGTCCACCTCCATCAACCTGCTGCTCGGCCTGCTCCAGCCCAGCCGCGGCACGGTCGCCGTGCACGGCCGCAGTCCGGCCCAGGCGGTCGCGGCCGGCGAGATGGGCGCGATGCTCCAGGACGGGGCGCTCATCCCCGAGCTCTCCGTCAAGGAGCTCATCGACCTCGTCCGCCGCCTCTACCCGCGCCCGCTCGACCTGGACACGATCCTCAAGCTCGCCGACCTGTCAGACCTGGCCGGCCGCCGGGCGAACAAGTTGTCCGGCGGCCAGACGCAGCGGGTCAAATTCGCCCTGGCCCTCGCGGGCGGCCCCAGGATCCTGCTGCTCGACGAGCCGACCGCGGCCATGGACGTGGAGTCCAGACTGCGGTTCTGGGCCGGTATGCACGACTACGCGGCCGACGGGCGTACCGTCCTGTTCGCCACCCACTACCTGGAGGAGGCCGACGAGCACTCCGACCGGGTCATCGTCATCGCCAAGGGGCGGCTGGCGGCCGACGGCACCGCCGCCGAGATCAAGGCAGGCGCGGGCGGCCGGCGCGTGCGCTTCGCCATCGGCGACCAGTCCGTGGCCGGGCTCGACCGGCTGCCCGGCGTGACCGCCGTGGACGTCGTGGCCGGCACGGCCACCCTGCACACCTCCGACCCCGACGCCACCCTCGCCGGGCTCTACCGGGGCACCACGCTCGACGTGCGCGGCCTCCAGTTCTCCGGCGCCGACCTCGAATCCGCCTTCCTCGCTCTCACCAAGGAGTCCTGATGCTCTACTACGCCAAGACCGAGGCCCTGAGGATGCTGCGCAACCGGCGCTACCTCATCTTCGTGCTCGCCTTCCCCGTCGTCCTCTACGTGATCAACGCCAACATCTACGGCGCGCAGACCGATCCGGGCGGGGTCTCCTACAGCGTCGTCCTGATGGTGTCGATGGCCGCCTACGGGGCGCTGGCCTCCTCCATGATGAGCTCGGCCGTCCCGTGGGCCGCCGAGCGGCAGTCCGGGTGGTTACGGCAGCTCCAGATCACCCCGCTGCCGGCCTGGGCGATCATCGTCACCAAGCTGGTCGTCGCGATGTTCCTGGTGCTGCCGTCGCTGGTGCTGGTGAGCCTGGTCGCGGTGGTCCTGCAGGGCGTGTCGCTGCCGGTCGGCATCTGGCTGGAGCTGCTGCCCACCATGTGGCTGGGCGTGCTGCCGTTCGTGGCGCTGGGGCTGGCCATCGGGTCGGTGTTGTCGGCCGACGCGGCCCAGCCCGCCGCGATGATCTGCATGTTCGCCCTGGCGCTGGCCGGGGGGCTCTGGTTCCCGCCCGAGGTGTTCGGGGACACGATGCGGACGATCGCGGATCTGACGCCGTCGTTCCACTACGCCAGCCTCGGCCAGAGCATCGTGGCCGGTCACGGCCTGCCGGTCACCGACGTGCTCGTGGTCGCCGGATGGGCGGTCGTGCTCGGGGGCGCGGCGGTGTACGCCTACCGCCGGGTTACCGTACGGGCATGAGGTTCGCGGAGAAGATCAGCTTTGGCGAGGCCGATGGCACGCCGTCGCCCAAGCGGCGGCTGCTGGGCATCTCCGTGGGGCTGGTCTACCTGGTCTTCCCCATCACGGAGATCGTGACGGGCGTGCTCACGGGGGCCCGCGCGATCTGGGCGGGCCTGCTGCTCCTCCTGTTCGTCGGCGCCTTCCTGTCGACCGTGCTGAGCGCCAAGAACTTCCTGGAACGTGGCCGCTGGACGTACCCGCTGCTGGGGGTGACCACCGTGCTCGGGGTGACCGGCGCGCTCGCCTTCGGCGGCTCGTGGCTCAGCCTGCCCGTCTACACGGTCGTGCTCTACGGGTTCACGTTGCCGGCCGTGGCGGCGCTGCCGGCCATGGTGGTCAACCTGATCGTCGTCATCGCCGCCGGCCTGCTCAACGGCAGCTCGGCCGACGGCCTCATCGTGCTCTGCCTGCAGGTGGTGACGCTCGGGGTGCTGTTCATCAGCATCCGCAACAGCCGGGGGCTGACCCTCAAGCTACGCCTGGCGCAGGACGAGGTGGCCCGGCTGGCGGCCATGGAGGAGCGGCTGCGCATCGCCCGCGACCTGCACGACCTGCTCGGCCACAGCCTGTCGCTGATCGTGCTGAAGAGCGAGCTGGCCGGCCGGCTGGCCGGGGAGTCGCCCAAGGTCAGGCAGGAGCTCCAGGACATCGAGTCCGTCGCCAGGAAGGCGCTGGTGGAGGTACGCGAGGCCGTCACCGGCTACCGGCAGCGCAGCCTGCCGGAGGAGCTCGACAACGCCAGGGCGGTGCTGCGCGCGGCGGGGGTGGCGGTCGAGATGCGGGTGGCGGGCACACCGCTGCCCGAGGCGCTCGACGGCCTGTTCGGCTGGTCGGTGCGCGAGGGCGTCACGAACGTCGTCCGGCACGCGCGGGCCACCTCCTGTGAGATCAGGGTGACGTTCGATCGCCGGCAGGCCATGCTGGAGATCATGGACAACGGGAGCGGCGGCGGGCAGGCGTACGAGCCGGGCAGCGGGCTGAGCGGCCTGACCGAGCGGGTGACGGCGGCCGGCGGCACGGTCACGGCGGGCCCCGCGGCGGACGGCGGGCACCGGCTGCGGGTGCTGGTCCCGGCCGGAGCGGAGGCGGGCGCGTGATCCGGGTGCTGCTGGCCGAGGACCAGGGCATGGTACGCGGCGCGCTGGCGTCGCTGCTGGGCCTGGAGCCCGACATCGAGGTCGTCGGCGAGGCCGCTGACGGCGAGCAGGCCGTCGCCGTCGCCGCGGCGGTCGGGCCCGACATCGCGCTGCTCGACATCGAGATGCCCGTCATGGACGGGCTGGCCGCCTGCGCCGCGATCAACGAGCGGGTGGCCGGCTGCCGGGTGATGATCCTGACCACCTTCGGGCGGCCCGGCTACCTGCGGGCGGCGATGGAGGCGGGGGCGGTGGCGTTCCTGGTCAAGGACAGCCCGGCCAGGGAGCTGGCGGCGGCCATCCGACGGGTGCACGCGGGGGAGCGGGTCATCGACCCGGCGCTGGCCGCGGCCGCGCTGAGCGCCGGGCCCAACCCGCTGTCGGGGCGGGAGCGCGACGTGCTGGCGGCGGCGGACGGCTCCACGATCGGGGACATCGCCGGGCGGCTGCACCTGTCGGAGGGGACCGTGCGCAACTACCTGTCCTCGGCCATCGGCAAGACGCACACCCGCAACCGCATCGAGGCCGTGCAGCGGGCCAGGACCCAGGGCTGGTTGTGACGCGCCCGCTCAGGCCAGTCCCGCCACCGCCCTGATCGCCTGGAACACGTGCTCGGGAGTCGTCCCGCTCAGGCCAGCCCCGCCACCGCCTTGATCGCCTGGTCCACCTGCTCGGGAGTCGTCACGATGCTCGTGCCGAACCGCAGCAGCGAAGGACTGTAGGGGGTCACGCTCGCGATCACCTTGTGCTCGCGCAGCCGGCGCACGGCCTCGAACGGCTCCATGCCCCGGATCGAGCAGCACACCAGCCCGGCCGACAACTCCGGCGCCCGCGGGGTGACCGGCGTGACGTGCGCGAGCTCCCGCAGGCCCGCCTTGAGCCGGGTGGCCAGCTCCTCCGTACGCCGCCGCACCCGGTCCTTGCCGATCGCCGTCATGAAGCCGAACGCCTGCGGCATCGCCCACCGGTGCTCGAACGCCTTGAAACCACCCGGTGTGACCAGCTCGGCCGTGCCGGCGCCCGGCTGCCCGCCGCTCTGCCAGGCGTCGAACGCGGCCTGACTGAAGCTGGGCAGGGTCGGCGCGATCGTGTCCCAGGCGCGGCCCCACACGACGCCGGTGCCGCGCGGCCCGAACAGCCACTTGTGCGTGCCGCTGGCCAGGAAGTCGCAGCGCAGGTCCGCCACCCCGTCGGCCAGCGCCCCGAACCCGTGCACCCCGTCCACGCACAGCAGCGCCCGGTCGTGCTCGTCGCGGCCCTTGTTCGCCTCGGCCAGCATGTCGGCGACGGCGCGGACGGGCACGCGGACGCCGGTGCTCGAATGCACCCAGGTGATCGCGACCACCCTCGTCCGCGGGCCGAGCCCCTCCTTGACGGCCGTCACCATGCGGTCGGCGGCGGCCCGCGCCGGGTCGTCGTACAGCCTGACCCTGCGCACCCTCGCCCCCGTCCGCTCGGCCAGCAGACGCAGGCCCTCGTGGGTGGCCAGGAAGTCGTGCTCGGT
Organism: Nonomuraea sp. NPDC002799; assembly: GCF_053592075.1. NCBI lineage: Bacteria > Bacillati > Actinomycetota > Actinomycetes > Streptosporangiales > Streptosporangiaceae > Nonomuraea > Nonomuraea sp. NPDC002799. The sequence continues at coordinate 96,646 of NZ_JBSFVA010000005.1, forward strand.
CGTCAGCACGTCCTGCCCGGGGCGCAGCCGGACGCCGGAGTAGAGCAGGCCCAGGCCCATCGTGGTGCTGTCGGTCAGCACGATCCCGGCCGGCTCGGCGCCCAGGTAGCGGGCGGCGGCCTCGCGGGCCGCCTGGTCACCGCCCTCGGGAGCGTACTCGGGGTCGGCGTCCAGGGCGTCGCGGTGCGTTCTGATCGCCTGGCGGACCGGCGCGGGGGAAGGCGCCAGGACGAACGCCGCGAACTGCGCGTAGGCCGGATCCAGCGCGAACTGGGCGCGCACCGACCCCCAGTCGCGGGGGTCGAAGCCGGTGGGTGCCGGTGTGGGGCGGGCGTCGGTGCACGCGGCGGCCCCGGCCAGCATCCCGGCGCCGAGCAGGGCCCGCCTGTTCAGCGGCATGCCTTCTTCCTATCCCGCCGCCGTGCCGCCGCCCAGGGCCGGGCGTGAGTCGTTATCAGGTCCTGATCGTGCTCACCTGCCTGATGAGGTCGGAGACGCGGACGATGCCGAGGCAGCGGTTCATCTCGTCGGTCACCACCAGGTCGTCGTAGACCCGGGCCGCGTCCCGGCCGGCCGCCTGCATGGCCGCGATGACCGGGGTCGTCCTGGGCACCGTGCGCGGCGGGTCGGCCAGGCGATGCGCGGGTTTGGCGCCGTGCAGGGCGTGGCCGTAGCGGGCCGCGAACGACAGCAGGAAGCGGCTGCGGTCCAGGCTGCCCTTGGGCCGCTGGTACTCGTCCACGAGGATCACGCTGGTGATCGTCGGCTCGTGCCCGAACGTCGCCACCGCCTCCTCCGCCGTCGTCGCCTCCGCCGGCAGCGTCACCGCGGGGATCAGCAGCTCCTGCACGCGGGGGCCGAGCAGCGCCGCGGTGGGGGACTCGTCGGCCAGGGGGAGCGGCACGCGGATCTTGCCGTCGGGTCCCGGGGCGAGCAGCGGGCCGTGCGCCAGGCGGACACCGAGGCCGCGGGCCACCGCCACCTGCGGCTCGCGTTCGACGCCCGGAGCCAGGACGTGCGCGCCCAGGCCGCGCGCCAGCGCCACCACCGAGCGCGCCACCGCGACGGCGCGGTGGTCGCCCGGGATGCGCGCGACCAGGTCGGGGTCGAGGGCCAGCAGGTACGGGGAGGCGTCCGCGACCACGTCCAGGGCCGCGCCGGCGGCGCCCACGTCGCTGAAGCCGATCAGGTAGCCGATCGTGCGCAGGCTGTTCAGTCCGACCCGCAGCAGGGGCCGGTCCTGGTCCTGGCACGATCCGGTGAGCAGCAGGATCGCCTCGCGCGGGTGCCGTCGTGCTCTTCTGAGCGACTCGTGCAGCGGGGCCAGCGCGCCCGTGCCGGCCAGGACCAGGTGGATGGGCAGCTCCAGCATCATGGGCAGGGGGGTGGCCCTGAGCGTGCCGGTGTTGTCCACCACGGCCGGGTGCGCGATGACGGCCCCGGTGTCTAGATCCACCATGGGGCTGCTGAGCAGGGAGGACGGCACATCATCGATGATCCGGCGGTCGTCTGGTGTCACATAAGCCCCAGGAGTCAAAATTAACCGATATTTCGGTTTAAGGACGTGCTTGTCGTGTGGAGTTGGCCTGTCCGCGCCGCCGGCCGGTGCGGCGAGCGGCCCGCCCGGCGTTTTCGGCTAGCCTTCCGGACATGACTGCGCGCCCGGCGAAGGGCGGCGGCCGGTGGGTCATGGTGCCGCCGGAGCGCCTGCATCCGTGGATCGACGGTTTCGCCGATCGCCACGGGCCCTTCACGGCCGCCCGTGCCGACGAGGTCGTCCGGCTGCTGGCCGATGACGGGGCCGTGGCCGAGCTGCACGTGCCCTTCCCGCCCATGCCTCCCGGGCCGCCGCACGTCGCCCGGCTGGTCGCCCATGCGCGGGCCGCCCGGCGGGTGGGGGTGTTCCTGGTGCGGCTCGGCGGCTACGCGGCCGGCGTCTTCGAGGGCTCCTCGCTGGTGGCATCGAAGGTGGGGTCGCGGCTGGTGCAGGGGCGCACGGCGGCCGGCGGGTGGTCGCAGCAGCGCTTCGCCAGGCGGCGGCAGAACCAGGCGGGACAGGCCTTCGACGTCGCGGTGGAGACGGCGGTGCGGGTGTTGTCGCCGTACCTGGGGGAGCTGGACGGGGTGGTGCTCGGCGGGGATCGGCGGGCGATGGACGGGCTGCGGGCCGATCGGCGGCTGGAGCCGCTGCTGGCGCTGGAGACGGAGCCGTTCCTGGTGGTGCCCGATCCGAGGCTGGCCGTGTTGCGGGACACGCCCGCGTCCTTCCGGGCGGTCCGCGTCCGCGTCATCGACCCGTCCTGACCGCCGTGCCGGTTTTGCGGTATTGAGACGATTCAAAAGAATCTTGAATGCCGCTATGATGAGCGAGTTCACGGTACGGCCGCGCCCAGCGGTCCGCCGCGAGCAGCGGTTCGCGCACGTCCGGTGGGTCGCGCGCAGCGGCCGCCGAGACGGCGATCATTGCATGTCCAGCAGCACGGCCTCGTGAGGATCGATGGCGACCAGGAACATCAAGGAGGTCGCGCAGCTTGCGCGCGTCTCTGTGGGCACGGTGAGCAATGTGCTCAACCGCCCGGAGATCGTGTCCCCCGCCACCCGCGAACGCGTCTTCGAGGCGATCAAGAAACTGGGCTTCGTCCGCAATGAGGTGGCCCGCCACCTGCGGGTCGGGCGCAGCCGTACGGTCGGGCTCGTCGTGCTCGACGTGGCCAACCCGTTCTTCGTGGACGTGGCCCAGGGCGCCGAGTCGGTGGCCGACGACCACGACACGATGGTGGTGCTCTGCAACAGCGCCGGCGACCCCGGCCGCGAGCGCCGCCACCTCGACCAGCTCGAACAGCAGCGGGTGATGGGCATCCTGATCACCCCCGTCGGGATGGAGAGCGCCTGGCTGGAGGACCTGGCCGCCCGGGGCACGCCCGTGGTGCTGGTCGACAGTCCCGCCACCGGGCTGCAGTGCTCGGTCGCGGTCGACGACCGGCTGGGCGGGCAGATCGCCGGGGCCCATCTGATCGAGCGGGGGCATCGGCGGATCCTGTTCGCCGGCGGGCCGCCGTCCATCAGGCAGGTGGCCGACCGGCACGCGGGCGTCACCGGCGCCGTCGCCGCGGCCGGGGGCGCCGTCGAGCTGCTCACCTCCAGCGCGCCCACGCTCACCGTCGCCGAAGGCCGGGCCATCGGCGAACGCGTGGCGGCTCTGCCCCCCGGGGAGCGGCCCACGGCCGCCTTCTGCGCCAACGACATGATGGCGCTGGGCCTCCTGCAGGCGATGGCCACGCACGGGCTGCGCGTGCCCGAGGATCTGGCCATCATCGGCTACGACGACATCGACTTCGCGGCCGCGGCGGCGGTGCCGTTGTCGTCCATCCGGCAGCCGCGCGACCTGCTCGGCCGCACGGCCATCGACCTGCTGCTGGAGGAGGTCGCCGAGCCCGGCGAGCATCGGCACCGGCAGGTCATCTTCCAGCCCGACCTGGTGATCCGCGCGTCCACCGCCCTGCGCCGCGACTGACGGGACAGGACCCGCGAGCCGAGCACCGCTGTGCGGCGGCGCTGTCCCATGGCGCTGTCCGACGGCGTCGTGCGACGGCGCTGCGCGTTGACGCCGTGCCCTGGCGCGCCGCGATGGCGCCGGTCAACGATTCGGTCTCGTTCCGCTGGACGGATGACGGCCCGATCGGGGTCCGGCGCTGGCAGGAGGCAAGATCGGCTTCCATCGGACGGCATCGCCCAGCGGGATGTGCGAAATCTCCAGGTATTGCGTCATTGACTTTGAGTCGATTCAACACTAATTTCGCACCAACCCGCCGTTCATTCGCTTGTAACTGAGCAGGAACCACGGGGCAACACTCACCCCCGTATCCGTGCACAGGCCACGAGAAGGTGGTGCCGGATGAACCATCCCGCCCTGTCGTTCAGGTTCCAAGCTGCCTGTTCAGAGCTCATCTGGGCGGTCCGGCTGAATCTGATGTGGATCGTGTTCACCCTCGCGGGCGGCGTGGTCCTGGGGCTCGGGCCCGCCACCGTGGCCGCCTACACCCTGGCCCGTCGGCATGTCCGAAATGAAACGTTTCAGGGCTGGACCGAATTCTGGACCGTCTACCGACGGGAGTTCGTCCGAGCCTCGTTGCTGGTCCTGCCGGCGGCGGCCCTCGCCACCGTGCTGATCGGCAACTACCTGTACCTCGCCGCTCTCGGACCGGGCACGGAAGCGCTGCGCGTCGCGACCTTCGTGGCGCTCATCGCGCTCGCGGCCGTCGGGGCCCAGGTCGGCCCGCTCTACGTACATTACGACCTGCCGCTGCGGGCCTACTGGCCCAAGGCCGCACAGCTGGCGCTGCTGCGTCCGGCCTCGTCCGTGCTGTTGCTGCTAGCCCTGTCCGCCATCGCCTTCGCGACCTCGGCGGCGCCCATCCTCGCCGCGGTGATCGGCTTCGGCGCGTGGATCTACCTCAACACGTGGCTCTGCCTGCGCTTCTTCCAGGAGAACGAGGCGCGCCTGCATTCGAAAGGGAACTCATGAGCGCATCCCGTCGCCGGCGGCTCATCGCCGGGGTGTTAACGCTAACGGCTGCTATGGCCGCCACGGCCTGCTCTGGCGGAGGCGAGGGCGCGGAGGCGGACGACAACACGCTGACCATGATGGTCCCGCTGTTCGGCACCGCACCCGACCCCAAGGGCGAGATCCAGCAGGCGGTCGAGAAGCAGGCCGGCAAGAAGCTCGCCATCACGTGGGTGCCGAACGCCGACTACAACGAGAAGACCAACGTCACGCTCGCGTCCAGTTCGCTGCCCGACGTCGTGGTCATCCAGGACAACAAGGGCCCGTCGTTCGTCAAGGCCGCGAAGGCCGGTGCGTTCTGGGACCTCACCGACAAGCTGGACAAGTACCCGAACCTGAAGCCCAAGTCGGAGCAGGCCTGGCTCAACTCCAAGACCGACGGCAGGAACTATGGCATCTACCGGGTGCGCCCGCTGCTGCGGTCCGCGGTCGTCATCCGCAAGGACTGGCTGGAGAAGCTGAACCTGGAGATGCCGAAGACGACCGACGACCTCTACGCCATCGCCAAGGCGTTCACCGAGAAGGACCCGGACGGCAACGGGAAGAAGGACACCTACGGCATGATCCTGCCGAAGTGGCCCGGCACCTCCTTCTCCGCCTCCAGCCCCTACAACGTCATCGACGTCTGGTTCGGCACCCCGAACAACTACGGGACGCGCGACGGGAAGCTCGTGCCCGAGTTCGAGGTGCCCGAGTTCTGGGAGGCCCAGAAGTACATCAAGAAGTTCATCGACGAGGGCCTGGTGAACGCCGACTGGGCCACCCTGGACACCGCCAAGTGGAACGACCCGTTCATCCAGGGCAAGGGCGGCATCATCATCGACGTCAACGTCCGTGCCGGCCAGCTCTACGACGGGTTCAAGGAGCTGGACGCCGCGACGTACGACAAGAAGGTGGCGATGGCGGGCAACCTCGCCCGGCCTGACGGGAAGAAGTTCTCCTACCCCTTCACCGGCTACAACGGCATCGTCGCCGTCTCCAAGCAGCGCGTGCGCACCGAGCAGCAGCTCGACGACGTGCTGAAGGTGCTGGACAAGCTGGCCGCCAAGGAGGGCTCCATCCTGCTCAACAACGGGATCGAGGGGCGCAACTTCAAGGTCGAGGACGGCTTCGCGGTCAAGCTCAACGACCAGGACCAGGCGATGAAGGTCATCGCCAACGACGTGGAGAAGGCCTTCATCCAGCTCGGCACGACCTCCAGCGTCGGGGTCGCGGGCGACGCCTACGAGTGGATGCGCCCCAGCCAGGCCGAGAAGGAATGGATCAAGGAGCGCGACGAGCTGATGGAGCTCGACCTGCAGACGGCGGTGCACGACCCCTCCCTGCCGGTGATCTCGACCACCGCGGTGGAGAAGGGCGCCACGCTCAACCCGCTGCCCACCGACGCCCGCATCAAGTTCCTGGCGGGCGAGATCACCGAGGAGCAGCTCAAGGCCGAGTTCCAGCGCTGGCACGACGCCGGCGGCACCCAGATCCTCACCGAGCTGCAGGCCGGGATCGCCAAGGTAGGCGGCTGAGCCGATCCGTCCAGGGGCCCGGGACCCGCCCGGGCCCTCTGTCTGTGAAAGGAGGCCGCTGTGGCCACCGACCTGGCGCCGCCTGCCACGAAGACGGCACCCAAGGTGAAGCGGGGTGGCGGGGCCAGGGTGCCGGTGCGCACGGCGCTGCTGCGCTACCGCTGGCTCTACCTGATGCTCATCCCGGGCCTGGCCTACTTCGCGCTCTTCAAGTACCTGCCGATGTACGGCCTGACCATCGCCTTCCAGGACTTCGTGCCGTTCCTCGGCTACGCCGACAGCGCCTGGGTCGGCCTGAAGCACTTCGAGGAGTTGTTCACCGGCCCCGACTTCGGCCGGCTGCTCTTCAACACGCTGTTCCTCGCGCTGCTGACGGCGCTGTTCGTCTTCCCGGCTCCGATCATCGTCGCGCTGATGCTGAACGAGCTGCGGGTCAGCATGTACAAGCGGTACGTGCAGTCGCTGATCTACATCCCGCACTTCCTGTCCTGGACGATCGTCTTCTCCCTGACGTACCTGCTGTTCTCGGTGGACTTCGGGGTGGTCGCGAGCTGGATCCACGGGCTGACCGGCGGCGCCAAGGCCGACTACATGGCACAGCCGGGGTGGTTCAGGCCGCTCGTCATCATGCAGCTGCTGTGGAAGACGTCCGGCTGGGGCACGATCATCTACCTGGCCGCGCTGGCCGGTGTGGACCCGAATCTGTACGAGGCGGCCCGCATGGACGGCGCCGGGCGCTGGCGGCAGTTCTGGCACGTCACGCTGCCCGCCATCCGCCCCACCATCGTGGTCATGGCGATCCTGACCTCCGGGAACCTCCTCGACCAGAGCTTCGAACAGATCTGGCTGCTCACCAACTCGCTGAACCGCTCGGTCGCGGACGTGTTCGACACCTTCGTCTACTACGTCGGCGTCACCCAGGGCGGGTACAGCTACGCCACCGCGGTCGGCCTGTTCAAGGGCGTGGCCGGTGTCGTCCTGATCTTCGGCTCCAACTGGCTGGCCAAGCGCCTGGGCCAGCGCGGACTGTTCTAGGGAGCGCCCTCATGTCCGTCACCACCTCCGCCGGCGCGCCCGAGGGCGCGCCGATCAAGCACTACAGCTCGGCGGGCAGCCGGGTGTTCGACACGCTGAACGTCGTCCTGCTCGGTGCCCTGGCGCTGATCACCGTGCTGCCGCTGTTCTACGTGCTCGCGGGGTCGTTCGCCTCGGAGGGCGAGATCTCCGCGCGGCCCTTCTTCCTGTGGCCGGAGAAGTTCGTCACCAGCACCTACGAGTACATCTTCGCCAACGACACGCTGCTGCGGTCGCTGGTCACCACGATCGTCATCACCGCCGTGGGCACGGTGCTCCAGGTCCTGCTGACGTTCACCATGGCCTATCCGCTGGCCAAGCGGTACCTGCCGGGCCGCACCCTGGTGCTGAACCTCGTGATCTTCACGCTCGTCTTCGGCGGCGGCATCGTGCCGACCTACCTGGTGGTGCGCGACCTGGGCATGCTCGACAGCTACTGGGCGCTGATCCTCCCGCTGGCGATCAACCCGTTCTATCTGATCATCGTGAAGTCCTTCTTCCAGGAGCTGCCGCAGGCCCTGGAAGAGGCGGCGCGCATCGACGGCTGCAACGAGATGGGCGTCTTCTTCAAGATCGTCCTGCCGCTGTCCAAGCCGATCATCGCGACGTTCTCCCTGTTCTACGCGGTGGGCATCTGGAACGACTACATGTCCCCGCTGCTCTACATCAACGACAACAACAAATGGACCCTGCAGGTGCTGGTCCGGCAGCTCACCAGCCCCGACGCCGCCAACGCGATCGGCGCGCTCGACTCGGCGGTGTTCTTCCCCCAGCAGGGACTGAAGTTCGCGGTCGTGGTGATCGCCACGCTGCCGATCCTGTTCTTCTACCCGTTCCTGCAGAAACACTTCGCCAAGGGCGTGCTGATCGGGGGCGTCAAGGAGTGACCCGCACCATGCCGCCGGGCCGCCGGGCTCCGGCGAGGCGGCCGCGATCGACGCCCTGGCGGCCGAAGGAGAGCCGATGACCGAACTTCGCTGGCTGGATCGGCCCGGGGAGCAGGGGGTGACCTGGGGAGTGCCGTGGCCGCGCGGCACGGTCGCGAAGGACACGCCGTTCGGGCTGGCCGACGCCGGCGGGCGGGAGGTGCCCGTGCAGAGCTGGGTGACGGCCACCTGGCCCGACGGCTCGGTCAAGTGGACGGCCCACGCGATCGGCGCGCGCCCGCCGACGCCGGCGTACCGCCTCGAGCCGGTACGCGCGGGCACTGCGCCCGCTGTGCCCACTGCGCCCGTCACCGTCGCCCGCGAGGGCGGTGTGCTGACCGTCGGCACGGGCGTGGTGCGGTGGACGATCGAGGAGTCGGGCGGCACGCTGGCCCGCTCGATCGCGCGCGGGAGCCGCGAGATCGCCAGGGACGTCCGCCTGGTCAGCCTCCGCCAGCGCGAGCCCACCCCCGACGAGGGCGGCCCGGCGGCCCGCGAGCAGGCCACCGGCGTGGTCGAACGCGTCACGGTCGAGCAGGACGGCCCCCTGCGCGCCGTGGTCCGGCTGGAGGGCCGCCACGGCGATTGGCTGCCGTTCACCGTGCGCCTGTACTTCTACGCGGGCGCCGAGGACGTGCGGATCACGCACACCTTCGTCTATGACGGCGATCCCGGTCGGGACTTCCTGGCGGGCCTCGGCCTGCGGGCCGACGTGCCGATGCGCGACGAGCTCCACGACAGGCACGTGCGGCTGGCCGGGGCGGGCGGCTTCCTCACCGAGGCCGTGCGCGGCCTGACCGGCCTGCGCCTCGACCCGGGCGAGTCCGTACGGCGGGCGCAGACCGAGGGCAGGCCGTGCGGCGCGATCGCCCCCGAGGTCGCCGGCCGCCTGCACCTCATCCCCGCGTGGAACGACTACACCCTCGACCAGAGCTCGGCCGACGGCTTCACGCTGCGCAAGCGCACCGCCGCCGGCCACGCCTGGGTGACGATCCCGGCCGGCACCCGCTCGTCCGGGTACGGCTACGTCGGCGGCGCCGGCGGCGGCCTGGCCTTCGGGCTGCGCGACTTCTGGCGCCTGCACCCCACCCGCCTCGACGTCAGGAACGCGGCCACCGACCTGGCCACCGCCACCGTCTGGCTCTGGTCGCCCTCCGCGCCCGCCATGGACCTGCGCTTCTACCACGACGGCATGGGCCAGGACACCTTCGCCGCGCAACTGGAGGGGCTGGAGGTGACCTATGAGGACTACGAGCCCGGCTTCGGCGACGCCCACGGCGTGGCGCGCACGCACGAGCTGACCCTGCGGGCCTGCGCGGCCACCCCCGCCGCGCCGGCCCTGGCCGCCTGCGCCGCCGCGATGAACGAGCCCGCCCTGCTCACCGTCTCGCCCGAGCGGATGCGCGAGGCGGGCGTGTTCGGCGTCTGGGAGCCGCCCGACCGCTCCACGCCCGCGCACGCGGCGATCGAGGACCGGCTGGACTTCCTGTTCGACCTGTACGAGCGCGAGCGGGAGCAGCGCAGGTGGTACGGCTTCTGGGACTACGGCGACGTCATGCACACCTACGACGCCGACCGGCACACCTGGCGCTACGACGTCGGCGGCTACGCGTGGGACAACTCCGAGCTCTCGCCCGATCTGTGGTTGTGGCTGCAGTATCTGCGCACCGGAAGGTCCGATGTCTTCCGCTTCGCCGAGGCCATGACCCGCCACACCGGCGAGGTCGACGTCTACCACCTCGGCAGGTGGAAGGGACTGGGCAGCCGGCACAACGTGCAGCACTGGGGTTGCAGCTGCAAGCAGGTGCGCATCTCCAACGCCGCCTACCGGCGCTTCTACTACTACCTCACCGCCGACGAGCGCACCGGCGACCTGATGGACGAGCTCAGCGCGCCCGAGGAGACGTTCACCGTCCTCGACCCCGCGCGCAAGGTGCGCGAGGACGTCTACACGCCTGACCTGTCGGCGCTGTCGGTCGGGCTCGGCACCGACTGGGGCGCGCTGGCGGCGGCGTGGCTGACCCGCTGGGAGCGGCACGGGGACGAGCGGGCCAGAGACCGGCTGCTCGGCACGATGGCCGACATCGGGGCCATGGCCCAGGGCTTCCTCACCGGCGAGGGCCGGCTGGACCTGGCGACGGGACGCTTCGGCGCCACCCGGGACACGATCTCCGTCTCGCACCTGTCGTCGTTGTTCGGGCTGCCGGAGGTGTGCGCGGAGCTCATCGCGCTCGACCTGGGCGTGCCCGGGTTCGAGGCGGCGTGGTTGCGCTACTGCCGGCTCTACCTGGCCACGCCGGAGCGGCAGGAGGCCGAGGTGGGGCGGCCGCTGGCCGGGATCTCGCTGATCCAGGCGCACAGCAGGCTCACCGCGTACGCGGCCGCGCGCGACGGGGACGCCGAGCTGGCCGGGTGGGCGTGGCGGAAGTTCTTCGTCGACGAGGGCGACCAGCTCAACAGCAACCCCCTGCAGCGGCGGCGGAACTGGGAGCTCACCCTGGTCGACGGGCCGAACGTGCTCTCTCCCGTGCGGGAGGCGCCCTTCGTCTCGACCAACGACGCCGCGCAGTACGGCCTGGCCGCCATCTGCAACCTGGCGCTGATCGGGGAGCATCTGGCGGACCGTTAACCAGAGGTGGGGCTCGCGGTGCGGGCCCTACACTGATGTGTATGCATACTCCCGATTGACCGGCGTCGCACGCCCAAACCTTGTTTCCTAGCTCGGGAGTGTTCCGGTCACATGATCATCGCTAATGATATAGAGCTGCGCGCGGGCGCGCGCCTGCTCATCGAGAAGGCCTCGTTCCGGGTCAACCCCGGCGACAAGATCGGGCTGGTCGGCCGCAACGGCGCCGGCAAGACGACGTTGACGAAGGTGCTGGCCGGCGAGGGTCTGCCCGCCGCCGGCACCGTCACGACGACCGGCGCCGTCGGCTACCTGCCCCAGGACCCGCGCGTCGGCGACCTGCAGGTGCTGGCGCGCGACCGCATCCTGTCCGCCAGGGGCCTGGACGAGGTCCTGCGCAAGCTGCGCGAGGCCGAGATCGGCATGTCCTCCGCCGACGAGCGCACCCGTGAGAAGGCCGTCAGGAAGTACGGCAGGCTCGAAGATCAGATGCATGTGCTCGGCGGCTATGCGGCCGAGTCCGAGGCGGCCTCCATCGCCTCCAGTCTCGGCCTGCCCGACCGCGTGCTCGGACAGCCCTTGCAAACGCTTTCCGGCGGTCAGCGACGCCGCGTGGAATTGGCACGAATTCTTTTCAGCGGAGCGGAAACTCTCCTTCTCGATGAGCCGACAAACCACCTAGATGCGGACTCAATCGGGTGGCTTCGTGATTTTTTGCGATCTCATCAAGGTGGCTTGGTGATCATCAGCCACGACGTCGGGCTTCTTGAAGCCACGGTCAACAAGGTCCTGCACCTCGACGCCAACCGGTCGGCGATCGATCACTACAACGTCGGCTGGAAGGTCTACCTGGAGCAGCGCGAGACCGACGAGAAGCGCCGCAAGCGCGAGCGCGCCAACGCCGAGAAGCAGGCGGGCGCGCTGATGGCGCAGGCCGACAAGATGCGCGCCAAGGCCACCAAGGCCAAGGCGGCCCAGGACATGATGCGCCGCGCGCACCGGCTGCTGTCGGGCACCGAGGAGGAGCGCCAGAGCGACAAGGTGGCGCGGCTGCGCTTCCCCGACCCGCAGCCGTGCGGGCGCACCCCGCTGATGGCCGGGGGCTTGTCGAAGTCCTATGGGTCGCTGGAGGTCTTCACGGACGTCGACGTGGCCATCGACCGAGGTCACCGGGTCGTCATCCTCGGCCTCAACGGCGCGGGCAAGACCACGCTGCTGCGCATCCTCGGCGGCGTCGAGCAGCCCGACACCGGCGAGATCAGGCCCGGTCACGGCCTCAAGGTCGGTTATTACGCCCAGGAGCACGAGACCCTCGACTCCGGGCGCACCCTGCTGGAGAACATGCGCTCGGCCGGCGGCGAGTTCACCGACACCGAACTCCGCAAGGTGCTCGGATCTTTCCTCTTCACCGGCGACGACGTCGACAAGCCCGCCGGGGTCCTGTCCGGCGGCGAGAAGACCCGGCTGGCACTGGCGATCCTGGTGCTCTCCAGCGCCAACGTGCTGCTCCTCGACGAGCCCACGAACAACCTCGATCCGGTCAGCCGCGAGCAGGTTCTCAACGCTCTGAGGTCGTATTCAGGAGCAATCGTCCTAGTCACACATGACGAGGGTGCCGTTGACGCCCTGTCACCGGATAGGGTGATCTTGCTACCGGACGGAACTGAAGACGCATGGAGCGACGAATTTTCCGATCTTGTGGCACTTGCCTGATCTTAATTTGAGTGGGTACGGATCTTTTCCCGTGGAGTAGGTAGCCGATCCCGCTGAAATGACTGATCATGGCGGAGTAACGCTGCGGAAGTCCGGCACTACAGGAGGTACTCGTGGCCGAGACACTGAAGAAGGGCACCCGGGTCACCGGGGCCGACCGGGAAAAACTGGCCGGCGATCTCAAGAAGCGCTACGCCGCGGGCGAAAGCATCCGCGCCCTGGCCGCTTCGACCGGTCGGTCTTACGGGTTCATCCACCGCATTCTCAGCGAGTCCGGAGTGACTCTGCGCGGACGCGGCGGGGCGACCCGAGGCAAGTCCAAGCGCTGACGGCCGCCTCGGAACGTGCGACCGCAGCCGCCCGTCCCTAGTCAGCCGCCGTCGCGCCCGAGCCAGAATCATATTCTGTATGCTCGGGCGCGACGGTCAGCGTCCCGGTGGCGCATCCGTGCGCGGCCGGGACTGGAGGGAGCGGGCGATGGCGGAAGCGCAGGCGCGGCAGCGTGGGGGGTTCACGGAGGACGTCTCTGCCGAAAGACTGGCGGAGATCGGACTTCTCTTCGAGGTGGACGGTGAGATAGCGACGATCACGCTGAACCGGCCGGAAAAGCGGAACGCGCAGACGTTCGCGACATGGTCGGCATTGGCTCGCATCGGCGAAAGCCTGCCGGAGCAGGTGCGCGTCGTCGTCGTGAAAGGTGAGGGACCGTCCTTCTCGGCAGGGATCGACCTGCGGATGTTCACACCTGAGGGGGTGCCTGGACAGGGCTCGTTCGGCTCGGCGGCCGCGAGCGACGAAAAAACCTTCGGACAAAGCATCAGGCAGGCACAGGCGGGGTTCCTGTGGCTGCGCCGCCCGGAGATCGTCTCCATGGCCGCTGTGCACGGGCACGCGATCGGCGCGGGGTTCCAGCTCGCGCTCGCCTGTGACCTGCGCATCGTGGCCGATGATGTCGCCTTCTGCATGAAGGAGCCCGCGCTGGGCCTGGTGCCCGATCTGACGGGGACCAAGCCCCTGGTGGAGCTGGTGGGTCTGGCCAAGGCGATCGACATCTGCCTGACGGCCAGGATCGTGCACGCCGACGAGGCCATGCGGATCGGCCTCGCGGAGCGAGTGGTCGCTCGGGGCGACCTGGAACAAGCCGTAACAGACAAGAGCGCGGAGCTGCTCGCCACCAACCGTGACGCGGCCGCCGCGACCAAGCGACTCCTCCAGGGGGCGCAGGCACGCACCCTGGAGGAGCAGAGTGTGGCGGAAGGGATCGAGCAGGCCGCGCGGCTCAAAGCCATGTTCGGCTGACCTGGACCGAAGTCGTTCGCCGTTGCCCGGCGGTGCCGGTGGGCGGTTGTAGGGTGCTGGAGTCGGGAGGGCCGGGCACGGCGGTTTTGCACGCCGGCGCGCGGGCCCGGTTACGCGGTGAGCTGACCCGGGAATCGCGCTGCGCCTCGGCGGCGCTGTGCCGGGGGAAGAAGGAGGGTCCCCCGTATGGCGATGATGGGAGGGGGCTTCGGCCCCCAGACGATGGCGTCATGGCGCCGTGACCGTTCGGTGGCCGGCCAGCGGCTGCGCCCCGGCACGGTGCGGCGCATCGCGCGCTACGCCGGGCCGTACAAGCGGCAGATCGCGGCCTTCCTGGCGCTGGTCGTCGCGGGCGCGGTGATCGTGATCGCGGGCCCGCTGCTGATGAAGGCGATCATCGACGACGGCGTCCTGCCCAAGCGGCCGGGTGTCGTGGTCGGGCTGGCCGTGGCGATCGGCGTGCTGGCGCTGGTCGACGCCGGGCTGACGCTGGTCCAGCGGTGGTTCTCGGCGCGCATCGGCGAGGGCCTGATCTACGACCTGCGCACCGAGGTGTTCGATCACGTGCAGCGCATGCCCGTGGCCTTCTTCATGCGGACCCAGACCGGCGCGCTGGTCAGCAGGCTCAACACCGACGTGATCGGCGCCCAGCGCGCGCTGACGAGCACGCTGTCGTCCGTGGTGTCCAACGTGGTCAGCCTGGTCCTGGTGCTGGGCGCCATGCTCGTGCTGTCGTGGCAGGTGACGCTGGCCGCGCTGGTGCTGCTGCCGGTCTTCATCGTGCCCGCCAAATACGTCGGCCGGCGGATGTCGGTGCTGACCCGCGAGCAGATGCAGCTCGACGCCGAGATGAGCTCGGTCACGACCGAGCGGTTCAACGTGGCGGGCGCCATGGTCGCCAAGCTCTACGGCCGCCCGGAGGACGACGCGGCGGTGTTCGGCGGCCGGGCCGCCAGGGTGCGGGACGTCGGCGTGACGGTCGGCATGTACGGCACCGTGTTCCGGGTCGCACTCGGCCTCGTAGCCGCGCTCGCCACCGCCCTGGTCTACGGCATCGGGGGTGTCCTGTCCGTCTCCGGCGTCTTCGAGCTGGGCACGCTGGTGGCCCTGGCCGCGCTGCTGATGCGCCTGTACGGCCCGCTCACGGCGCTGTCCAACGTGCACGTCGACGTGATGACCGCGCTCGTGAGCTTCGACCGCGTCTTCGAGATCCTCGACCTCAAGCCCATGGTGGCCCAGCGACCCGGCGCCGTCCCGGTGCCCGGCGGGCCCGTGACGATCGAGTTCGACGACGTGTTCTTCCGCTATCCGGCCGCCGAGGAGGTCTCGCTGGCCTCGCTGGAGTCGGTGGCCAGGCAGGACACCGGCCCCTCGCAGCCGGTGCTCAAGGGTGTCTCCTTCACCGCCGGTCCCGGCAGGCTCATCGCCCTCGTCGGCCACTCCGGCGCGGGCAAGACCACGATGACCTCACTGGTCTCGCGTCTCTACGACGTCAACGAGGGCGCCGTGCGCCTCAACGGCCTCGACGTGCGCGACGCCACGCTCGACTCGCTCCGCGACTCCGTGGGCGTGGTCATGCAGGACGCCCATCTCTTCCATGACACGATCGGGGCCAACCTCCGCTATGCCAGGCCCGAGGCGACCGACGAGGAGATCTGGGGGGCTCTCAGGGCCGCGCAGATCGGTGATCTCGTCGAGGGCATGCCCGACGGGCTCGACACCGTCGTGGGCGACCGCGGCTACCGGCTGTCCGGCGGCGAGAAGCAGCGCATCGCGCTGGCCCGGCTGCTGCTCAAGGCGCCGCGCGTGGTCGTGCTCGACGAGGCCACCGCCCATCTCGACTCCGAGTCGGAGGCGGCCGTGCAGGTGGCGCTGAAGACCGCGCTGAAGGGGCGCACGTCGCTGGTCATCGCCCACCGGCTGTCGACGATCAGGGAGGCCGACGAGATCCTCGTGGTGCACGACGGCCGCGTCGCCGAGCGCGGCCGCCACGAGGAGCTGCTGGCCCGCGGCGGGCTCTACGCCGAGCTGCACCGCACGCAGTTCAGCTCGTCAGGTAGCCCAGCCGCCTGAGCTCCTCCCTGGCCACCTTCTCCACCAGCTCCAGGTCCTCCTGGCGGAGCCGGGTGCGCCAGACGCCGGCCTTGGGGACGTCGCTGCCGTACAGGACGACCTTCGGCACCCGCGTCTCCAGGAACTCCGCCAGCGTGGCCACCGACTGCGCCGGCTTGCCGACCAGGTCCTCGTAGCGCAGCGTCAGGAGCTGCTCGGCGGGCAGCGTCCTGCGCAGCTCGGCGCTCAGGCGCACGGCGCTGCGCCAGCGCAGGGCGCTCTTGCCCGCCACCGGCATGCCCTTCCACCGGTCGAGGTGCTCGTCCTTGTTGACCCCGAGGAAGGCGTTGGGGAACTCGGGCCGCTCCGCCAGCATCGACGGCTTGAACCAGGCCAGGCAGGCCGGATCGTCGAGCATGCCGGTCACGACGTCGCGGCCGTCGCGGATGAGCTGCACGAAACGGGCGTCGGGGAACGCCTGGAGCAGCACGGGAGCGCTGTAGATGAGGTCGGGGCTGCCGTCGCCGAAGCGGGTGACGTCGCTCGCCGCCACGCACGGGCCGTTCCCGGTGACGCCGCCGGCCTCCCTGCACGGCTCGGCGCACGCGCCGCAGGACCGGGGCAGCACCTGCCACGACTCGGCGAACGCGTCGCGCAGGACGCGCACGGCCCCCGAGGTGGCGGCGATGGACGGCTTGCGGGCGAAGGCGTAGACCACGTGCGCCACGCTCGCGCGCCCCATCGTCACGTGGAAGCCGGGTGCTCTCTTCACGGCACGGGCGAGCAGGTCCGCGCCGGAATGCGGGGCGCCGATCAGGAAGACCGGCCGGCGGACCTTGATGCCGTTGACCACGAGGATGTGGGGCGGAAGTCGCATACGACAGGTAAGTGTGACACCGTTTCCCGCGTGAAGGAGCCAATGCCGGTGTCGGTGCTTACCGAAGCGGGCATCTCCCGGATTCCGGCCGCGCCGGCCATCGGGGGCCGCGGGGCCGGCCACCCGCACTCGTACAGGAGCTGATCGATGCAGCAAGGTGACACCGTCGCGATCGTCTCGCCGTCGGGGCCGCCCGACGCCGCGCTGCTCAGGCGCGGCATCGAGCGCCTGGAGGGGCTCGGGCTCAAGGTGACGGCCGGCGCGCACGTGCTCGACCGGCAGGAGCTTCCCTACCTGGCGGGCGGCGACGCCGCCAGGGCCGCAGACCTGCAGGCCGCCTGGTGCGACCCGGCCGTCTCCGCGGTGCTCTGCAGCAGGGGCGGGTACGGCGCCGGCCGCCTGCTCGGCCTGCTCGACTGGGACGCGATGCGCGCCGCGGGCCCCAAGGTCCTCATCGGGTCGAGCGACATCACGGCGCTGCACAACGCGTTCGCCATCGAGCTGGGCGTGCCGACGCTGCACGGGCCGATGGCCGCCTGCGACGTCCTCTCCGGGTCGGAGACCGGCCCGGAGCCGCTGACCTGGGAGAGCCTGCGGGCCGCCCTGTTCGGCACGGCCGCGCCGGTCCTGGGCGACCGGGTGGTGTCGCCGGGCCGCGCCGAAGGGGTGCTCACCGGCGGCAACCTGTCGCTGCTGGCCTCGATGTGCGGCACGCGGTGGCAACCGTCGTTCGGCGGGCGGCTGGCGTTCCTGGAGGACATCGGGGAGGAGCCGTACCGGATCGACCGCATGCTGACCCAGCTCCTGCAGGCGGGGGTGTTCGACGGGGTGCGCGGGATCGCGCTCGGCTCATGGGTGGGCTGCGGCGATCCCCATCCGGTGCTGGCCGATCGCCTGCTGCCGCTCGGCGTGCCCGTGCTGGCGGGGCTTCCCGTGGGGCACGGTTCACCACAGATGAGCGTGTGGCTGGGGGAAGTTGGGGTTATCGATACCGAATCGTGCTCCCTGGCTGGTCCGAACCGCAATGGGAAGCGGGCAAGGTAGGAGGGACGAATCCGACAGAAAGGGACACGGCACGTGAGTTTGTTCAAGCGTGGCCGCGAGCCCTCGCGCCGGTCGGTCGAGGACGTCGATCTCGACTCGCTGCTCGCCCTCGTCGCGGAGTCCCTCGGATACTCTTTCGAGTTCGCCCATGACGGCTCCTCCGTGACCCTCAGAGGGAGGCTCGCAGGCGACGAGGAGCTGGTCGTCAGACTCACCGGGCTGCGGCGCGAGGCGGGGCGCAGAGCCAGGGAGGACTGGCCCATGCTGGCCTCCGAGCACCTGACGCACGCCGTCGCCACCGCCGGCGATCGCCTGGACGTCTGCGATCTGGAGCAGGCGATGCCGCTGCTGCGGATCCGGGTCGAGGCCGTGGACGAGGTCCCCGACCTGACCAGGGTGGTGGGCCGCCACCTCAACGCCGACCTGGTCGAGCTGCTCACCGCCGGCTCCCGCGCGGTGCGGCCCGAGGAGGCCGGCTGCTGGCCGGTGCCCACGGCGCGCGCGCTCGACCTGGCCGTGGCCAACGTACGGCGGAACGAGCGCCTGAGCCTGGAGCAGATCGAGCTCTCCGGCACCCCGGTGACGCGCCTGACCGGCATGACCCCCGCCGCGGCCACGCATCTGCGCTGGCTCGGCGACTATCTGGCCGTGCCGGCCGACGGGGCGCTGGTGGTGCTGCCCGACCCGTACACGCTGCTGGTGCATCCCGTGGACGGGATCGGCGTGGTGCGGGCCATCGAGCGGCTGCGGGTGCACGCGGCGCGCACGGAGGGGCTGAGCCCGCAGGTCTACTGGTGGCATGACGGGCAGCTGACGCTCATCAGGGCCGACATCGTCACCCGGCGCGGGCAGATCAGGCTCGTGGTGGCGCCCCCGCCCGACTTCGCCCGAGTGCTGGCCCGCCTGGCGGTCTGAGCCGCCAGAACGGGCCACGGCGCGCCTGGCGGCTCAGAGCCGCCAGAACGGCCGGCGTGCGGGTCTCCGGGCGGCTAGTCCTGGGCCACGTAAGCGCGCAGGTGGATCGCCGTGAGCGAGGAGCCGGTGGCGACCAGCTCGGCCGGGGTGCCGGCGAACACCACCTGACCGCCGTCGTGACCCGCGCCGGGGCCGAGGTCGACGATCCAGTCGGCGTGCGCCATCACGGCCTGGTGGTGCTCGATCACGATCACCGTGTTGCCGTCCTCGACCAGGCGGTCGAGCAGCGCCAGGAGCTGGTCCACGTCCGCCAGGTGCAGGCCCGTGGTGGGCTCGTCCAGGACGTACGTGGAGCCGTTCCTGGCCATGTGGATGGCGAGCTTGAGCCGCTGCCGCTCGCCGCCGGACAGCGTGGTGAGCGGCTGGCCGAGCCCCAGGTAGCCGAGGCCGACCGCGGCCAGCCGGTCGAGGACGGTGCGGGCCTGGCCGGTGGTGAAGAACGCGCGGGCCTCGGCCACCGGCATGGCCAGGACCTCGCTGATGTTCTTGCCGCGCAGCGTGTACGTCAGCACCTGCGGCGTGAACCGCTTGCCCTCGCACTTCTCGCACACCGACGCCACCCCGGCCATCATCACCAGGTCGGTGTAGATCAGGCCGACGCCCTTGCAGGCCGGGCAGGCGCCCTCGGAGTTGGCGCTGAACAGGCCGGCCTTGACGCCGTTGGCCTTGGCGAAGGCGGTCCTGATCGGGTCGAGCAGGCCGGTGTAGGTGGCCGGGTTGCTCCTGCGCGAGCCCCGGATCGGCGACTGGTCGGCCACGACCACGCCGTCCCGGCCCGACAGGTAGCCGTGGATCAGCGAGCTCTTGCCCGACCCGGCCACGCCGGTGACCACGGTGAGCACCCCGAGCGGGATGTCGACGCTCACGTCCTTGAGGTTGTGCAGGGTGGCGCCCGTGATCGCCAGGTGCCCGGCCGGCTCGCGGGTGTGCTCGCGCAGCCGTACCCGGTGGTCGAGGTAGCGGCCGGTGAGGGTGCCCGACGCGCGCAGCCCGTCGAGGTCGCCGTCGTAGCAGAGCCGGCCGCCGTCGGTGCCCGCGCCGGGGCCGAGGTCGACGACGTGGTCGGCGATCTCGATCGTCTCCGGCTTGTGCTCGACGACGAGCACCGTGTTGCCCTTGTCGCGCAACTGGAGGAGGAGCTGGTTCATCCGCTGGATGTCGTGCGGGTGCAGCCCGGCCGTGGGCTCGTCGAAGACGTAGGTGACGTCGGTCAGGCTGGAGTTGAGGTGGCGCACCATCTTCACCCGCTGCGCCTCGCCGCCCGACAGGGTGGCGGACTCGCGGTCGAGGCTCAGGTAGCCGAGCCCGATCTCGACCAGCGAGTCGAGCGTGGAGCCCAGCCCTTCCAGCACCGGGCCGACGGAGGGGTCGCCGATGCCGCGGACGAAGGCGGCCAGGTCGTTGATCTGCATGGCCGCGCAGCCGGCGATGTTACGGCCGTCGATGAGGGAGGCGCGCGCGGCCTCGTTGATCCGGGTGCCGTCGCAGGAGGGGCAGTGGACGAGCTTGACCGCACGGTCGGCGAACGCCCGCGCCCCGGCCTGCATCGACTCGCGGTCCTTGGCCAGGTACTGCCGCCTGACCTTGATGATCAGGCCCTCGTAGGTGAAGGTGTTGGAGCCGTACTTGATCTTCGTGGCGGGCTTGTGGAGCAGGTCCTCCCACTGCCCGGGGGTGAAGTCCTGCAGCTTGACGTCCGGGTCGTACAGGCCCGAATTGGCCATGACCTGCCAGTACCAGGTGTCGACCGCGAAGCCCGGGACCTTGATGGCCCCCTCGTTCAGCGACAACCCGCGGTCGACGAGCTCGTCCACGTCGATGTCGGAGGTCTTGCCCAGGCCCTCGCACTCGGGGCACATGCCCTCGGCGCGGTTGAAGCTGAAGGCGGAGGCGGAGCCGGCGTAGGGCCGGCCGGCCCGGCTGAAGATGATCCGCAACATGGTGTGGGCGTCGGTGGCGGTGCCGACCGTGGAGCGCGCGTTGGCCCCCATCCGCTCCTGGTCGACGATGATCGCGGCGCTCAGATTGCGCAGGGAGTCGACGTCGGGGCGGGCGAGGCTGGGCATGAAGCCCTGGACGAACGCCGTGTAGGTCTCGTCGATCAGCCGGCGCGACTCGGCCGCGATCGTGTCGAAGACCAGCGAGGACTTGCCGGAGCCCGAGACTCCGGTGAAGACGGTGAGACGCCGCTTGGGGATGTCGAGGGAGACGCCCTTCAGGTTGTTCTCCCTGGCGCCGCGGACCTGGATCAGGTCGTGGCTGTCGGCGGCGCTGTGATCGTGGTGCTGGGCTGCCTGGCGGTTGAAGACGACCACGAGACCTTCCATCGTCTGATTGTTTATGCCGTAAGGGGATAGCCGGGACAGCCTACACGGAGCCGTTCCCGTACGCTGTACCGTACAACATACGGGGACGGGCTCCTCGCCAGGCTCGGTCCCGTGCGCACTCCCACGGGCGCTTCAGACGATGGCCGCGATCACGCCGACAGGGGGTTGACGTGCCGGTGGTGCAGGCCGATGACCGGGATCTCGTGCAGGCTGCCCGAATACAGGAACTGCGTCATCCCGATCAGCAGCCGCCGCACGTCCTCCTGCGGGCGCACCACCAGCCGCAGGAACTGACTGGTCGTGCCCAGCTTGTTGCCGCACTCACGGACGTACACGCCGTGCTCGCTGAGCAGGTGGTCGCGCAGGGGCACCCCGTCGTGCCCCGGCGGCAGTTTCACCAGCAGGAAGTTGCCCTGCGAGGCGAACACCGACAGTCCGGGCATGGTGCTGAGCTGCTGGAACATCGCCCGCCTGTCGGCGTTCAGATGCCGCAGGCTCTCGTGGTACTGGGCCATGAACTGCCGCATCATGAACACCACGATCTCGGCGAAGGAGTTGAGGTTCCACTTCGGCAGCGCGTCGCGGACGCGCGCGGCCAGCGCCGGGTTGGCGACCATGTAGCCGAACCTGATGCCGTGCAGGCCGAAGTTCTTGCCCAGGCTGCGCAGCACGATCACGTTCGGGCGGACGGCGGCCTCCGCGGCCACCCCCGGGTACGGCTCGGCGTCGACGAAGTCGCCGAACGACTCGTCCACGATCACCAGGTCCAGGTCGATCAGCTCGTCGAGCAGCCGCACCACCTCGTGTTTGGGCAGGTAGCCGCCGTCGGGGTTGTTCGGGTTGCAGATCACCGCCACCCGGGAGCCGCGCATGCGGATGAACGAGACGTAGTCGTTCACGTCGAGCGCGAAGTTGCGGCTCTCGATCAGCGGGTACATGTCCACCCGCTTGCCCGTCTCCAGCGGCTGGTCGGTCCAGCGGCCGAAGGTCGGGATCGGCACCGCCAGGCTCTCGCGCACCAGCAGGTGGTCGATCCAGGTGATCAGCTCGGTCGAGCCGTTGCCCATGGCGACCGTCTTGGGATGGAGCCCGAGGGTGGAGCAGAGCTCCTCGGTGATCGTGCCCGCGTCGCTCGGATAGAACTTGAGGATCGTCTCCAGGTTTCTGCCGAGGTGGTCGAAAATGTCCGGGGTCGGGAAATACGGGTTGCACGGGATGCAGAAGTCCACCGGGGCGCGCTCTCCCGAGGAGCTGCGCATGAGTGAGAAGTACGACGGGCTGTGCGCCTGCGCACGCAAGAGGCTGAGCTCCACGACACCTCCATGGACCATGTCCGATGTGTGGAGGTACGCGCCGATGACCGGAGTGGTTCACCAGATCTGCGGGTCTTGGTCATGCCCGGCCGTTCATGACCCGGCGCGCCGGTCGGACCTGCGGATCGTCAGGATCGCGATGTCGTCGCGCGGCGCCGCCCGGGTGAAGCGCCGCAGATCGCTCACGAGCGACTCGGCCAGGCGCCGCGGCGGGTCGCCCGCCCACACGCGCAGCCGCTCCTCCAGCGGGTAGAAGCGGCCCGCGGGATCGCGGGCCTCGGTCACGCCGTCGGTGCACAGCAGCAGCTTCGTCCCCGCGGGGAAGGCGAACCAGGTGTGCCGGCGCCGCGCCGGCGTCAGCGCGGCCAGGCCGAGGGGGACGGCGGGCTCGCCGAGGCTGACCTGCTGGACGTCGCCGTCCTGGATGAGGTAGGGGGCGATGTGCCCGCAGTTGACCGCCTCGACCAGCCGGGCCCGGCCGATGTCGAGCACGAGGGCGGTGACCAGGCGCTCGGGCTCGCCGGTCTGGGCGGCGAAGGTGTTCTGCCGGACGACGGCGTTCTCCAGGGCGTCGACGAGGCCGGTGAGCGTCTTCTCCCGGTAGGCCGCCTCCCTGAAGGCCCCCAGCACGGCCAGCGCGGTCCCGATCGCCGGCAGGCCCTTGCCCTGCACGTCGGCGATCAGCAGCCGGGTGCCGTTCGGGTGGGGCGCCACCTCGTACATGTCGCCGCCCACCGTCGTGTCCTCCTCCACCGGCAGGTAGAGGCCGTCGACGATCACGTTCTTGGTGCGCAGCGGCAGCGGGCGCACGAGCTGCCGCTGCAGGGCCGCCGAGGCGGAGCGCAGCCGGCGCACCTCGTCCTCGCGCCGCACCCGGAATCGGCAGCCCAGCACGCTCAGCACCCCGAACAGCGCGGTGAAGACGGCCGCCAGCCCTGTGTCGTCGGCCTCCGCGCCCACGTAGAGCAGGAGTCCCGTGACCACCAGCAGCGCCCAGATCGACGCGACGACGGTCTGCGCCACGGTGCCCAGTCCCGAGGCGATCGCGGGCAGGAAGACCAGCAGGGGCAGCAGGCGCACCGACGTGTGCGTCAGTGTGTCCAGCCCGGCGATCACCACGGTGACGACGACCAGCCCCGCCACGAAGACCGGCGTCGAGAGCAGGCTCAGCCCGCGCCGCCGCCGTTCGGCACCTGTCACGACTCCCTTCACCCCCGGTATCACCTTCTATCAGCCGGGGCTCCCCGCATCCGCGATGGCGCGCCCCTTTGACCCCACCTTGCCCTTGCTGAATGGGGCCGGGAGAATACGCGCGATTATCGGGGGCGCGGCGGAAAACGCGGGAATTCGCGTTTCGGCGGTCCAATGATTGGGGCGCGACGTATTCATGGCCGCATGTCGCCGGTGCCGCTGTACAGGCAGGATAGGTGGGTGACTACGGAAAGTAAACAGCTCTGCCCTATATGGCGGGGTTTGTTGATGTTGACGGGTAATTTTCCCTGCGGTGCGATTGCTAAGAGTGATCAACTCTCATTTACTTTTAATCTCTGAATGCATTGACAGGGCAAAATGATCTTGTAAGCATCTGAGTTGAGAAGCACGCGCACAATTTCTGTCAGGAAAGGGAGAGGCCGGTGACCGTGTGAGCGAACACGACTGGACCTTGCTGCCGAGCGTGATCGTCCGGAGCGCCGGGTTCCCCTGGGAGCTCGTCCTGTCCCTGATCTACCCTCGGGCGGCGGAGGCCGCCACGGACGTCGTACGGCTGGAGCGGCAGGCGCTCGACCTGCTCGCCCGGCACGGCGCCCCGGCGGAGGAGACCCGTCCCGGGGGCGGGCGGCTGCCGCGCGGCCTGCGCAACCGGCTGCGCGACCTGCGCCCGCTGCCGCGGGACGCGCCCGCGCCCGGCGGCTGGCTGGCGGACTGGAACCGGGTGACCGGACAGCTCGACGAGGCCCGGCTCACCCTGGCGGGCGTGGTCTCGGGCGACTCGGCGCTGTCCCGGGCGGCGGTGGCCGGCGTGGTGGCCGACGAACGCTTCCTCGACGCGCTCGTGTGCACCTCACCCGGCCTCTACCGCGATCTGCGGCGGGGGACGAAGGAGGCCAAGCTGCGCCGGCGGCTCGCCGCCCACGTGCAGCGGCTCGGCGCCACCTGCGCGTCCGGCCCGATCAACTACGGGCGGATCGAGCCCGGCCGGGCCGGCGGCTACATCTGGTCGGGCCACCAGGACTGCCCCCAGCGCGTCGCGTTCCCGGCGGCCCGGGTGGGGGAGGCGCTCCAGCAGCGCATCCTGGCCGATCCCGCACTCGTCGCCGGGCTGGTGCCACGGCGCAGGACGGGGGCGGGCGCACCGGCCGACGGGGCGGCCTTCGTCGGGCACTGCGACGGGACCCGCACGCTGGCCGAGATCGCCGCCGAGTCGGGCACCGGGCTGGAACGCGCCGCCGCCGCGCTGGCCGTGGCCGTGCGGCGCGGGCTGCTCACCCACGACCTGTGCCCGCCCGCCACCATCCCCGACCCGCTCGGCTGGCTGCGCGAACGGCTGCCCGCCGAACCGGGCGAGACCGGCCGGCACGGCTCGGGCAGGGACACCGTCCGGTCCGCGGGCGGTTCCGGCGTTCCCCAGGGCCCCGTGACCGGGCGCGACCTCCGGGGCATCACGACGGTGCCCGGGCGCGGGCTCGCCCCGGGCGTGCCCCCGCAACGAAGACGGGTCCTCGCGGGGCTGCGGCCCGCGCCGGCGAGCGGCCTGCCGGTGGGGCGCCGCGTCGCCGAGATCGCCGAGCTGCTCGGCCGCTATCCCGCCGCCTCCGCCGACGTGAAGCTGGCCCTGCAGAGCCGGATCGGGTCCCTGGCCGGCGGCGGGCGGCGCGACGGCCGATCCGGCGACGAGCGCGCCGGCGACGACCACGTCATCGTGTACGAGGCCGCCGCCGGCACGCTGCGGGTCGAGGTCGGCGACGCGCTCGCCGCCGACCTCGAACGCCGCGTGCCACGGGTCCTCGACCTGCTCGCCGAGGAGGCCGAGCAGACCAGGCTGCGCACCAACCGGCTGCTCGCCGGGCGGCTCGGCAGGGGCACGTTCGCGATGGCGGAGGTGCTGCGCGCGGCCGGCGACCTGCGGATCCAGTACGGCGACCGGCTCGCGGAGCGGATCGCCGCCCTCGTGCGCGCCGCGCCGCCGGGCACCACCCGCCTCGACCTCGCCGGCCTGCTCGGCGACCCCCCGGCCCCGGCCGCGCCCGTGTTGTGCGCGGCCGACGTGCTGGTGGCCGCGCCGTCGCCGGCGGCGTACGAGCCGGGCATCACCCCCCTGATCCTCGGCGACCTGCACGACGCGGCGCTGCTCACACCGTGGGACACGCAGTTCCACCCGGACGGGGCCGCGCTCGTCGCGGCCAGGGACGCGGCGATCAGGCGGGCGCTCACCGGGTTCACCGCGCTGAACGCCATCTCCCCCCGCACTGGCGGGCCGCCGCCGCTGGAGTTCCCCGGCCCGGTGCTGGAGTTCGGCGGCGTGGCGGCCGACCCGGAGCGGCGGCGCATCGGGCTGCACGAGCTGTACGTGCGCAGCGACGGCCGGCACGCCGTCCTGCGGGCCGAGGGGATGGAGGAGCCGCTGCTGTTCCACAACGGCGAGCACGACACCGCGCTGCACACGGCGCTCGCCCTGCCCAGGATCCGCCGCCCCGACCTGCGCGACCTCCCCCTGGTGCCCCGGCTGACCTGGGACAACGTGGTCATCTCGCGGCGGCGCTGGCGGATCGGGGCGGCGGACTTCGAAGCGATCGGGCAGGCCGCCGGCGACCGCGAGCTGCTGCTGGCCATGGCGCGGCTGCGCGCGGCCCACGAGCTGCCGCAGACGTTCTTCGCCTCCTCCCCGCGCGAGCGCCGGCCGATCCACGTGGACACCCGCTCGCCCGCGCTCATCGAGGGCCTGGCCCACCTGGCGGGCGGCGGGCTCACCCTGACGGAGACGCTGCCGGGGCCGGGGGAGTGCTGGCTGCGTGACGCCGGGCAGCACTTCGCCGCCGAGTTGCGCTGCGTCTACCTCAGACCGGCGGGCGGTCCTCCGCCCTCCTGCGCGGACTCGACCTCCGCCCTGGCACCGCACCCCTACCCCTGGCCGCGAGAGGGCTGCTGATGGATCTGCTCGTCGTTCCTCCCCTCACCGACTTCACCACCGAGATCCTGTCCCCCGCCGGGACCGAGGTGCTCGACCTCAACGCGCGCGTCGTCGAGCGCCTGGCCGACCCGGCGGCCCTGCGGGCCGCGCCCGACGGCGGGCACGCGCTGTTCGGGCGGGCGGCGGCGGCCATCCTGGAGCGCAAGGCGTTCGACGACGCGCATCTGAGAGCGGTGGGCGCCGCGCTCAAGCTGGCCCGCGACCCGGCCGTCCGGCTCACCATCGACGACCTGACGCTGGCCGAGGGCAGCACGCAGAGCAGCCGGGACGTGCTCGGGGCGGCCGGGCGGTGCGAGCTGTTCCGGCCCGAGATCGAGCTGGCCGGCGAGGTGGCCAAAGGGCGGCGGGCCTACGTCGTGATCGACGCCGAGCGGCAACTGCCGGCCGCGTTCGCGCTGGTGCGGGCCCTGGGGGCGGCGCGGGTGACGCTCTGCGGGCGGCTGGTGGCCGAGCACGTCGCGGCGCTGCGGCGGGTGCCCGAACTGGCCGGGGTCCGGTGGCTGGCCTGGTCGCCGGCGCGGGTGATCAGCCCGCAGTGGCAGGCGCGCGACACCGGCCCGGCCGAACGCGTGCGCTGGGTCACCGGCGCCCGCCGGCCGCCCGAGCGCGGACCGTGGGCGGGACGGCTCGACGTGGTGCGGGTGAACACCTTCACCGAGGAGACGCTGGCCCGCTGCCGCGGCCTGACGATCAGCGTGACGCGCATCGACTTCCTCGCCGCCGTCACCGGGACGACGGGCATGACCGTGAGCCTGCGGCGGCTGATGGCGGCCATCGCGCCGGACGTGCCGGTGACGTGTGAGCTGGTGGTGGGAGCGCCGGGCATGGACGCGGGCGTCGTGGGGGAGTCGCTGGAGCTGCTGGCCGACGGGGCCGGCGGGGTGCGGGCGGCGGGGCTGCGGCCGTTCCGGATGGGGATCCGGTCGGCGTGGGCCGGGCAGAGCCTGCGCTTCCCGCCCAAGGCGGGCGACGACCTGGCGCGGTGGATCGACTTCGACGCGCCCGACACCATGCGGGGGTACGAGGTCACGGCCGTGATCAAAAAGTGGCTGGGGCGGCTTCCCGGGCTGCTGCCCGGGCGGCTCGCCGCCTGTTCCGTCGCCGGTGGGCCGCCCGGCGCCGCCCCTTCCGGCGCCGGTCCTGATTCCGTTCCGGCGTGGGATCCCTGCGCGGAGGTGGTCGCGGGAGGCGGGTCCGACGGGGCGGAGACGTTCGCGGTCAGCCTGCGGTCGTGGCGGTCGTTCCGGCTGGGCCAGGGACAGGTGGTGCCGGTCGCGCGGCTGGCGGCCGATGATCCGCACGCGCTCGACGGGCTGACCGAGCCGGCCCGGCGGCGGCTGACCAGCGAGCTGGCCGCGGCCGGCGTGTTGCGGGGGTGAGGGGAGTGGTCATGAGACATCCAGAAGAGGCGTCGTTGAAGCGCGATGGTGACCGCGGCCCGGCGGGGGAGCTGCGCTGGCGGATGCCCGCCGGGGGCGGCGATCTGGTCGTCGAGGTGCATCCCTGGGTCCTGATGCGCACCACGGGGCTGCCCGTCCGGCTGCTCGACGGCCTGGGCCACCCCGATCTGCGCCGCCTCACCGAGCGCCTGCTCGCCGCCCAGCGCCGCCTGGCCGCCGACCGCCGCCGCTTCGAGCGCAGTGCCGCCGCCCTGCGCGAGTCCGTGCTGGGCCTGCCGCCCGAGCAGCGGGCCGTGGCCAGGCGCTGCCTCAGAACCGTACGCGCCGGCGCGCCGCTGAGCGGCGACGAGATCCGCCTGCTGGAGTCGCTCGGGCTCGGAGAGTGGGTGCGGCGCTGGCAGTGCGCCGTCGTCGCCGCCGGTTCGGCGCGGGCCGCGGCCAGGAGCGCCCACGCCGCCGCCTGGCTCGTCGCGCGCCGCAAGGTCGCCGAGGCCTACGACGACGAAGCCGTACGCCACGGCGCCTTCCTCGCCGACCCCGGCTTCTACCAGGCGATCGTCCGGCATCCACTGGCCCGGCGTCCCGGCGACGGCACGGCCAGGCGGTCGCGGCTGCTCACGGCGACCGCCCACCGGCACCTGCGCCGGTTAGCCGCCACCTGCGGGAACGCCGCCGGGCCCGTGCTGTACGCGCGGCTCGACCCGGAGAGCCCCGCCGCGCTGCACGTCGGCGAGCCGGGGGGCGCGCGGGTGGCCGTCGAGGCCGGTGACTGGCTGAGCGAGCGGCTGCGGGTCGCGCTCGACCGGGGCACACCGGAGCCGGAGCTGCGCGTGTGGCCGAGCCCGGTGTATCGGGAGCCGCCCCTGCACGGCTGGGCGCCCATGCTGGAACACGTACCCGACGGCGTCCGGGTGCGGGTGTCGGAGCCGGCGTTGTCGTTGTGGCGGGCCGTCTGCGGGGCGGGCGGCGGGCGGACCGTCGCCGAGCTGGGCGCCGAGCTCGGCCTCGGGCCGGAGACCGTCGCCGGGCACGTTCGCGAGCTGGGGGTGGCCGTGGTCGTCTCCCGCCACCGGCTGGCCGCCGCCGAGCCCCGTCCGCTCACCGCCCTCGCCCTCGCCGCCGGCCCGCGTCCCCTCACCGCCGCCGGTCCGCGTCCGCTCGGCGCGGCCGGCCTGACTCCGCTCACCGACCTCGCCGCCGTCGGCCCGCGCTCTCTCGGCGGCCTCTCGCCTGCGCTGGTCGGCGTGGCGAGGCTGGCCGGGCTTCGCGATCGGTACGCGGCCGCGCCCTGGCCGGAGCGGGCCCGGTGGTTCGAGGAAGCAGGGCGGGTCGCCGAGGAGCTCGGCGGCCGCCTCGGGCGCCAAGAGCGCGGGCAGGCGCCGGAGGCCGGGCAGATCTTCGATGAGCGGAGGACGAGCCCGTACAGCGAGCGTGTCACCATCGGCGGTGCGGCGTTGGCGCGGTTGCGGGCGGCGCTGACGGCGGTGCTGCCGCTCTGCTCGCTGGCCGCGCTGCTCGCCCGGGAGGATGCGAGGGACGCGGTGCGGGCGGCGCTCGGCGGCCGTCCGGGATCGCTGGCCAGGCTGGCCGCCGCCGACCTCCACACGGGCACCCCGGTACGGACGAGAGCGCTCGGCGAGATCTTCGCCGGGCTCGTCTCCGAGGCGGCGGCGCACGGGCAGGACGTCGTCCGGCTGAGGAGCCGCGACGTGGCGGCGGCCACGGCCGGGTTGTGGGCACGGGCGGGTGAGCGGCTCGATCCCTGCATGCCAGGCCCCGGGCTGATGGCGGCCGGCGCCGATCTGGCCACGGCCACCTGGGTGTTGTCGGAGCTGCACCACGACTGCGGCTTCCTCTACGCGGGTCTGGAAAGCGGGCTGCATTCCGCGCCCGACCTGCTCTGGGACGCCTACGTCGAGCGAGCCGCCCGCTTAGTGCCACGCGAGGGCGCCGCCACGGTCGTCCGGCCACGGAGCGCGTCGCGGCCGGCGCCCGAGCCGCCGGGGCTCTCCATCGAGGCGGGCGGGTGGTCGGTGAAGCCGCGTGAGCAGGTGGTTCCCGTCGCGCAGGTGCGGGTGCCCGCCCGGGGCGACGCGGTGGACGTACGCGGGCGGCGGATGCGGCTCCATCCGGGCGACGTCAGCACGGAGGCGTATCGGGCGGTGTCGTTGCCCGCGCTCGCGCCCGTACTCGTCGATCTGGGCGCGCGCACGCCGCGCGTCATGATCGACGACGTCGTCTATCAGCGGGCCCGATGGCGTCTGCCGCTGCCGGCGGAACGCGGCGCGGACGCCTTCGACCGATGGCTGGCCGTGCATCGGCTACGCGGCGAACACGGTCTGCCCCGGCACGTGTTCGTCCGGCATCCCGCCGAGTCCCGGCCCTTCTACGTCGATTTCTGCGATCCGCTCGCGGTCGAGGACCTGGCCAGGCGCGAACCCGCGGAGGTGATCGTCACCGAGATGCTGCCCGCGCCGGACGCGTCGTGGTGGCGGGTGGACGGCGAGGGGCAGTGCGCTGAGCTGCGTCTCGGGTGCTTCGTCCGAGGGGAGCCCGCAGACGGCGGGTGAGGGGATCGCGGCACCCGGCGCGCGGGTGGTCATGGTCTCGCAGCCGGCCACCGGGGACGGAGGACG
This sequence comes from Nonomuraea sp. NPDC002799, assembly GCF_053592075.1. Classification (NCBI taxonomy): domain Bacteria; kingdom Bacillati; phylum Actinomycetota; class Actinomycetes; order Streptosporangiales; family Streptosporangiaceae; genus Nonomuraea; species Nonomuraea sp. NPDC002799. The sequence goes on from NZ_JBSFVA010000005.1 coordinate 127,178, forward strand.
GCAGGTCGTGGCGTTCGGAACCGGCCACCGAGGCCGGGGGACGGGCAGGTCGTGGCGTTCGGAACCGGCCACCGAGGCCGGGGGACGGGCAGGTCGTGGCGTCGGGCACCATGGACATGTGACAGGAAGCACCATGAGGCACCCGGTCGCGGCCGCGCCCGCCGTGCTGGCCGAGTTGGTCGGTGGGGGAGGCGTGGCGGTGCTGAGCGGGGCCGGGTTGTCGACGGAGTCGGGGATTCCCGACTACCGGGGGCCGACGGGCCGCGCCAGGCCGGCGGAGCCGATGACCTACCAGCGGTTCGTCGGCGGCGCGGAGGCACGGCGGCGCTACTGGGCGCGCAGCCACGTCGGCTGGCGGCAGATGGGGCTGGCCCGCCCCAACACCGGCCACCGGGCCGTGGCCGAGCTGGAGCGGCGCGGACTGCTGACCGGCATCATCACCCAGAACGTCGACGGCCTGCACCAGGCGGCCGGGGCACGGCGGGTGATCGAGCTGCACGGCGGGCTGGACCGGGTGGTCTGCCTGTCGTGCCGGGAGCGCACCCCGCGCGCCGAGCTGGAGCGCCGCCTGCGGGAGGCCAACCCCGGCTGGGAGGCCGCCGGTGTGATCAACCCCGACGGTGACGCGGTGCTGAGCGACGCGCAGGTCGCCGGGTTCCAGGTGGTGGACTGCGCGGGCTGCGGCGGGCTGCTCAAGCCCGACGTGGTCTTCTTCGGCGAGAACGTGCCGCGCCTGCGCGTGGACGAGTGTTTCGCGCTCGTGGCGGGGGCGCGGGCGCTGCTGGTGCTCGGGTCGTCGCTGACGGTCAAGTCGGGGTTGCGGTTCGTCGGCAAGGCGGCGGAGCTGGGCATCCCGATCGCCATCGTCAACCAGGGGCCGACCGGCGGCGACGCCGACGCCGCGCTCACCCTGGACGCCCCGCTCGGCGCCACCCTCAGCGACCTGACCGCCCGCCTCGGGGCACCGTAGGAGGGCAGTGAGGGCGTCCGGTCCTGGAGCGGCTCATCGCCTGGGTCAGGGCAGAATGGGCGCATGCCTCGTTCCTGTCTCTGCGGCCTGCCCGCCCCCTACCAGGACTGCTGCGGCAGGTTGCACCGCGGTGAGGGCGTGGCCGCCACCGCCGAGCGGCTGATGCGCTCCAGATTCAGCGCCTTCGGGGTCGCGGACGCCGCCTACCTGTTGCGCACCTGGCATCCGGACGACCGTCCGGCCCGGCTCGACCTCGACAAGAAGGTGCGGTGGCTGCGGCTGGAGGTGCTGGAGTGCACCGGCGGCAGCGTCGTGCACACCGAGGGCACCGTGCGCTTCCGCGCCCACTACGTCGATCGCGGCCGGCCGGGCGAGATGGAGGAGCTCAGCCGGTTCGTCCGGTTCGAGGGGCGCTGGGTGTACGCGGGCGCGAGGTGACCGGCGGCCTCAGGGGCTTGCGGGCGACCGCTCCGACCGGCGGCCTCAGGGCTTGCGGGCGACCGCTCCGACGAACGTGTGATAGGTGATGCCGGGCTCCGCCTGATCGCCGGAGTCAGGACGCCATTCCGGCAGCGGCACCAGGCCCGGCCGCACGAGCTCCAGGCCGTCGAAGTAGGTCAGGATCTCCTCGCGGGTGCGCCAGCGGCCCGTGCCCAGCGTCTCGTTGAAGATCTTCTCGGCCTCGAACGCCTGCTCGGACACCTCCGGGAGGGCCGGGCCCGGGTTGTGGAAGTGGGAGAGCGCGAGGTAGCTGCCCGCAGGCAGGTGCCGGATCAGGCGCGCGGCGGTCCCGGCCGGGTCCTCGGCGTCCGTCAGGTGGTGCAGGATCGCGAACATCAGCAACCCGACCGGCTCGCCGAAGTCGATGAGCCGCCGCACGTCCGGATGGGCCAGGATGGCCTCGGGCTCCCTCAGGTCGGCCGCCACGATCGCGGTGTCGTCGTCGACCGCCAGCAGGGCGCGGCCGTGGACGAGCACGATCGGGTCGTGGTCGACGTAGACGACCCGGGTGCCGGTGGCCGTGGACTGGGCGATCTCGTGCACGTTGCCCTGCGTCGGCAGCCCGGACCCGATGTCCAGGAACTGCCGGATGCCGGCCTCCGCCGCCAGGAACCGCACCACGCGGCCGAGGAACTCCCGGTTGGCCCTGGCCGCCTCGGGCGCGTCCGGCGCTATCTCCAGCGCCCTCGCGGCCACCTGGCGGTCGACCTCGTAGTTGTCCTTGCCGCCGAGCATGACGTCGTAGACACGGGAGACGCTGGGTCTGGTGGTGTCCACCCCTTGCGGCGCGCGCTCCTGCTCGCTGTCGGCCACGGTCGGCTCCTTAGCCTGCGTCGGAGAGACGGTTCGCAAGATCGTACGCTCGTCAAGCCCAGCATTTCCGAGTTTTTCGGCATTTGCCCGGCATGCTGTCAGGCCGACTCCCGGATCACCAGCTCGGTCGGCAGTATCACCGGCTCCACGTGCCCGGCCCCGTCGATCAGCGCCAGCAACAACCGGACGGTCTCCTGCGCCATCCTGGCCAGCGGCTGCCGGATCGTCGTCAGCGGCGGATGCGTCGAGATCGCCACCGAGGAGTCGTCGAACCCGCCCACGGCCACGTCGTCAGGCACCCGCCGCCCCGCGGCCCGCAGCGCGGCCAGCGCCCCCGCCGCCATCAGGTCGGAGGCCACGAAGACCGCGTCGACGTCGGGCGCGCGCGCCAGCAGCTCGGTCATCGCGCGCTCGCCGCTGGCCTGGGTCCAGTCGCCGTGGGCGATCAGCTTCTGGGTGGCCTTGCGCCCGAGCACGTCGGCGAAGCCTTCGAGCCGCTGGATGCCGCCCGGCGTGTCCATCGGCCCGGTGATCATGCCGATCCGCCGGCGGCCGAGGCCGACGAAGTATTCGGTCATCTGGCGGGCGCCGAGGCGCTCGTCGGCGGCGGCGTACGGGATGACGGTCTCGCGCCCGATGACCGCGCCGCAGGAGACCGCGGGCGGGCCGGTGCGCAGCGCGTCGAGCAGCGGGTCGCCCGCGTGCGTGGAGACCAGCAGCACGCCGTCGGCGTGGCCGCCGCGCACGTAGCGGACCACCCGCTCGCGGTCGCCCTCGTCGCCGGCCATCATCATCACCAGCGACAGGTCCCGCTCGGCCAGCATCCTGATGGCGACCCGGATGAGCGTGCTGTAGTTGGGGTCCTCGAACAACTTCTCGTGCGGCTCCGACAACACCATCGCGACCGACCCGGTGCGCTGCGTGACCAGGCTGCGGGCGGCCCGGTTGACGACGTAGCCGGTCTCGGAGATGGCCTGCTCGATGGCCACGCGCGCCGCCGGGCTCACATATTTGTCCCCGTTGAGCAGGCGGGACACCGTGCCGCGGGAGACGCCCGCGGCGGCGGCGACATCGTGGATCGTAGGGCGCTTCATTTCACGGCTCCGGAGGACAGGTCGGTCCTCCAGTATCGCTGCATCGTGAGAAAGAGCGCGATCAGCGGCACGAGCGACAGGAACGCGCCCGTCAGGATCAGGTTGTAGAGCGACGGCTGGTTCGCGCCGGCGGCCAGCAGCGTGTAGAGGCCGACCGTCAGCGGGAACTTGCCGTCGTCGCCGAGCATGATGAACGGCAGCAGGAAGTTGTTCCAGATCGCCACGAACTGGAACAGGAAGATCGTCACCATGCCCGGCACCATCAGCGGCATCGCCACCCGCGACATCAGGCGCCACTCGCCGGCCCCGTCGATGCGGCCCGCCTCCAGCAGCGAGTCGGGGACGGCCGCGGTGGCGTAGATGCGGGCCAGGTAGATGCTGTAGGGGTGCAGGATCTGCGGCAGCAGCACGGCCCAGTAGCTGTCGGCCAGGCCGATCTTGGAGAACAGCAGATACTGCGGGACCGCCAGCACCACGGCCGGCACCAGGATGCCGCCGATGAGCAGGTTGAAGATCAGGTTCCGGCCGGGGAAGCGGTATTTCGCCAGCGTGTATCCCGAGACGGCCGAGACGACGGTGGACAGCAGCGCGCCGCCGCCCGCGTACAGCAGCGTGTTGACCACCCACGACCAGTACACGCCGTCCCGGTAGGCGAACAGCTCGGTCACGTTGTCGAGGAAGCCGGTGCCGAAGGAGAGCGTCGAGGTGGTGAACAGCTCGCCGGGCGACTTGGTGGCCGCGATCATCACCCAGCACACCGGGAACAGGCAGTAGATCGCGCCCAGCAGGAGCAGCCCGGTCGGCGCGAGGCCGAGCGGGACGCGCGCGGACGCGCGCGCCCGGCGGTGCGTGGTGGTGGCGGTGACCCCGGCCATCAGCCCTCCCCGAAGGCGCGGTCGCGGACGACGCGCAGGAACCCGAACGACAGGACGAGCGAGATCGCCGCGATGACGATCGAGGTGGCGGCGGCCGAGTACAGGTCGCCGGTGACGAACGCGTCGCGGTAGACCTTCATGAGCGGGCTCCACGTGGAGCTGATCGTGTTCGTCAGCGGGCGCAGCGCGGTGGGCTCGGTGAAGACCTGGACGGTCGCGATGATCGAGAACACGGTGGTGAGGATGATCGCCGGGGTCAGGATCGGGATCTTGACGCGGACGGCGATCTGCAGCTCGGAGGCGCCGTCGAGCCGCGCGGCCTCGTACAGGTCGCGCGGGATCGCCCGGAGCGTGGTGTAGAGCACGAGCATGTTGAAGCCGGTCCCGCCCCACACCGCCACGTTCGCCATGGAGTAGGTGATGGTGGTCGCGCCCAGGAAGTCGATGTCCAGGATCTGCCGCATGGGGCTGAGCGAGGGCACGTAGAGGAAGCCCCACAGCAGCGTGGCCGCCACCCCGGGCACCGCGTACGGCAGGAAGATCGCGATCCGGGAGAAGCGGGCCAGCCGCACCCGCGCCGTGTCCAGCAGCAGCGCGAACAGCAGCGCGAGCCCGAGCATGACGACCAGCACCAGCGTGCCGTAGCCGAGCACCCGCAACCAACCGCTCCAGAACTCGGCGTCCGTCAGCGCGGCCGAGAAGTTGTCGAACCCGACGTAGACCTCCCGGCGCGCGCCCCTGCCCAGCCCGAGCCCGGAGACCCTGGTACGGCGCATCGCCAGATAGGCGGTGTAGCCGATGGGCACGGCGAGGAAGAGCGTGAACAGCACGATCGCGGGGGTCAGGAACAGGTACGGCCACGCCCCCCTCTCCGAGCGCTTCATGACGCGATCGTGAAGCCGGACTTACGCATGTCGGCGACGGTGGCGTCCTGCATGCCCTGCACGGCCTCGGAGAACGGCGACTTGTTCTGCAGCGCCTTGTCGAAGCCGTCCTTGAAGGAGTTGTAGGTCACGCCGACGTTCGGCCCGAAGGTGAAGCCGCGCGCCCCGGCGGACACGGCCGCGGCCTGCTGCCAGAAGTCGGGCTGGGTGGAGAAGTAGTCGGGCGCCTGGGTCAGCGCCGCCTGCGCCTGGGTCGAGGCCGGGTAGATCGCGGCCTCCTTGACCAGCAGGTCCAGAGCCGCGGGGTCGGTGTTCAGCCAGGTGGCGAACTGCGCGGCAGCGGCCTTGTTCGGCGACTTGGCGGCCACGGCGACCGACGAGCCGCCCCAGAAGCCGCTGAAGCTCTCGCCCGCGTTCCACTGGGGGAGCGGAGCCACGGCCCACTTGCCCTTGGCCTTGGGCGCGTTGCTCGACAACACGCCCGGCGCCCAGATCGCCGACGGCCAGGTCAGCAGTTTGCCGTCGTTGAGCGCCTTGTTCCACTCGGGGGTGAAGAACGGCATGTCGTCGATCGCGCCCTCCTTGACCAGGGCGCCCCAGTAGTCGGCGACCTTCTTGGTGGGCTCGTCGGCGATGTCGACCTTCCACGACTCGCCGCTGATCGACCACCACTGCGCCCCCGCCTGCTGGGCCAAGCCTGTGAACGCTCCCGGGTCCTTGCTGGAGAACGTGCCGAGATAGGCCTTCGGGTCCTTGGCGCGGACCGTGCGGGCGGCCTCGCCGTACTCCTGCCAGGTCTTCGGGACCGCGAGGCCGTACTTGTCGAACAGGTCCTTGCGGTAGAAGAGCATCATCGGGCCGCTGTCCTGCGGGATCGCGTAGACGGCGTCGGTGCCGAGGGTGACCAGGCCCCACAGGCCCTCGCTGAACTGGCCCTTGATCGCGGCGGTCTCCGCCTTGACGTCGGCCACCGCGTCGGCGGCGATGAACGACGGCAGGTGCTGATACTCCGCCTGCACCAGGTCCGGCGGGTTGCCGGCCTTGGCCGCCGTGAGGAACTTGGCGGCCGCGTCGTCGCCGCCGGCCTGCTTGCTGACCGTCACCTGGATGTCCGGATGACTCTGGTTCCAGCCCGCGATGACCTTGTCCATGTTGGGGGCCCAGGTCCAGTACGTGAGCTTGACGGGTCCCTGGGCGGCGGCCGTCCGGCTCTGCGCCGCCTTGGGGCCGGCGCCGGGTTCGGCGGGTTCGCTGGAGCCGCAGCTCGCGAGGGTGGCCGTGAGCACGACGGCCAGGGCTGCTCCAAGGGGGTGGGCGCGCATGCGTACCTCCAGAAGGTTCTGTGAACGTGCACAGAGTGGAACAGCCGCGAAATAGCCGTCAAGGGGTCGTTACGTTCTCGTTAACCTCCTGCTGCAGCAAGCAATTTGCCGGTAGCGGTTCCCCTGGTGCCGAGGTGAGGATTACTGTGCACGTTCACAGAAGAATCTCTAGGGGGATGGATGTATCCGGAGCGTCCTGCCGGTATCGCCTTTGGCGGGGACTACAACCCAGAGCAGTGGCCACGCGAGGTCCTGGAGGAGGACGTGGCCCTGATGCGCGAGGCCGGCGTCAACCTCGTCAGCCTGGGCATGTTCTCCTGGGCGCCGATGGAGCCCGCGCGCGGGCGCTACGAGTTCGGCTGGCTGGATGAGATCCTCGACCGGCTGCACGCGGGCGGCGTCTCGGTGGCCCTGGCCACGCCGACGGCCGCCCCGCCCGCCTGGTTCGTCGCCCGGCACCCCGACTCGCTCCCGGTGACCAGGGAGGGGACGCGGATCGGGTTCGGCGGCCGGCAGAGCGCCTGCTCCAGCGCCCCGGCCTTCCGCGAGGCCACCGCGAGCCTGGTGCGGGCGATGGCCGAGCACTACCGGGGCCATCCCGCCGTGGCGATGTGGCACGTGCACAACGAGTACGGGGCGCCGCTCGGCGAGTGCTACTGCGAGCACAGCGTGGCCGCCTGGCGCGACTGGCTCCGGCACACCTACCGCGACCTCCCGGCGCTGAACGAGAGCTGGGGCGCCACCTTCTGGGGCCAGTCCTACACCGACTGGTCCGAGATCGACGCCCCCCGCTTCAACCACACGGTCGTCAACCCGGCCCAGCGGCTCGACTACGCCCGCTTCAGCGACGGCGAGCACCGCGCGCACTACACGCTGCAGCGCGACATCCTGCGCGAGATCACCCCTGGCCTGCCCGTGACCACGAACTTCGCCGGCACCGTCAACTGCAAGTCCGCCGACCTGTGGCAGTGGGCCCGCGAGCTCGACGTGATCGCCAACGACCACTACCTGCGGGCCGAGCAGCCCGACAACCACATCGACCTGGCCATGTCGGCCGACCTGGCGCGCTCGGTGGCGGGCGGCGCGCCGTGGATGCTGATGGAGCACTCCGCGGGGGCGGTCAACTGGCAGGCGCGCAACATCGCCAAGCGGCCGGGCGAGATGCGCCGCAACAGCCTCGCGCACGTCGCCCGCGGCTCGGACAGCGTGCTGTTCTTCCAGTTCAGAGCCTCGCGGTTCGGGGCGGAGAAGTTCCACTCGGGGCTGGTGCCGCACGCGGGGACCGACTCCGAGCAGTGGCGCGAGGTGGTGCGGCTCGGCGCCGACCTGCGTGAGCTGGCCGGGGTGCGGGGCGGCCGGGTGCGGGCCGAGGTGGCGCTCGTGTGGGACTGGGAGGCGTACTGGGCGCTGGAGCTGGACTGGCGGCCGTCGGTCGATCTGACCTTCCGTGAGCGGATCGACGCCTTCTACGAGGCGTTGTGGCGGGAGCACGTCACGGTGGACTTCGTCCACCCTTCCGCTGATATTTCGGGGTATCGGGTGGTGGTGGCGCCGAGCTCGTACCTGCTGGCCGAGGCCGCCGCCAAGAACCTGCACCGGTACGTCGAAGCGGGCGGCAACCTGCTGGTGTCCTACTTCTCCGGCATCGTGGACGAGCACGACACCATCCACCCGGGCGCCCACCCCGGCGCGCTGCGCGAGCTGCTCGGCCTGTCGATCGAGGAGTTCCACCCCCTGCGCGAGCACGAGAGCGTGACCCTGACCTCGGGAGAGGCCGCGCGGATCTGGTCGGAGCGGGTCCGGGCGGCCGGCGCGGTCGCCGTACGGGACTTCGCGGACGGACCCGACGCGGGCCACCCCGCCTTCACCCGGCACGACCTGGGCGCCGGCACGGCCTGGTATCTGGCCACGGCTCCCGTGACCGGCCTGCGCGACCTGCTCGGCCAGGTGCTCGACCACGCGGGCGTGCCGCGCCCGCGTGGCCTGCCCGACACCCTCGAACTGGTGCGCAGGGGCGGCCACGTCTTCCTGATCAACCACGGCGACGCGCCCGTGACGGTCGAGGGGGTGACCGGCACGAGCCTGTTCGACGGCGTCCGCCATGACGGCTCGGTCACCGTCGCGGCCGGCGCGGTCACGGTCATAGCGGAATCCCCCCAACCCTAGGGAGACCCCTCGATGAAACGCATCCTGACCGCGCTGTTGTTACTCGCGGCCCTCCTCGGCGCGCAGCAACCGGCGCAGGCCCACGCCCGGCTCCCGATCAGGGGCGCCGACGTCTCCAGCCTCGCCAAGTCCGAGGCCCTCGGCGGCGTCTACCGCGACGCCCGGGGGCGCAGGGGCGACGCGCTGCGCATCCTGGCGCAGGCGGGCCTGAACTACATGAGGCTCAAGGTCTGGGTGAACCCGGCCGACGGCTACAACACCAAGAAGCAGGTCCTCGCGCTCGCCAAGCGGATCAAGGCGCAGGGCATGAGGCTGCTGGTGGACTTCCACTACTCCGACACCTGGGCCGACCCGGGCAAGCAGTTCAAGCCCGCCGCGTGGCAGGCGCTCCCGCTCGACCAGCTCAGGCAGGCCGTGTACGACCACACCTTCGACGTCCTCGACGCGCTGCGCCGCCAGGGCACCACGGCCGACATGGTGCAGGTCGGCAACGAGATCAACGGCGGCCTGCTCTGGCCGGACGGCGCCAACTCCACCTGGGCGAACACGGCGGCGCTGCTGAACGCCGGGTACGACGCGGTCAAGAGGGTGTCGGCCTCGACCAAGGTGGTCCTGCACCTGGCCAACGGGGGCGACAACGGGTTGTACCGGTGGTGGTTCGACAACGCCGGCGCGAACGGCATCCGGTACGACGTGATCGGGTTGTCGTACTACGGGTACTGGCACGGCACGCTGGCGGCCTTCCAGGCCAACATCAACGACGTCGCCACCCGGTACGGCAAGCCGGTGGTCGTGGTGGAGACCGCGTACCCGTTCACCACGGCCGACGACGACGACTGGGAGAACATCATCGTCTCCGCCGAGCCGTACCCGGGTTACCCGGCGACGCCGCAGGGGCAGTCGGCGATGCTCGCCAAGGTCGCCGACATCGTCCGCCAGGTGCCGGGCGGTCTCGGCCTCGGGCTGTTCACCTGGGAGGCCACCTGGACCGGCGTCCAGGGCAACGGCTGGGACCCGGCCGACCCGTCGACCGGGAACGGCTGGGAGAACCAGGCCCTGTTCGACTACGCCGACCGGGCCCTGCCGGCCATGTCGGTGCTCGGCCGTCTCTGAAGCACACCTGGTGGAGGCGGTCGCCTACGGTGGACGTATGCGCCTGACCGCCTTCACCGACATCTCCCTGCGCATCGTGATGCGCCTGGCCGTGGGGCGGCCGGACGACCTGCTGACCACCCGGGCCATCGCGGGCCTGCTCGCCGTCCCCTACACCCACGCCGCCAAGGCGGTCGCCAGGCTCAGCGAGCTGGGCGTGGTGGAGGCCAGGCGCGGCCGGGGCGGCGGGCTGCAGCTCACCGGGGCCGGGCGGGCCGCGACGGTCGGCGGCCTGGTGCGCAGCCTGGAGGGCGCGGGCGACGTGGTGGGCTGCGAGGACGACCCGCCCTGCCCGCTGCGGGCGGCCTGCCGGCTGCGGTCCGCGCTGCGCCAGGCGCAGGAGGCCTTCTACGCCTCGCTCGACCTGGTGACCGTCGAGTCCCTGGTCGCCGCCCCGACGGGAGCGGTGCTGCTGTCCCTGACGGCCCCCGGGGAGAGGGCCGCCGCACCCGCCTCATAATATGAATCCCAGATACCAATTTATCTCTGGGGGTTCTCTCATGCTGTCCGAGGAGAGCGTGGCGGTCGTCCGCGCGACGCTGCCCGTCGTCGGGGCGGAGCTCGACACCATCACGGCGCGGTTCTACGACACCATGTTCGCCGAGCGTCCCGAGCTGCTCGACGGGCTGTTCAACCGGGGCAACCAGCGCAACGGCGAGCAGCGCAGGGCCCTGGCCGGGGCGGTTGCGGCCTTTGCCGGCCTGCTGCTCGACCACCCGGAGGAGCGCCCCGACGCGCTGCTGTCGCGGATCGCGCACAAGCACGCGGCGGTCGGCGTCACCGTCGACCAGTACGTCACCGTGCACAAGTACCTGTTCGGCGCGATCGCGGAGGTGCTCGGCGACGCGGTCACCCCGCAGGTCGCGGCCGCCTGGGACGAGGTCTACTGGCTGATGGCCGGCGCGCTGATCGCCATGGAGGCGAAGATCTACGCCGAGGCCGGCGTGCGCGAGGGCGAGACCTGGCGGACCTGGCAGGTGATCGAGCGGCGCGAGGAGACCCCGGACGTGGTGTCACTCGTCCTGCGGCCGGTCGGGGACGAGCCGGTCCCGCCCGCCCGGCCCGGTCAGTACGTCAGCGTGCGGGTGCGGATGCCCGACGGCGTGCGCCAGTCGCGGCAGTACACGCTGTCCTGGCACGGCGCGGACGGGCTGCGCCGGATCACCGTCAAGCGCGACGGCGAGGTGTCCGCGCTGCTGCACGCCACCGCCAGGGAGGGTGCCGAGCTGACGCTGTCCGCGCCGTTCGGCGACGTGTCCCTCCAGGAGGACGACGCCCCGGTCGTGCTCGTCTCGGCGGGCATCGGCTGCACCCCGGTGACCGCGATGTTGCAGCACCTGGTGAACACCGGCGACACCCGCCGGGTCCTGCTGCTGCACGCCGACCGCTCCGAGGCCGACCACGCCCTGCGCGCGGACATGGAGCGGCTCGCCGCCGCCCTGCCCGACGGGGAGCGCGTCTTCTGGTACGAGGCGGGCGGCGGCGGCCGCGCGGGCCGGATGGACCTGGCCGGGGTCGAGATCCCGCCGGGCGCGGTGGTCTACATGTGCGGCCCGGTGGCGTTCATGCGGGCGGCGCGCGGCCGGCTGATCGCGGCCGGGGTGGCGCCGCGCGACATCCACTACGAGGTGTTCGGCCCCGACCTGTGGCTGGGCGCGGCCTGAAGCCCGGCCGAGACAGGTTCGCGGCCTGCAGGCCCGGCCGAGACGGGTTCACGGCCTGAAGGCCCGGTCGCGGCGGGTTCGCGGCCCGGAACCGGCCGGGCGGACCCTGCGGATCATCCGCCGGCGTTGCATGATGGCCGCATGACGATCGAACCAGATGAGCTGCTCACCACCACCCGCAGCGTCCGCAAGCGCCTCGACCTCACCCGTCCCGTGCCGATGGAGCTGGTCAGGGAGTGCCTGGAGGTCGCGCTCCAGGCCCCCAGCGGCGGCAACCGGCAGGGCTGGCACTGGATCGTGGTGACCGACCCGGAGACGCGCAAGGCGATCGGCGACTACTATCGCCGCTCCTTCGAGGTCTACCACGCCTCAGGCGGCTCGGCCGGCGCGCTGTTCAAGGACGACCCGGTCAGGTCGGCCGAGCAGCAGCGGGTCTCCGACAGCGCGGTCTACCTGGGCGAGCACATGGGCGATGCGCCGGTGCTGGTCATCGGGTGCCTCTCCGTGGGCGGGGACGGGCTGCCGGAGGGCAGCCAGGCCGGGTTGTGGGGGTCGCTGCTGCCCGCCGCGTGGAGCTACATGCTGGCCGCCCGGGCCCGGGGACTCGGCACGGCCTGGACGACCCTGCACCTGGCGTACGAGAGTGAGATCGCCGACCTGCTCGGCATCCCGGACGACGTGCGTCAGGGCGTGCTCCTCCCGACCGCCTACTACACGGGGGACACCTTCAAGCCCGCCTCGCGTCAGCCGCTCGACGAGGTGCTGCATCTCGACCGCTGGTAAGACCGTGTGAAGGAGGGCCCCGTGATCTCCCCGCCGCCGCTGCTGCCGACCTCGCTGGTCGGCAGCTACGCCCAGCCCGACTGGCTGATCGACCGCGCCAAGCTGGCCGGCCGGTTCCCGCCCCGCGTCCGCGCGAAGGAGTTGTGGCGCGTCCCGCCGCCGCTGCTCGCGCAGGCGCAGGACGACGCCACCGAGCTGGCGATCAGAGCCCAGGAACGCGCCGGGCTCGACATCGTCACCGACGGGGAGATCCGCCGGGAGAGTTACTCCAACCACTTCGCCACCGCCCTGGAGGGCGTCGACCTCGACCACCCCGGCACGGCGCTGGACCGCAGCGGCCACCCCAACCCGGTGCCGCGCATCGTCGGCCCGATCCGCCGGCCGCGCCCGGTCGAGGTCGGCGACCTGCGGTTCCTGCGTGCGCACACCGATCATCGGGTCAAGATGACCGTCCCCGGGCCGTTCACGATGAGCCAGCAGGCGCAGAACGACCACTATCCCGACGCCGAGGCGGCCGCCATGGACTACGCGGCCGCGGTCAACGCCGAGATCCGCGACCTGTTCGCGGCCGGGGCCGACATCGTGCAGATCGACGAGCCGTACCTGCAGGCCCGGCCGGACGCGGCGCGCGCCTACGGGCTCGCCGCGCTGAACGCCGCCCTGGACGGGGTGAGCGGCACGACGGCGGTGCACGTCTGCTTCGGGTACGCCGCGATCATCCACGAGCGGCCCGAGGCGTACTCGTTCCTGCCCGAGCTGGCCGGCTGCCCGGTCGGGCAGGTGTCGATCGAGACCGCGCAGTCGGGGCTGGACCTCGGGGTGTTGTCCGACCTCAAGGACAAGACGATCATCCTCGGGGTGATCGACCTGTCCACGCCGGAGGTCGAGCCGGTGGAGGTGGTGGCGGACCGGGTGCGCCGGGCGTTCGACCGGGTCCCGCCCGAGCGGATCGTCATCGCGACCGACTGCGGGATGAAGTATCTGCCGCGCGCCTCCGCCGAGGGCAAGATGCGCGCCATGGCAGGCGCGGCCCGCCTGCTCCGCGCCGAACTAGGTGTGTCGAATGCCGGTGTTTGACGGGGTTTCGGAATTAGGATCATGAGCCTGACCCCCCGGAAAACCTAGGAGCCGACAGTGCCCGAGAGCGAGCAGGAAAGCGCGCCGCACGGCATCGACACCACCAAGCCCAGTGTCTCCCGCGTCTACGACTACATGCTGGGCGGCAAGGACAACTACGAGGTCGACCGCCAGGTGGCCGCGCTGGCGCTGCGGGTCGCGCCCGACGCGCCCGAGGCGGCCCTGGCCAACAGGGAGTTCCTGCGCCGCACCGTCCGCCACCTGGCCGCCGAGGCCGGCATCCGCCAGTTCCTGGACATCGGCTCCGGCCTGCCCACCCAGGGCAACGTGCACGAGATCGCCCGGTCCGCCGCCCCGGGCACCCGGGTCGTCTACGTCGACCACGACCCGATCGTGCTCGTGCACGGCCGCGCCCTGCTGGCCGTGGACGACACCACCGCCATCGTCAACGCCGACGCCCGCGAGCCGGAGAAGATCTTCGACGACCCGAAGACGCGGGCCCTGATCGACTTCGCCGAGCCGGTCGGCCTGCTGCTGTTCGGGCTCCTGCACCATCTGGGCGACGAGGAGGACCCGGGCGCGGTCCTGGCCCGGCTCGTGGCGCCGCTGGCCCCCGGCAGCCACGTGGTCATCTCCCACTTCCACAACCCGGGGGAGGCGCTGCCGGAGGTGTCGCAGCAGGCGTTCGCGGCCGAGAAGATCTTCAACGAGAACCTCGGTACCGGCCGGTGGCGCACCCGTGCGGAGATCCTGGCCTACTTCGACGGGCTCGACCTGCTGGAGCCCGGCCTGGTGCCGCTGCCGGAGTGGCGCCCCGACGAGGGAGACCACGCCACTCCTGGCATCACCTACCACACCTTCGTCGGAGGCGTGGCCCGCAAACCCTAGGAGGGCAGCTTGCCGGAGGCGACCACGTCGCGGTACCAGTGGGCGCTGTCCTTCCAGGTGCGCTCCAGCGTGTCGTGGTCCACCCGGACGATGCCGAACCGCTTGGCGTACCCGTGCGCCCACTCGAAGTTGTCCATCAGCGACCACACGAAGTAGCCGCGCACGTCGGCGCCGGCCGCGATCGCCTCGGCCACCGCGCTGAGGTGCCGGTGCAGGTAGTCGACGCGGCGCTCGTCCCTGACGCGCCCGTCGGCCGCCACGACGTCGGCGAACGCCGCGCCGTTCTCGGTGATCATCGTCGGCGTGCCCGGATAGTCGCGGTGCAGCCGCAGGAGCAGCTCGGTCAGGCCCGTCTCGTCGATGTTCCAGCCCATCTCCGTGTACGGCCCCGGCTGCTGGACGAACTCGACGTCCTCGCAGGCGATCCACGGCGAGGCGGCCCCGTCCTGATGCCCGTCGGAGGTCTCCCGCGCGGTGCCGCCGTCCCAGTGGCGCACCAGCGTGGGGTTGTAGTAGTTGACCCCGAGCACGTCCAGCGGCTGGCAGGCGGTCGCCTCGTCGCCGTCGCGCACGAAGGCCCAGTCGGTCACCGAGGCGGTGTCGGCGATGAGGTCGCCCGGATAGGCGCCCTCCAGCATCGGGCCGAGGAAGGCCCGGTTGGCCAGGCCGTCCGCCTTGCGCACCGCGCCGGCGTCCCGCTCGGACACGCCGCGCACGTGGTGCAGGTTGAGCGTGACCGACATCTGCGCGTCCCGGGCCGCGGTGGCGCGCAGGGCCTGGACGGCCAGGCCGTGGCCCAGGTTGAGGTGGTGCACGGCGGCCAGCGCGGCGGCGGGCTCGGTCCTGGCCGGGGCGTGCACGCCGGAGGCGTAGCCGAGGTAGGCCGAGCACCACGGCTCGTTCAGGGTGATCCAGGTGCGGACGCGGTCGCCGAGCGCGTCGCCCATCAGCCGCGCGTACTCGGCGAAGCGCAGCGCGGTGTCGCGCTCCGGCCAGCCGCCCGCGTCCTCCAGCTCCTGCGGCAGGTCCCAGTGGTAGAGCGTGGCCACCGGGGCGATGTCCCTGGCGAGCAGGCCGTCGACCAAGCGGTCATAGAAGTCCACGCCAGGCCGGTTGAGCGGCCCGCGACCGCCCGGCTGCACGCGCGGCCAGGAGATCGAGAACCGGTACGCGCCGACGCCCAGCTCGGCCAGGATGTCCAGGTCCTCCTCCAGCCGGTGGTAGTGGTCGCAGGCCACGTCACCGGTGTCGCCGTTGGTGACCAATCCGGGGGTGTGGGAGAAGGTGTCCCAGATGGACGGGCCGCGCCCGTCCTCGGCCCAGGCGCCCTCGACCTGGTAGGCGGCGGTGGCGGTGCCCCACAGGAAGTTCTCGGGGAAAGCGGTCATGCGGCTGCTCCTAGAGGGTGATCTCGATGTGCTCGGTGCCGGCCCCGGCGGTGCCGCGGGCGTCCGCGTACCGCAGGGTCCAGGGTGCGGGCGCGCCCTGGCTGCGACGGGCCGTCACGCGTTCACCCGAGCGGGACACCTCGAACACGGCGCCGACGCCGCCGTCCGGGGTGGGCACGGTGATGGTGCGGGCGGCTCCGTCGGGGAGCTCGTAGACGGTCAGGGTGACGCCGTCGGCGTAGGCGTAGTCGGGCCGGTCGGCGCGGGCGCCCGTGGCCAGCACCGCGCCCGGCCGCACCAGCAGCGGCAGGCTGTCGAACCCGTGCCGCTCGGTACGCCAGCCCGGGCCCTGGACGGTCTCGCCGCCGAGCAGCCGGGTCCAGGCGCCCTCAGGCACGTAGTAGGAGACGTCACCCTCGGTGGAGAGCACCGGGGCCACCAGCAGGTCCGGGCCCAGCATGTACTGCGCGTCCAGGTGGTCGCAGGCCCGGTCCCCGGGGAACTCCAGCTGCATCGCCCGCATCACCGGCAGCCCGTCCGTCGCCGCCTGGACCGCGGCGCCGTACAGGTAGGGCATCAGCCGCGCCTTCAGCCGGGTGAAGGCGCGCAGCACGTCCACCGACTCCTCGTCGAACAACCACGGCACCCGGTAGGACCCGCTCCCGTGCAACCGGCTGTGCGACGACAACAACCCGAACGCCACCCACCGCTTGAACACCGCCGGATCGGGCCGCCCCTCGAAGCCGCCGATGTCGTGGCTCCAGAAGCCGAACCCGGCCAGCCCCAGGGACAACCCGCCGCGCAGCGACTCGGCCATCGCCTCGTAGGTGGACTCGCAGTCGCCGCCCCAGTGCACCGGCAGCCGCTGCCCGCCGACCGTGGCCGAGCGCGCGAACACCACGGTGTCGGCCGCCCCGCGCCGCTCGGCCAGCACGTCGGCGACGGTCTGGTTGTAGATCAGCGCGTAGTAGTTGTGCATGCGCCCGGGGTCGGAGCCGTCGGCGTACACGACGTCCGTGGGGATGCGCTCGCCGAAGTCGGTCTTGAACGTGTCCACCCCCATGTCGAGCAGCCCGCGCAGCTTGCCCGCATACCACGCGCGGGCGGCCGGGGAGGTGAAGTCCACCAGCGCCCTGCCCGCCTGCCAGTGATCATCCTGCCAGACGGTCCCGTCCGGCCGGCGCAGCAGGTGCCCGGCCGCGGTCCCCTCGCCGAAGAGCTCCGACGCCTGCCCGATGTACGGGTTGAGCCACACGCACACGCGCAGCCCCCGCTCCTTGAGCCGGCGCAACATGCCCTCGGGATCCGGGAAGACCTCCGGGTCCCACTCGAAGTCGCACCACCGGAACCGCCGCATCCAGAAACAGTCGAAGTGGAACACGCTCAGCGGCAGCTCCCGCTCGGCCATCCCGTCCACGAACGACGTCACCGTGGCCTCGTCGTAGCCGGTGGTGAACGACGTGGACAGCCACAACCCGAACGACCACGCGGGCGGCAGCGCCGGGCGGCCGGTCAGCGCGGTGTAGCGGCGCAGGATGTCGGCCGGCGCCGGCCCGTGGATGATCAGGTACTCCAGGTCGTGGCTCTCCACGCTGAACTGCACCCGCGACACCGTCTCCGAGCCCACCTCGAACGACACCCGCCCGGGATGGTTGACGAACACCCCGTAACCCCGGTTGGTCAGGTAGAAGGGGATGTTCTTGTAGGCGATCTCGCTGCTGGTGCCGCCGTCCTCGTTCCAGATGTCGACGGACTGCCCGTTGCGCACGAACGCGCCGAACCGCTCGCCGAGCCCGTACACGAGCTCCCCGGCGCCCAGGCGCAGGTTCTCCATCAGGAAGTGCCGCCCGCCGGCGTCGGTCATGACGCCCAGGCTCTTGCCGGCGCTGCGGGTCAGCTCGCGCCCGCCCGCGCTGAACGTCATCTCCCAGGGTGCGTCCCTGCGCACCCGCACCGTGAGGGCGCCGCTGGTCAGGCTCGCCGCCTCGCCGTCCACGGCGATCGTCACCTCGGGCGCCTCGTCGCGCACCTCGAAGGCGGGCGAGCCGGGCACGGACCCGGCGAAGTGCACCACGCGGACCCGGATCACCTCCGGCATCGGGGCGGACAGGTCCACCCGCAACACGGGGCCGTCGATGGTGTCGCCGCGCCGGGTGATCTCCCGGGTCGGGGCCAGCACCCGCAGCGAGCCGGCGTCCGCCGTCACGTCGTGGGCCGCGGTGGCGTAGTCGCCGCGCACCCCGGGACGCATCCGCCAGTGGCCGTCCTTGAACTTCATGCCGGAACGCAGGGGCGTAGGGCGGCGACCGCGCGGGGCGTCAGCGTGACCTCGCCGGTCACGCCGGCTCCGGTCAGCAGGTCGTGCGCCGGATGGGGAAGGGGCACGTGCGCTGTCCCGGGGCCGTGGTTGAGCAGGAACAGGACGTCGCCGCGGCGGACGGCCTCGACGCCGGCCGGCAGGTCCGGCAGGACGCCGCGCACGCCGGCGTCGGCCAGCAGGCGCCCGGTCAGCTCGGCGAGCGCGTCCTGGCCGGGCATCGTCGCGACGTACCAGGCGACGCCCTCCCCGACGCGGTGCCGCAGCACGGCCGGCCGGCCCGCCAGGTCGCCCTCGGTGAACTCCGCCACCGCCTCGGCGCCCTCGGCGGCGACCAGCTCGGTCCAGGTGTGCGCGTCGAACGCGGCGCCGCCGGCCCACCGGCAGCGCACCGGCCCGTCGGGGGCGGGCAGCCACTCCTCGCCGGAGGCGCCGAGCACCTCGCGCAGCGGCGCGGGGAAGCGCCCGGCCCGCACGTGCGCCCGCGGGTCCACGACCCCGGAGAACGGCCCGACCGCCAGCACCCCGCCGGCCCGCGCGTACGCCGTCAGCGCGGCGGCGTCCCGGTCGCCGATGAGGAACAGGTTCGGCACCACGACCAGCGCGTACGCCCCCAGCCCGGCCGACGGCGGCACGACGTCCACCGCCACGCCGCGCTCCCACAGCGGCAGGTAGTAGCGCAGGAGCTGCTCGTCGGCGTTCAGCCGGTCGCTGGGCCGCCCGCGCTCCTCCAGCGCCCACCAGCTCTCCCAGCCGAACACCATCGCCACCCGCGCCGGCACCGGCTCGCCCGCCACGCACGCCAGCCGGCGCAACTCCTGCCCGTGCGCGCGGACCTCGGCGTGCAGCCGGGTGCCGGCGCCGGCGTGCGGCACCATCGCGGCGTGGAAGCGCTCGGCGCCGAACGCCGAGGCCCGCCACTGGAAGTAGCAGAGCCCGTCGGCGCCGCGCGCCAGCGCCTGCAGCGACTCCAGCCGGAACTGGCCGGACGGCTTGGGCAGGTTGTGCGGGCGCCAGTTGACGCCACCCGTGGCCTGCTCCATCAGCAGCCACGGCCGGCCCGCGCCGAGGCCGCGCATCAGGTCGTGGGTGAGCGCCGTCCTGGCGGGGGAGAGCGGGTCGCCGGGCTCGGGATAGCAGTCGTTGGAGACGATGTCCTCCTCGCGCGCCCACTTCCAGGCGTCCACCGGTTTGAACAGGCCCATGAAGTTCGTGGTGACGGGCACGCCGGGGGTGCGCTCGCGCAGGATGTCGCGCTCGGCCTTGAAGTGGTCGAGCAGCGCGTCGGAGCAGAAACGCCGCCAGTCGAGCCGCTGCGCCGGGTTGATCATGTAGGGGGCGTGGCGCGGGGGGACGATCTCGGCCCAGTCGCCGTAGTGCTGGCTCCAGAACGTGGTGCCCCAGGCCGCGTTGAGCGTGTCCAGGTCTCCGTGGCGCTCGCGCAGCCAGGCGCGGAACGCGGCCGCGGACTCGTCGCAGTGGCAGATCTGGCCGTACTCGTTGCCCACGTGCCACAGGGCCAGCGCCGGATGCCCGGCGTAGCGGTCGGCCAGGTCGGTCACGATGGCCAGGGCCCGCTCGCGGTAGCGCGGCGAGGACGGGCAGAACTGGTTGCGGGAGCCGTACCACAGGCGGCGGCCCTGCTCGTCGACCGGCAGCGTCTGCGGCCAGCGGTGGCCCAGCCACGGTGGCGGCGAGGCCGTGGGGGTGGCCAGGTCCACCGCGATGCCGGCCTCGCCCATGAGGTCGAGCACCCGGTCCAGCCAGGCGAAGTCCCGCGCGCCCGGCTCGGGCTCGATCCGCGCCCAGCTGAACACGCCGACGGTGACCAGGTTGACCCCGGCGGCCCGCATCAGCTCGGCGTCCTCGGCCCACACGTGCTCCGGCCACTGCTCGGGGTTGTAGTCCCCGCCGAACAGCAGGCCGCGCCCGTCGGTGAGCGTGCGCATGCCCGTCATGAATCCCCTCCCTCGCGCGGTCCTGCGGAGCTGTCCCCGATCACCAGGCGGCAGGGCAGGAGCCGCTGCTGCGGCGGCGGGTCGCCGCGCAGCCGGTCGATGAGCATGCGCGCGCCGAGCCGGCCCAGCTCCGCGCTCGGCGGCTCCATCGTCGTCAGCCTCGGGTGGAACATCTCGGCGACCCGGGCCGAGGTCAGGACGAGCATCAGCGTCAGGTCGTCCGGGATCCGCAGGCCGCGCGCCGCCACGCCCGCCAGCACCCCGACGGCCGCGTGGTCGTCCATCACGGCCACCGCGCTGACGCCAGGATGCTCGCTCATGAGCCGCTCGAACGCCGCGCGGCCCTCCTCGGCCGAGCCGGCGCGCAGGCCGCCCGCGTAACCGAGGCCCGCCGCGCGGGCGGCCCGCTCGAACTCGGCGCCGGCCCGGATCGCGGGCCCGTACTGGGCGGCGTAGGCGTCGGTCGAGTGGTTGAAGAAGGCCAGCTCGCGATGGCCGAGCCCGGCCAGGTGCGCCACCGCGTCCCTGGCCGTCGCCGCGAAGTCGATGTCGGCGTAGTCGATCGAGCCCGGCTCGCGGGTGCGCCCGATCATCGCGAACGGCACCCCCGCCTGTGCCAGGAAGTCCGTGCGCGGGTCGTCGAGCGGCACCTCCATCAGCAGCACGCCGTCCACCAGCCCCAGCCCGGTCAGGTGCCGGAGCTCCGCGATCGGGTCGGCGGTCTCGGGGGAGAGCAGCAGGTGGTAGCCCAGCTCGCCGGCCGCCTCGGCGGCGCCGGTCGCGAACTGCATCTCGGTCAGCCCGAATCCGCTGCGCGGCGCCGGGTACAGCAGCGCCAGGATCCGGGTGCGCTTGCTCTGCAGACCTCTGGCCAGCAGGTTCGGGCGGTAGCCGAGCTCGGCGGCGGCCTGCTCGATGCGCCTCTTGGTGGCCGCCGCGACCGGGCGGGTGCCGTTGAGCGCGGCGGAGACGGTGCTGACCGCGACCTGCGCACGCTCGGCCACGTCACGTAACGAGGACATGCACTCCGCCTCTGGACACGGTCGGCCGCCGGGAGGCCGATGCGGTTGTCGAAACGTTTCGCATCAACCTAAAGTCCGTTTTGTGGTGATGTCAACGGCGTAAATCGGACATTCTTCCATCCCGGCGTCTCATCCGGAGACGATCAGGTTAACTCAGGTGCGATCGGCCAAGGCCGCTAGAGGTCTCATCGATCAGCAACGCTCAGGTGCAATCAAGATGTGGCTACGTTGGTTCGCCGAGGCTTGACGTGCCGGAAAGGCCGGTGTCACGATCGCGTCGGCCCGGAGTCACGTGGAGGAGCGGCCGGATGATGCGCGCGTACGACGACCGGCGGCTTTCGCCGTACACGGGATGGACCAGGGACCACTGGGCGGCGCTCGCCGACCGCGTCCTGCTGGCGGCCCGCCGCCACGGCTCGCCCGGCCACGCGCGCATCACGTTCCCCGGCCGGCCGGGCGGCTACGGGAGCGCCGTCGACGGGCTGGAGGGCTACGCGCGCACCCTGCTCGCCGCCGGGTTCCGGGTGGCGGGGGAGGGCGGCGCCGACCCGCTCGGCCTGATGGAGTGGTACGCCGAGGGCCTGGCCACCGGCACCGACCCGCACTCGCCCGAACGCTGGGTGCGGCTCGACGAGCACAGCCAGGCCAAGGTGGAGGCCGCCTCGATCGCCCTCGTCCTGCACCTGACGCGGCCCTGGTTGTGGGACCGGCTCAAGCCCGCCGTCCAGGAGCGCGTCGTCGCCTACCTCGCCCCGGCGATCGGCTCCGGCTACCCGCCGATCAACTGGGTCTGGTTCCAGATCGTCGTCGAGCAGTTCCTCGCCTCCGTCGGCGGGCCGTCCTCGCGGGCGGACATCGCGGCCGGGCTCGCGCTCTCCGACGGCTTCGCCCGCGAGCACGGCTGGTACGCCGACGGCGCCGAACGCGCCTACGACCACTACGCCGGATGGGCGCTGCAGTTCTACCCGCTGCTCTGGACCGAGATGGCCGCGGGGGAGCCGGAGGCCGAGGCCAGGCGGCCGGTGTACCTGGGGCGGCTCCAGGAGTACCTGCGCGACGCGGTCCACCTGGTGGGGGCCGACGGGTCGCCGCTCATTCAGGGGCGCAGCCTGACCTACCGGTTCGCCGCGGCGGCGCAGTTCTGGCTCGGCGCCCGCGCGGGCCTCACCGACCCCGCTCCCGGCCTGCTGCGCCGCGCCGCGTCCGGCATCGCGCGCCACTTCGCCGAGCACGGGGCGCCGGACGAGGACGGGCTGCTCACCCTGGGCTGGCACGGGCCGTGGCGGCCGATCGCGCAGTCCTACTCGGGGCCCGGCTCGCCGTACTGGGCGGCCAAGGGCTTCTTCGGCCTGACCCTGCCCGCCGATCACCCGGTGTGGACGGCCGTCGAGGAGCCCCTGCCGGTCGAGACCGGCGACTTCCAGCGGGTCGTCCGCGCGCCGGGCTGGCTCGTCAGCGGCACGCGGGGCGACGGCGTCGTGCGGGTGACCAACCACGGCACCGACCACTCCCTGCCCGGGTCCCACCTGAGCGACTCGCCCCTGTACGCGCGCCTCGGCTACTCGACCGCGACCTCTCCCGTCCTCGCGGGGGAGCACGCGGGCCATCCCCTCGACCAGTCGGTGGTGCTGCTCGACGCCTCCGGAGCGCCCAGCCATCGCACCGGCTTCGAGACGCTCCTCCTCGACCGGCTCGCCACGGGGACGCTCGCCGGGGCGTCGCGCTGGCGGGCCCACTGGGTCGAGCCGGACGCCGGCCCCGACCACGGGCACGGGCGCTCGGGTGAGGTGCGGCTGGGGCCGTGGACGCACGTGCTCAGCCTGGTGCGCGGGCCCTGGGAGCTCCGCCTCGTCCGCCTAGCCCCCGACCCCGCCGATGCCGACCCCGTTGCCGCCGTCGGGGCCGCCGTCGGGGCCGGGCGGCTTCGCATCGGCGGCTGGCCCCTTCCCGCGTCGGCGCCGCACGCGGGCACGGGGAGCGCGGCCGCCGACGGCACGGCGCACTCCCTGGTACGCGCCGGCGCCGGGCTGGACGACCACGGCGTGACCTCGGCCGAGGACGCCTCCCCGCTCGCCCCGTGGACCCTCGTGCCGTGGTGCGCGACGGCCACGGCGGCGCAGACAGGCAGGTGGTACGACGCGGCGATCCACCTGTCCGTGCACCGCCCATCAGCCGAGACCGACGCGGATCAGCCGCCCGCTGTGACCTGGGACGGCCCGTCTTCAGTCCGGGTGGCCTGGCCTGACGGCACCGTCGACGCCCTCGACGTCGCCGCCCTGCTCACCCGGTCATGAGGACGAGTCGCGGATGATGAGCTGCGGCCCGATGACGATCCGGTGCGCGGGCCGTTCGGGATCGTGCAGCCGCGCGGCCAGCAACCCGAACGCGGCCCGCCCGATCGCCGCCTTGGGCGGCCGGATGGCGGTCAGCGGCGGATCGCACAACTCGGCCACCTCGTCGTCATAGGTGACCACGGCCAGATCCCCGGGAATCCGGATGCCGCGATCCTGGCACCGCTCCACCAGCGAGATCGCCTCCGGATCGGAATGCACGAGCAGCGCCGTCGTCCCCGAGGCCGCGCAGGCGTCGAGCACCGCGTCCACCGCCCGCATCCATCCCGGATCCCGCCGATGAACCGTCCGCACGTCCGGCACGCCGTCCGTCACCAGGCCCAGCTCCGCGCAGGCCAGCCGCCATCCGGCCCGCACGTGCGGCGCCGTCGGGCTGGACAGCGTCGTGATCACGCCCACCCGCCGATGCCCCAGCTCGGCCAGGTGCCGCACGGCCATCGCCGCTCCCAGCGCGTGGTCGCTGACCACCGACTCCATGGCCTCGCGGTACGGTCCCACCGCCGCCGCCCGCTCGATCAGCACCACCGGCAGCCCGGCCGCCTGCAACCACAACACGAGAGCCTCGCCCTCGTCGCTCTCCGTCGTCGGCGCCACCAGCAGCCCGTCCACCCCGACGGTCTCCACCAGCGAGGCGAGCTGCCGCCGCTCGTCGGCCACCTGGTACGTCGCCCCGCGCAGCACCACCCGCACCCCGGCCTCGCCGGCCGCCTCGCGCACCCCGCGGATGACGTCGGGCCAGTAGTAGTCCAGCGACGGCACCACCATCCCCACCGTCATCGGCGCGGCCTCGTCCCCTCCGCCCGCGCGGTCCGCCGGCGCGCTCCTCGGCCGGGACGGCTCCTCCGCCAGCGCCGCGCCGCCGCGCACCCGCCGGACGGCCCCCTCCTCGGCCAGCAGCGTGATGTCGCGCCGGATGGTGATCGCCGACACCGCCAGCTCCGAGGCCAGATCGTGCACCCGCACGATCCCGCGCCGCCGCAGCAGCTCCATCAGCCGCGCGCGCCGCTCGGCCGGCAACTGGCCCTGCGCGTCGGAGACCGTCATGCGCACCCCTTCACCTTGGTGTCGATCCCATGCGGCCATCGTACCGATCGAACCTGATCGAAGATGAATAAAGCCCGCGGCCAAATGATCGAACGATTCCACCACCAGGAGCAACGGGGCTGCCAGGAGTGATCCGCGCGCGCCCGCTGGCCCGTGCTTGACTGGGACCGTCTCCCGACCCCCGAGGAGTCGACCGGTGAAACTGTCCGTGCTCGACCAGTCCACCGTGGCGGCGGAAACCGCTCCGGCCCAGGCCCTGCACAACACGCTGGAGCTGGCCCAACTGGCCGACCGGCTCGGCTACGAGCGTTACTGGGTCGCCGAGCACCACGGCATCGTGTCCCACGCGGGCCCCGCCCCCGAGATCCTGATCCCGGCGATCGCGGCGCGGACGTCCGGCATCAGGGTCGGCTCGGGCGGCGTGCTGCTGCCCTACTACAGCCCGCTCAAGGTGGCCGAGGTCTTCCGCGTGCTGGAGGCGCTCCACCCGGGCCGCATCGACCTCGGCGTCGGCCGGTCGGGCGGGGCCGGACCCGCCGAGGCGCGGGCCATGCGCTGGGACGATCCGCCCGCCGACGACTTCGAGGCCAGGCTCGCCGCGCTGCTGGCCTACCTGCGCGAGGACTTCTCCGGCGGGCATGCGCCGATCACCGTCATGCCGCGGGTGCCCGCCGTGCCGCCGGTGTGGCTGCTCGGCTCCAGCGTGCGCAGCGCCGTCACCGCCGCCCGGCTCGGGCTGCCGTACGCGTACGCGCACTTCATCAGCCCGCACACCACCCGCGAGGCCGTCGAGGTGTACACCAAGAACTTCGCCGGGCCGCGACCGCTGCTCATCCTCGGTGTGGGCGCGTACGTCGCCGACACCGACGCGCAGGCGCAGCGCCTGCTGGCCAGCCACCTGCTGGCGCGCAAGCGGCTCTTCGCCGGCGACGTCCGCGCCATCGCCGCCGCCGGGGACGCGGCGGCGGAGCTGGCGCGCGGGCCGCATCCCCTTGAGGGCGAGGTCACCGAGTGGCCGCGGTATTTCGCCGGCCCGCCCGAGCGCGTCCGCGATCTCATGCGCAGCCTGGGCGACGGCCTCGGCGCGGCGGAGCTGATCGTGATGAACATGATCCACGACCACGGCGACCGGCTGCGCTGCTACCGGCTGCTGGCCGAGGCGTTCGGGCTGGACCCGCGCGCGCCCAACGGCCCTCCCCGATGAGAAAAGGGCTTCATCCGGCGGGGCCGCCCGAGCGGATCGTGCCCGGGCGGCTCTTCGGCGCTCACCTGCTTCGAGAGGGCGATCAGTAGGCGTAGGGCCAGCCGGCCGAGTCCCAGCCGAGGAGGTTGATCCCGAGCTTGGGCGTGCCGCTCGCCGCGCCGTCGTAGTAGTGGTAGACGAGCAGGTCGCCGTCCGAGTCGTGCAGGATGCTCTGGCCCCCCGGGCCGATGAAGCGGCCATGGGTCTCCAGCACGGCCGTGCCGCCGCCGCTCAGCATGGACCGCCCCGAGCGGTCGGTGTAGGGCCCGGTGGGGCTGGTGGAGCGGCCCACCTTGATCTTGTACGTGCTGTCCGTCCCCGCACAGCACCGGTCGTAGGAGGCGAACAGGTAGTAGTGGCTCCCGTGCCGGACGATGGCGGGGCCCTCGACGGCGTAGGGGGCGTCGGGCCGGGTGGCGAGATGGTAGAGCGTCTGGTCGGAGGAGAGCCGCTTGCCCGTGGCCGGGTTCAGCCGGATCATGCGGATGCCGGTCCAGTAGGAGCCGAAGCTCAGCCACCACCGGCCCGAGGCGTCGACCAGCAGGTTCGGGTCGATGGCGTTGTGGTCGGCGCTCGTGGTGGTCGCGTACACGACACCCTGGTCCGTCCACGAGCCCGGCTGGCCGGTCGAGCTGGTGGCCAGGCCGATGGCGGAGTTGTTGGAGCCGAAGCTGGAGACCGCGTAGTACAGCAGGTACCTCCCGCCCTGCTGGGAGATGTCCGGCGCCCACGGGTCGTTGCCCGAGGAGTAGGTGCGCCACCACGACGGCGGCGTGCGGAAGGCGGAGCCGGCGCGGGTGAACGCGATCCGGTCGGTGGAGGTGCGGGCCTCCAGGTAGCCGTGCGTGGAGTAGATCACGTAACCGGACGAGGTGCGGATCATCGTGGGGTCGTGCACGACGACGTCTCCGGTGACCCGGCCTGGATCGGGATAGGCGAGCGCGGCCCCCGTGAGCGGCAGCGCGGTCGCGACGGCGAGAAGGAGACGGGACAGGCGGCGCAAGGGTCCTCCCAGGGGAGTGGACGGGGTCGGTCCGCCCATCGGACGCTGCGCCGGCGTCGGACGCAATGTAGGCGCGGCTTTTCGCCGGTGTCAACCTGGGGAGCGGCAGGTGTGAAACTTACATCGACGGCGCCTCGCTGAACTGCGAGGATGCCTGCCTCGCGGACGGATGGCCTTGACGGTCCTTGTCAGACTTCGTAGGTTCAGGGCTGTTTCGGTCGCTGATGTTAACGCTAACATCACCTATCGGAGCTGCGCCGCGCGGGTGTTTCCGCGCTCAACGGGTGAGGGGGCGCCGAGCGCGGAAACGGATCAATGGTTGGTGTGGATGGTCCCGCCGTGGGCCCCGGCCTGCGGTGCGAAGGCGACCGAGAAAGAGAACAGGCTCGCGGCCACGATCGCTACGGTGGCGACGATTCTCTTCATGGCGCAACGTAACAGCGGGCCTCCCGCGCTGTCTTCGTGAGTTGTGATGAAGCACCGGCCAGAGCGCCGGATCAGCGCCAGGTAGCGCCGGATCAGCGTTAGGTAGCGCTCCCCGCGCCTCGGGCGGCGTGGGCCGGCAGCACCAGGCCGACGGTCATGGCCGCCACCTCCGCAGGTCAACCCGCGCTCCCGTTTCACGGTGGTGACGCAAAAGTCTTCCGTCCAGCGGTGAAAGCGCTATCGCGGGCCCGCGCCCGGCTCGTATGTTCCAGGCGCGACCAAGCCCGCCCGCCCGTTCCCCGAAGGAGCTGTACCCATGGCCGCAGCCCTCCGTCCCGCCCTGTCCCGCCGCGACGCGGTCAAGCTGCTCGGCGCGGCGGCCGCCGCCGCCCCGATGCTGGGAACCGGCCGCCGCGCCGACGCTCTCGCCCGGGTGCCGGGCGCGGGCCGCGCCGACGTCGACGCGCTGCTGGGCCGGCTGACGCTGGCGGAGAAGGTCTCGCTGCTGCACGGCGGCACCGATCCCGCCCCCAAGGGCCAGGCCGGATACGTGCCCGGCGTGCCCCGCCTCGGCATCCCCGAGCTGCGCCTGGCCGACGGCCCCGCCGGGGTGCGCGTCACGGCGAGCGCCACCGCGCTGCCCGCCCCCGTCGCGCTCGCCTCGACGTTCGCGCCCGATCTGGCCAGGCGGTTCGGCGCCGTCATCGGACGGGAGGGCCGCGCGCTCGGCATGGACGTGCTGCTGTCGCCGATGACGAACATCGTCCGGGTGCCGCAGGCGGGCCGCAACTTCGAGACGTTCGGCGAGGACCCGCTGCTCGCGGCGGCGATCGTGGCCGACGAGGTGCACGGCATCCAGGGCGAGGGCCTCATCGCCACCGTCAAGCACTACGCCGCCAACAACTTCGAGAACGCCCGCCGCAGCGTCGACGCGCGGGTGGACGAGCGCACCCTGCGCGAGATCTACCTGCCGGCGTTCGAGGCCGCCGTGGCGGCGGGCACGGGCTCGGTCATGGCGGCCTACCCGCGCGTCAACGGCGAGTACGCGGCCGAGAACCGGCACCTGCTCACCGAGGTGCTGCGCGACGACTGGCGCTACCCGGGCTGGGTGATGTCCGACTGGTCGGCCACGCACAGCGCCGTGCCCGCCATCACCGCCGGTCTCGACATGGAGATGCCGACAGGAGCGAACTTCGCCGGCCTCGTCGCCGCCGTCACCTCGGGGCGGCTGCCCGAGTCCGTGGTCGACACGGCGGTGCGCCGCGTCCTGGTGCAGCTCGACCGGTTCGGCCTGCTCGGCGGCGGCCGGCCGCGCCCGCCCATGGACGCCGCCGCCGGCGCCAGGACCGCGCGGGAGATCGCGCTGGCGGGCGCGGTCCTGCTCCGCAACGAGCACGACCTGCTGCCGCTGGGCCGCGCCGACCTGGCCGACCTCGTCGTCATCGGCCCCACGGCCGCCATCCCGCTGGTCGGCGGCGGAGGCAGCGCGCGGGTGATCCCCGCGAGCGCCGACAGCCCGCTGACGGTCCTGCGCCGCCGCGCCGGCTCCGGCGGCCGGGTGCGATGGGCCACCGGCGTGGACCTGGAAGGCGTGCCGGTGCCCGCCGGAGCGCTGTCGTTGCTGCGCGCCCAGCGGGGCGGCCCGCCGGAGCCCGCCGCCCAGGTGGACCACACCGGCGCGAACGCGCTGCCGGCCGGCTCCTCCTGGACCTGGACCGGCACGATCACCGCCCCGGAGAGTGGCGAGTACGACCTGCGCGTCCAGGGGGCGGGAGGACTGCCGTCGTTCGGCGGGTCCATCTCGCTGACCGTCGACGGCGTCCGGATCGGCTCCGCCGGCGCCATGTTCGGCGGCAACAGCAGCCTCATCGCGACCTCCGGCGGCCTGACGAACGCCGGCGCCGCCGTCCGCCTGGAGGCCGGGCGGCCCACGCCGATCGCCATCGCCGCCACCGGCATGGCCGGCACGCCGCTGCGGGTCAGGCTGGCCTGGATCACCCCGCAGCGCCGCGAGGAGGCCGTGCGCGAGGCCGCCCGGCTGGCCGGGAAGGCCAGGACGGTGCTCGTCTTCGCCTACAACGAGGGGACCGAGGGCGTCGACCGCGCCGGCCTGGCGCTGCCGGACGGCCAGGACGCGGTCGTGTCCGCCGTCGCCGCCGCCAACCCCCGCACCGCCGTCGTCCTCAACACCGGCGATCCGGTGCTCATGCCGTGGCTGGCCGCCGTGCCGGCGATCCTGCAGATGTGGTACCCCGGCCAGGAGGGCGCCGACGCCACCGTCACGCTCCTGTTCGGCGGTGCCAGTCCGGGCGGCAAGCTGCCGGTCACGTTTCCCCGGCGGGCCGAGGACGCGCCGGCCGCGTCGCCGGAGCGCTATCCGGGCGTCGGCGGGGTCGCCCGCTACGACGAGGGCGTCTTCGTCGGCTACCGCCACTACGACGCCGGGGGGATCGAGCCGCTCTTCCCGTTCGGGCACGGGTTGTCCTACACCCGGTTCGCGTACGGAGACCTGGCGGTGCGCCCGTCGGGCGGCGGCCTGAGCGTCTCCTTCACCGTCCGCAACACCGGCCGCCGCACCGGCGTGGAGGTGGCCCAGGTGTACCTGACGCCGCCGGCCGGCCCGCCCGTGCCGATGCCGCCCAGGACGCTCGCCGGGTTCGGCCGGGTGCGGTTGGCGCCCGGTGAGGTGCGCCGCGTCACGGTGACGGTGGCCCGGCGCTCGCTGGAGTACTGGTCGGCCGGCGGATGGGTGCTCGCCGCCGGCCGCCGCACCGTCCACGTCGGGTCCTCCTCCCGGGACCTGCGCCTGCGCCAGGACATCACCGTCGGATGAGACGACCCCTGAGCCGGCCCGGCGCGCCCTTCGCCGCCCGCCGGCCGGCCGGCGGATCGCGGAACGGCGGGCAACCGATCGAAAGGCAGCCCGCCGCGGGGAGGACCCGGGCCGGATGGCATCCCAGGGGGCCCGCGTCTCGGCGCGACGGCGGGTGAGGGCCGGACCGAATCCTCCAGAGGGACGGACAGCTCAGACGTCGAACAGTGGTCCCGGGCCGGGGCTCGGGAATCGCCGGACAACCCCCGGATATGAGGGTTGTTGACCGCATATGTCCCGCATATTTCGGGACGATAGATCCGACTTTCAATTATTGTCAACATAAGTCAGTTGATATTCGAAGTAAGCTGGCAGGTATGCCAGGACCCAACGGCCACACCAGCACGGGGGCGGGCGCCCTGCTGTCGATCCTCCGGGACGGGCGGGCCAGGACCCGCGGGGAGCTGGCGGAGCTCACCGGGCTGTCCAGATCCACCGTGTCGCAGCGGCTCGACGGGCTGATCGGCCGGCAGTGGGTGGTGGCCGGCGACGACTCGATCTCCTCCGGGGGACGGCCCGCGGCGATGTTCGCGTTCAACGGCGGAGCCCGGGTGGTCCTCGCCGCCGACCTGGGCGCCACCCACGCCCGCCTGGCCGTCACCGACCTCGGCATGACCGTGCTCGCCGAGCGGGCCGTGGAGCTGCCCATCGACGCGGGGCCCGAGCGCACGCTCGGCGCGGTCGCCGCCGTCTTCCAGGAGCTCCTGGAAGACGGCGGGCGAGATCCCGGGCAGGTGTGCGGGGTCGGCGTCGGCCTGCCGGGGCCGGTCGAGCACGGGTCGGGGCGGCCGGTGAACCCGCCGATCATGCCCGGCTGGGACGGCTTCGCCGTGCCCGAGTGGCTGGGCGCGCGGCTCGGAGCCCCCGTGCTGGTCGACAACGACGTCAACATCATGGCGGTCGGCGAGCACTGGGCCGCCCGGCCCTCGGTCGACCACCTCATCTTCATCAAGATCGGCACCGGCATCGGCTGCGGCATCATCTCGGGCCGCAAACTGCACCGCGGCGCGCAGGGGGCCGCCGGGGACGTCGGGCACATCCGGGTCGCCGGCGCCGAGGCGCCGTGCCGGTGCGGCAACGCCGGCTGCCTGGAGGCGGTGGCCGGCGGCGCGTCCATGGCGGCGGCCCTGTGCGCGGCCGGGATCGAGGCCAGGGGCGGCAGGGACGTGGTGGCGCTGATGCGCGCCGGCGACCTGCGCGCCACCCGGCTCGTCCGTCAGGCCGGCCGGGAGGTCGGCGCCGTGATGGCCTCGATCGTGAACTTCTTCAACCCATCGGTCATCGTGATCGGCGGGGACATCGCCGAGGCGGGCGAGCAGGTGCTGGCGGGGGTGCGGGAGACGATCTACAGCCGGTCGCTTCCGCTGGCCACACAGCATCTCGGCATCAGGGCCAGCGAGCTGGGGGACCGGGCGGGCGTCATAGGCGCGGCCGTCATGGTGGTCGAGCACGTGCTCGCGCCGGACGCCATCGACCGGGCGGTCGCCGGTTGAGCACCATTGACCCCGTCACGACGGCGTAGTAACAATGGTGATCGTCTCAAGCTCCGCGGCGGTGGCATGCTCGCGGATCCCGGGGCGAGATCAGCAGCGACGTGGTCGGCGCACGCGTCCCTCAAGGAAGGGAATCGCGCGTGAGCCATCCCCATGCCCGCCATCGGCATGCCCACGAAGATCCTGCCCGCCCCCCGGAGAACCACGCCGCACACGACCGCGTCCCGGACGCCCGTGCCCCGGACGACCGCCTCTCGCAGGACTGCCTCTCGCAGGACCGCCTCTCGCAGGACCGCCTCTCGCAGGACCGCCTCTCGCACGACCGCGTCTCGCACGACCGTGAGGAGCTGGTCCAGCAGGAGCGGGCCCGGGGTGAGACGCTCCGCCGGGCGCTGGGGCTGAGCCGCCGCCGGCTGCTCGCCGCCACCACCGGCATCGCCGCGGCCGTCACGCTCGCCCAGCCCGCGCAGGCGGCCTCCCACCGGGCGCTGATCCCGCGGGACAAGCGCGGCATCATCCTCTACACCGTGCGCGACGCGATCTCGCGCGACCCGCTGGCCACGGAGTTGCCGTCGGGCTTCCGCCGCGTGCTGGAGGCGCTCGCCCGGATCGGCTACAAGCAGGTCGAGTTCGCCGGCTACCGGCAGCACGCCAACGCCGAGGGCGGCGCGAACCTGGAGAGCGTCGACGGCGCCCGGCTGCTGCGCCGCTGGCTCGACGACAACGGGCTGGAGGCCGAGGGCAACCACGGGTTCATCCCGGCGTCGTGGCCGCTGACGCCCGAGGACACCGACCGGTTCAAGCAGGTGCTGGAGATCGCGAACATCCTCGGGCTGGGCCACATGGGCACCGGCGCCGACCCGACGGGCAGCGCGTACAAGGCGGACTGGGACGTCGCGGCCGAGAAGTGGAACCAGCTCGGCTCGATCGCCTGCGACGCCGGGATCAAGCTCTACACCCACAACCACGACGCGGCCTACGCCTTCCTGCTCGACAGCGGCCCCCTCGACGAGCAGGGCAGGCCGACGCGCTCCTCGGGCATCCGCAAGCTGGAGTACTTCTTCCGGATCAGCGACCCCAGGCGCGTGCACTTCGAGATGGACATCTTCTGGGCGCACGTGGCCCAGTTCAAGCACCGCGTCTACACCGCGCCCGACGGCTCGCAGCGGACGGACGTCTTCGACCCGCTCGCCACCGTGCGGGCCAGGGAGCACCGGTTCCCGCTCTTCCACGCCAAGGACGGGACGTCCAACCCGGCCGGCGGGAACGGCTACGACATGGTGCCGTTCGGCACCGGCGACATCGACTACGCCCGCTTCTTCTCCAGGCTGCGGGCCAGGGAGTGGCACAACCCGATGTACGAGCAGGACAACGCGCCCGGCGCGGACCCGGCGCAGTCGCTGAGCTACGCCGAGCTGAGCTACCGCAACATGGCCGCCCTGCGCGGCTGAGGCAAGGCCGGACCGCCACGCGATCCCTGCCGTTGCCGCGGCGGGCGTGGCGGCCCGGGCACTGACACTCCTCGTCCTAGGAGCAGCATCACCATGCAGCGTACCCTCACTGCGCTGGCGGTCTTCGTGGCCGTCACCGCGGTCGCCTTACCCGCGCGAGCGCACGATCCGGCCACCGAGTGGTCGAGCTACGAGAAGATCACCCTGACGAAGAACGTGGGTGAGCCGATCGATCTGGCCGTCCTGCCGGACCGGCGGGTCCTGCACACCGCCCGCAACGGCGACATCCGGCTGACCGATCCCGCCTCCGGCGTCACGAAGATCATCAACACCCTGCCCGTCTACGCCAACTCCGAGGACGGCCTGCAGACGATCTCGCTGGACCCGGCGTTCACCGAGAACCACTGGATCTACCTCTACTACGCGCCCAGGACCATGTCGGCGCCGTACCCGGCGACGACCCCGGCCGGGTCCGCGCCGAACTCGCTGCCCGCCGGGGCCGACGAGACGTACTGGAACCAGTGGAAGGGCTACAACCAGCTCTCCCGCTTCACGTGGACGGGCAGCGCGCTGGACCTGTCCACCGAGCAGGTCATCATCAAGGTCGAGACGCAGCGCGGCCAGTGCTGCCACGTCGCGGGCGACCTCGACTGGGACGCCGCCGGCAACCTCTACCTCGCCACCGGCGACAACACACCGGCGAGCACGCCCGGGGCCAACGGGTTCGCGCCCAACAACGACGCCCCCGGCATGAACCCCGGCTTCGACTCGCGGCGCGGCGCGGGCAACAGCAACGACCTGCGCGGCAAGATCCTGCGGATCAACGTGGCCGCCGACGGCTCGTACACGGTGCCGGCCGGCAACCTGTTCCCGCCCGGAACGGCGGGCACCCGGCCGGAGATCTTCGTGACCGGCGTGCGGAACCCGTTCCGGATGGACGTGGACGCCGAGACCGGCACCCTGTCATGGGCCGACTACGGGCCGGACGCCGGCACCGGCGACCCCCAGCGCGGCCCGCTCGGCTACGTCGAGTGGAACATCACCCCGCTGGTCAAGCCGATGAACAGCGGCTGGCCGTACTGCACGGGCGACGACTTCAACTACAACGACTGGGACTTCGCGACCGCCCAGCCGGGGGAGTGGTTCGACTGCGCGGCCGGGCCGCTGAACACCTCGCGCTGGAACACCGGCATCGAGCAGCTTCCGCCCGCCGTGCCCGCCGACCTGTACTACGGCGACAACAACACCCACCAGCCCGCCGCGTGGGCCGGGCTCGTCGACTTCGACCCGCAGGGCGGCCAGGGGCCGATGGGCGGGCCGATCTACCACTACGACCCGGACAACCCCGCGCCGGCCAAGCTGCCGGCGTACTGGGACGGCAAGGCGTTCTTCGCGGAGTTCTCGCAGGACTACCTGGCGGCGTTCACGCTGACCTACCCGGACGGGCCGGTCACCGCGATCGAGCACTTCCTGCCCAACAGCGCGCTGCGCGGCGCCGCCCAGCCCATCACCGACAGCCCGATGGACATCGAGTTCGGGCCGGACGGGTCCCTGTACGTGCTGGAGTACGGCGACGGGTTCTTCCGCGCCAATCCCGACGCCGGTCTCTACCGGATCGATTACACGCCGGGCAACAAGACGCCGCAGGCCAGGATGGTCGCGGACCCGACCTCGAGCAGTTCGGCGCCGCTGACCGTCGCCTTCGACGGCACGTCATCGACGGACACCGAGCCGGGGACGCTGACGTACGAGTGGGACTTCGACGGCGACGGCTCCTTCGACGCCACCGGGGCGACGGCCACCCACACCTACACCGAGCTGGGGCAGTACGTCGCGCGGCTGCGCGTGACCGACGCCGGTGGCCGGGCGGGGCTCACCTCGGCCGAGATCACCGTCGGCAACACCGCGCCCGTGGTGACCATCAAGACCCCGCCCAACGGCGGGTTCTTCGACTGGGGGAACGGGGTGCCGTTCACGATCGGGGTGTCCGACGCCGAGGACGGCGACACGCCGGTGTGCTCGCGGGTGCAGTGGACGTTCGGCCTCGGCCACGACACGCACGCCCACCCGGAGACCACCGGAACGGGCTGCGCGGGCGCGTGGCCGACCCCGGCGAGCGCGCCGGAGCACGGTGAGACGGAGAACATCTACGGCGTGGTGGTCGTCACCTACCGCGACAACGGCGCCAACGGCATCCCGGGCGCGCTCGGCGAGGCCACGCTGCTGCTGAACCCGAAGCTGACGCAGGCCGAGCACGCCGACGCGACCAGCGGCGTGACGGACGCGCCCGACGACAGCGCGTCCGGCAAGTTCAAGGTGACCTCCTTCGACGCCGGGGACTGGCTCGCCTACGACCCGGTGAACTTCGCCGGCATCACCGGCGTGCAGACCAGGGCCTCCGGCGCCGGGACGCTCTCGCTGCGCTGGTCGTCGCCGGCGGCCGAGCCGTTCGCCACGGTGACGGTGCCGCCGGGAGAGGGCTGGCAGACGGTCACCACCGCGCTGGCCGGCGCCCCGGCCGGCACGGGCCGCCTGTACGTCACCTCGACCGGCGGCGTGGAGGTGGACGCGTTCACCTTCCAGGGCGGCGGCGTGGGCGACACCAGCCCGCCGGTCGTGACGGCGGTGCTCAACCCGGCCCAGCCGGACGGCGCGAACGGCTGGTACACCGGCGACGTCACGCTCACCGTCACCGCCACCGACAACGGGACGGTGGCCAGCCGTCAGTACTCGCTCGACGGCGGCGTCACCTGGCTGAACGCGAACAACCCGGTCACGTTCACCACCGAGGGCGCCAGGGAGGTCCGCTACCGCGCCACCGACAACGGCGGCAACGTGTCCGCCGGCACGCTCACCGTCAAGATCGACAAGACGGATCCGGTGGTGTCGGCGAGCGGGGTGGAGGCCAGGGCCTACGGCGACTCGGCCTCGATCACCCCCGTCGTCTCGGCGGCCGACGCCGTCTCGGGCGTCGCCTCCGTCACGGCGAAGATCGACGGCACGGCGGTCACGTCCGGGGCGCCGCTCCAGCTCTGGACGCTGGCGCTGGGGCAGCACGTCTTCACCGGCACCGCGACCGACCAGGCGGGCCGGGTCACGACCGGGACCGTGACGTTCTCGACCACGACCTCCTACGCCGACGTGCGGGCGCTGCTCGCGCGGTTCAAGGCGGCGGGGTCGGTGACGTCCAAGGCCGCCCGTGAGCTGGCCGACCAGCTCGACCAGGCCGAGCGGCACGAGAAGCGGGGCAGGCCCGCGCTCGCGATCGACGCGCTCAAGCGGTTCGTGAAGATCGCCGAGAAGCGGGGCAACGTCCGCGACGCGGCGGTGCGGGGCGCGCTGGTGCGCGACGCCCAGGCCCTGATCGAACGGCTGCGCACCACGTAGGCGGTGGACCGCGTGCCCGGCTCGGCCTCAGCCAGGGCCCGAGCCGGGCACGCACGGCGCAGCCGGCCGGCCGCGTCCCCGCGCCCGCGGCGAACGGCCGCACGGTGCAGCCGGGTCGGCCGCGTCCCTGCGCCCGCAGCGAACGGCTCTCGTCCTTGCGACGGCCGTGCCGTAAGTTGCCGCACATGGAGATGGTGGAGCTGCTTCCCTCCCTGCACTTGCTCCGCTTCGGCGTGGGGCAGGCCTACCTGTGGCGCGAGCACGACGCGCTCACCCTCCTCGACGCCGGTGAGCCCGGCACGGGCCCCGCGCTGACGGCCGCCGTCGAGAGCCTGGGGCTGACCCTCGGCCACCTGCGCCACGTCGTCGTCACCCACGGGCACACCGACCACTGGGGCGGCCTGGCCGAGATCGACGCGGGCACGGCGCAGGTCATGGCGGGCGCCCCCGACGCGCCGGTGCTGCGCGGGGAGCGGGCCGAGCAACTGCCCGACCTCGCCACCCTGCCCGCCTGGGAGCGGGAGCTGTTCGAGAGCCTGCCGCCGATGCCGCAGCCCCGGCCCGTCCGGGTGGACCGCGAGCTGGCCGACGGCGACGAGCTCGACTTCGGCGGCGGCGCCCGCGTCCTGGCCATCCCCGGCCACACCGACGGCAGCATCGCCGTCCACCTGCCCGCCCACGGCCTGCTGTTCGCGGGCGACACCATCGCCAACGTCGGCGGCATGACGATGCTCGGGGTCTTCAACGCCGACCGGCAGGCGGCGGCGGGCTCGTTCCGGCGGCTGGCGGAGCTCGACCTGTCCCTCGTCTGCGTCGGCCACGGCGACCCCATCACCGGGGACGCCTCGGCCCGCCTGCGCGAGGTGCGGCTGTAGGGCCGCACCGCCCGGCTGTGATCGTGGTCCTGCGGAGATGATCCCTGGACGGTAGGTTGGCCCTCCATGGAGGAACGCCTGAGACATCGCATCCTCACCGCGGCGGCGGTCGCGGCCCTCATCGCCGTGCCGGCCTGCGGCGTCGTGCCACCCGCCGCCGGCGCACCCCAGGCGGCGCCGTCCCCCGCCGCCACCCCTGCCGTGACGACGGCGCCCCCGGGCCGGACGCTCCCCGCCCCCGACACCGCGATCCCCGGCGACGCCGCCGGCCTGGCGGCCGCCCTGAAGCGGACCACCGCCGCCCTGCACGACGCCGTCGACGCCTGGTCCAAGAAGGGCGCCCCGCCCGCGGACGTCGAGCGCCTGGCCCTGTATCACCAGCGCCTCTACCGCTACGCCGCCCGCCATCCCAAGGTCGCCGCCCGCGCCTTCGCCCGGCTGCCGTCCGCCCTCGCCGCCCAGGCCAAGGACAACACGGCGGCCATCCGCGAGTTGCTCGCCCTGGCCCGCCCCATCAAGCCCACCGCCGTGTTCAAGGTCCAGGCTCCTCGCCCGGCCGCCGAGCTCCTCGGCCACTTCAAGAAGGCCGAGCGCCGGTTCGGGGTCGAATGGGAGGTGCTGGCGGCGGTCATGTTCGCGGAGACCAAGTTCGGCAGGGTGCGCTCGGCCAGTCACGCGGGGGCCCAGGGGCCCATGCAGTTCATGCCCGCGACCTGGAAGGCGTACGGCCTGGGCGGCGACATCCAGGACCCGAAGGACGCGGTCATGGCGGCGGCCAACTACCTGCGCGCCACCGGCGCCCCGCGCGACTACCAGCGGGCGCTGCACGCCTACAACCCGTCCCAGGCCTACGTCGACGCCATCCTGCTGCACGCCCGCCAGATCAAGCGGGACACCAGAAACTACTACGTCTACTACAACTGGCAGGTCTTCGTCCTCACCACGGCCGGCGAGCGCCGCCTGACCGGCCCCGGGGTGTGAGCCCCGGCGCCGGTGCTCAGTGGTCGGCGCAGCAGGGGGTCGGGTTCGCCACCTCGGCGGGGGCGACGCGCCCGCCGGCGGCGGGCATGGTGATCAGGGTCATCAGGCCGTCCTGCCAGACGGGCCGGACGTGGCCGCCCGTCAGCACGAGCGTGTCCGCGCCGGGCGGCTCACCGACTTCTGGCCGGGGTACTACAGCCGCACCCACGTCGGCAGCCAGGACTTCTCCTACGCGGCCGTCATGGACGGGTGAATCGGACATGAACGCCATGAGATCGGCGCGTGCCCGGCAGATCAAGGATGTTCATAGGTGAGCACCTTGACCCGGCGAAGCGTCACGACAGGGCGCGGGCGGCGTGGATCAGTGGCACGTGGCTGAAGGCCTGCGGGAAGTTCCCCACCAGGCGGCCGTAGCGCGAGTCGTACTCCTCGGCCAGCAGCCCCACGTCGTTGCGCAGCGCCAGCAACCGCTCGAACAACTCCTTGGCCTCGTCCTTCCGCCCCTGCATCGCCATCACCTCCACCAGCCAGAAACTGCAGGCCAGGAAGGCGCCCTCACCGCCGGGCAGCCCGTCCACGTCGTTGTCGTCGGCCAGCGGATAACGCAGCACGAACCCGTCCGACATGAGCTCCTTCTCGATCGCCGCCACCGTCCCCGTCACCCGGGGGTCGTCGACGGGCAGGAAGCCCACGACGGGGATCATCAGCAGCGACGCGTCCAGCTCCGACGACCCGTACGACTGCGTGAAGGTGTTGCGCTGCGCGTCGAACCCCTTGTCGCAGATCTCCGCGTGGACGGTGTCACGCAGCGTCCGCCATTTCGCCACGGGCCCGGTGCGGTCGAACCGCTCGACGTACTTGACGGCCCGGTCGAGCGCCGCCCAGCACATCAGCTTGGAGTGCACGAAGTGCCGCCGGGGGCCGCGCACCTCCCACAACCCCTCGTCCGGCTCGTCCCAGTGGTCCTCCACGTAGTCGAGGAGCTGCCGCTGGATGGCCCAGGCGCGGTCGTCGGGGCCCAGGCCGCGGGTCCGCGCCACGTACAGGCAGTTCATCACCTCGCCGTACACGTCGAGCTGCAACTGCTTGACGGCCTCGTTGCCGATGCGGACGGGCCGCGAGTCCTCGTAGCCGTCGAGCCAGTCGAGCCGCAACTCGGGCAGGCGCCGTTCGCCCGCGACGCCGTACATGATCTGCAGGTCCTGGGGCCGCCCGGCGATCGCCCGCAACAACCACGAGCGCCAGTCGGAGGCCTCCTCCAGATAGCCGGAGGAGATGAGCGCGTCGAGCGTCATCGTCGCGTCCCGCAGCCAGCAGAACCGGTAGTCCCAGTTGCGCACCCCGCCCAGGTCCTCGGGCAGGGACGTGGTCGGCGCGGCCACGATGCCGCCGGTCGGCGCGTAGGTGAGGCCCTTCAGCGTGATGAGCGAGCGCACCACGGCCTCGCGGTAGGGCCCGTCGTAGGTGCACCTGCTCACCCACTCCGCCCACATCGCCTCGGTCTCGCGGAGCTGGTCGCCCGAGTCGATCTGCCGCGGCATCGGCTCGTGCGAGGGATGCCAGGTGAACACGAACGGCAGCCGGTCGCCTTCGTTGACGGTGAAGGTGGCCCGGTGGGCGTAGTCGCCGCCCTTCAGCGGCACGGGGGAGTGCAGCCACACCGAGTCGGGGCCGCCGATGGCCTGCAGGTGGCCGTTGCTACGCCGCACCCACGGCACGATGCGCCCGTAGTCGAAGCGCACCCTGAGCTGCGTGGAGACCTCCACGCTGCCGGAGACGCCCTCCACGATCCGGACGACGTCGGGGTTGCGGTCGCGGGGCGGCATGAAGTCGGTCACCCGGACGGTGCCCGTCGGTGTGTCCCACTCGCTCTCCAGGATGAGCGTGTCGGGCCGGTAGCGCCGTCTCGTGGCGGGCTTGCGGCCGGTCGGCCCCAGCCACCAGTGCCCGTTGCGCTCGCTGCCCAGCAGCGCCGCGAAACACGCGGGGGAGTCGAACCTCGGCAGGCAGAGCCAGTCGATCGAGCCGTCCCTGGCCACGAGCGCCGCCGACTGCATGTCTCCGATCAGCGCATAATCCTCGATCCGCATGCCTAGACGCTACTCGGCGCGGGGGCGATCCCGCGGCCGGATCCGATCATGTCGCGTCATGCCCGATCCGGCCGCGGGATCACATCAGAGGGAACCATCGGCTGAAGAGCTGCGTCAACGGCCCGATCGCGAGCGCGAACACCAGGGTCCCCACGCCCACGGTGCCGCCGAGCAGCCAGCCCAGGGCCAGCACGCTGATCTCGATGAGGAAGCGGCCCAGCCGCACGGACAGGCCGAGCCGCATCAGGCCCGTCATGATGCCGTCGCGCGGCCCCGGGCCCATCCCGGCGCCGATGTACAGGACGGTGGCCAGGGCGACGGCGGGGACGCCGAGCAGGAGGTACAGGGCCTGGAAGGGGAGCTGTGACGGCGTGGGCAGCAGGAAGATCGCGGCGTCGGCGAAGAGTCCCAGGAAGATCACGTTGCTGACGGTGCCGATGCCGGGCCGCTGCTTCAGCGGGATCCACAGCAGCATCACCGAGGCGCCGACCAGGATGATGATCGTGCCGATCGACAGGCCCGCCCTGATGGCCACGCCCTGGTGGAAGGCGTCCCAGGGATTGTTGCCCAGCCCGGACTCCACCAGGAGCCCGATGCCGGCGCCGTACAGCGCCAGCCCGCCGTACAGGCGCGCGAGACGGGCGGGGAAGGAAGCCAGCCGGGGACGGGGGACGGTTGTTTCACTCATAATGGTCCTAGAGTGGCATCTTTCCGGCTTGCCAAAACAGAGCCAATGGCGAAAAGTGGCCTTATGAGGCATCTCTCGGCGGCTCAGGTGGCCCGGCTGGTCCAGGTCGACCGGGGCGCCCGCCCCTACTACCGCGCGCTCGCCGACGGCGTCCGCGCCCTGATCATGGACGGCCAGATCCCGGTACGCGTACGCCTGCCCGCCGAACGCCACCTCGCCGAGACCCTCGAGGTCAGCCGCACCACGGTCACCTCCGCCTACGACCTGCTGCGCGAGCGCGGCTACCTGGAGAGCCGCCAGGGCTCGGGCAGCTGGACGGCCCTGCCCGACCCCGCCACGACGGCCGACAACCCGTGGCTCGGCACCGACGCCGACGGCCTGATCCCGCTGCACGCCGCGGCCCCGCCCGCCCCCTCGCTCCTGCGGGAGGCGATGATGGAGGCGGTCGAGGACCTGCCCAGGTACGGCATGGGCAACGGCTACGACCCGGTGGGCCTGCCGGTGCTCAGGGAGCGCGTCGCCGCCCGCTACACGGCCAGGGGCCTGGCCACCCGGCCGGAGCAGATCGTCGTCACCACCGGCTCCCAGCACGCCATCCAGCTCATCGTCGGGCTGCTCGTCGGCGCGGGTGACCCGGTGCTGGTGGAGTCGCCGACGTACCCGCACGTCATCGACGCGGCCCGCCGGCGCGGCGCCCGGATCGTCCCGGTCGGGATCTCGCACGAGGGCTGGCAGGCCGACCTGGTGAGCGGGGCCATGCGCCAGTCCGGGGCCCGCCTGGCCTACCTCATGCCCGACTTCCAGAATCCGACGGGCGCCCTCATGGACGACGACACCCGCGCCGCCGTCGCGAGCGCGGCCCGGCGCGCGGACACGCCGCTGCTCATCGACGAG
The DNA here is from genome assembly GCF_053592075.1 of Nonomuraea sp. NPDC002799. Taxonomy (NCBI): domain Bacteria; kingdom Bacillati; phylum Actinomycetota; class Actinomycetes; order Streptosporangiales; family Streptosporangiaceae; genus Nonomuraea; species Nonomuraea sp. NPDC002799. Next base: position 168,850 of record NZ_JBSFVA010000005.1, read on the forward strand.
ACCTGGATGGAGCTGGCGCTGGACGAGGTGCCGCGGACGGCGCCCATGGGGGTGTTCGACACCGACAACCGGGTGATCAGCGTCGGCTCGGCCTCCAAGTTGTGGTGGGGCGGGTTGCGCATCGGCTGGATCCGCACCACCGCCGCGCTGGCCCGCCGCCTGGCCACGCACCGCGCGGCCGTCGACATCGCCAGCCCGGTGCTGGAGCAACTGGTGGTGGCGCGGCTGTTCGACCGGCTGGAGGAGACGCGGGCCGAGCGCCGCCGCACGCTGCGCGCCTCCCGCGACGCGCTGGTGGCGGGGTTGCGCGAGCATCTGCCGGAGTGGACGTTCACGGTGCCGCGCGGCGGGGGCACGCTCTGGGTCCGGCTGAACGGCGCCGCCGCCACCCCGCTCGCCGAGGCGGCGGCCAGCCACGGCGTGCGCCTCGCGCCCGGCCCCTGGTTCGGCCTGGAGGGCACCTTGGAGGGTTACGTGCGCGTGCCGTTCACGCTGCCGCCCCAGATCGTGACGGACGCGGTCCTCCGCCTGCGCGCCGCCCGCGACCGGGGCCCTCTCGGCGGCCGGCGCCCCGCCGACTCACTCAGCGCGATGGTGTGACCCCCGACCCGCCGCCGCCCGGTCGGCGGGTGCCTCGTCAGCGACGGCCCGTCGCGGCGGCCGGTCAGCGGCACCCGTCAGCGGCACCCCGTCAGTCGGTGACGCCCCGGGCGAGCGGCGCGCGCCAGTTGCGCCGCATCGCCGCCAGCCGGAAGCCGAACGCCAGCACCGCCGCCGCCAGCGTCGCCGGCCAGCCGTGCCACCCGTTCCACCACAGCCCGGCCATCACGGCCGACCCGAGCAGCGCGGGCAGCGCGTAGAGCTGCCGGTCGTACAGGAGTGTGGGGATCTCCCCGGCCAGCACGTCGCGCAGCATGCCTCCGCCCACCGCGGTCGTGACGCCCAGCAGCGCCGCGTGCAGCGGATTGAGCCCGTACTCCAGGGCCTTCTCCGTGCCCACCGCGCAGAACAGCCCCAGCCCGGCCGCGTCCAGCACCAGGATGGCCGGCATCAGCCGGGCCACGTGCCCGTGCCAGAAGAACACGATCGCCGTCGCCGCCACCGGCACCAGCACGTAGCCCAGGCTCTGGAAGGCGATGGGCCGCACGTTCAGGATCAGGTCCCGCACGACGCCGCCGCCGAGGGCGGTCATCTCGGCCAGCACCCCCATCCCGACCACGTCGAGTTGCTTGCGCACGCCCATGAGCGCCCCCGACAGCGCGAAGACGAAGATGCCGGCCAGGTCGAGAATTTCGGACACGTCGGAATGTCTACCGCATGTCCGCCGCGACGTGATGCTCGGCCATCATCACCCGGAGCCGCCGGGTGAACATGAACAGCGCCACCCCCGCCACGATCGCCATCAGGGCCAGCACGAGGTAGTACGCCGGCTCCGACAACACCCGGCCGAGCCGCCCCGTCTGCCCGCCGACCGCGTCGCCCACCGACACCGCGATGAACCAGATCCCGAGCATCTGGCCCTTGAACGCCTCGGGCGCCAGCTTCGTCGTCACCGACAACCCGACCGGGCTCAGCGACAACTCCCCGAACACCTGGATCAGGTAGACCAGCGCCAGCCAGAGCACCGACACCTTCCCGCTCTGCGCCAGCGACGCCACCAGGGCCATGACCACGAAGCTCAGCCCCACCATGACCAGCGCGAAGCCGAACTTCTGCGGCGTGCTCACCCGCGTCCCCAGCCGCACCCAGAGCACCGCGAACACCGGCACGAAGATCATGATGAACAGCGGGTTGAACGACTGCGTCGTGGCCGCCTGGATCGGGATGCCGAACAGCGACAACTCGGTGTGGTCGGCGGCGAAGAACAGCAGCTTGCTCGGCGCCAGGTCGTAGATCATCCAGAAGATGGCGGCGGCCACGAAGAGCCAGATGTAGGCCTTCATCCGGATCCGCTCGTCCTCGGTCAGGTTGTGGCTGCCGCGCAGGATGTAGGTGAAGTACACGATGGGCACGATCAGGATGACGACCGTGAGCACCACGGTGAACCGGTCGACGCTGAACGTGCCGGTCGCCGCCCACACGGCCAGCGCGATCACGACCACCGCCACGCCGAGGGCGGACAGGCGGCCGAAGCGGCGGCGCTCGGCGGGGGACAGGCGCAGTCCCGGGCGCTCGCCGATGCCGCGCAGGTGCCGGCCGCCCCAGACGTACTGGATGAGGCCGAGCGCCATGCCGACGGCCGCGGCGCTGAAGCCCAGGTGCCAGCGCCCGCCGGTGGCCAGCCAGCCGACCACGAGGGGCGCGAAGAAGGCGCCCAGGTTGATGCCCAGGTAGAACAGCGAGAACCCGGCGTCCCTGCGCCCGTCGTCGGCCTCCGGGTAGAGCCGGCCGACCATGACGGAGATGTTCGGCTTGAGCAGGCCGGTGCCCACGATGATCAGCAGCAGCCCGAGCCAGACGAAGACCGGCGACGTCACCGGGATCGCCATGCTGATGTGCCCCAGCATGATGACGAACCCGCCCCAGAACACCGACCTGTGCGCGCCCAGGATCCGGTCCGCGACCCAGCCGCCCGGCAGCGCGACCAGATAGATCAGCGCGCCGTAGACGCCGACGACCGCCTGCGCCGTCTCCTGGGGCATGCCCAGGCCCTGCTGCGCCGGCGAGGCCGCCATGAAGGTGGCCAGGATCGCGCGCAGGCCGTACCAGCTGAAGCGCTCCCACATCTCCGTGCAGAACAGCGTGGCCAGGCCCCAGGGGTGCCCGAAGAACGTCCTGCCGCCTGTCATGTGGAGCCCCCCGATGGCACGTAACGCGTTCAGGTGATCACCCTACGTCACGGACACGGATCTTTCCTTCGTAGGTCTTGCCGCTGTCCCGCCGGTGTGGTGCGATGCATCCCATTCATGCAAGTGAATACTGACTGGAGGCGGGCGCCATGGCCGAAGTCCTCGAGGTCCGGGCCGAGATCGAGCGGCAGATCGCCGGCCATACCATCTGCGACCAGCTCAGACAGGCGGCCGAGGAGCATCCGGATGCGCCCGCCTACTCCGACCCGGAGGGCGACGGCTGGCGCACGCTGACCTACGCGCAGGCCAGGCAGCGTGTCTTGGAGATCGCGGCCGGGTTCGTCGCCCTCGGGCTCGAACCCGGTGAGGCCGTGACCCTCATGATGGTCAACCGCAGCGAGCACGTGCTCGCCGACCTCGGCGCCGTGCACGCGGGCGGGGTCGGCTGCACGGTTTACTCGACGTTCGCGCCCGACCAGATCGCGTTCGTCGCCGGCGACGTGTCCGCCAGATACGCGGTGCTCGGCGGCCCGGCCGAGCTGGCCCGCTGGCAGCCGGTGCTCGACCGCCTCGACGGCCTGCGCAAGATCATCATGCTGGACGGCGCCCCCGCCGGGAACGACCGCTACCTGGCCTGGGAGGACTTCCTCGCCCTCGGGCGCGCCCGGCTGGCCGCCGATGCGGCCGAGGTCGAGGCCCGCTCGGCCGCCGTCACCGCCGGCGACGTGGTCACCGTCCTGTACACCTCGGGCACCACCGGCATGCCCAAGGGCGTCCCCCTCACCCACAAGAACGTCTTGTACGAGGTCGCCGCCACCGACCGTCTCACGACCTTGCCGGTCCGGGGCACGCAGATCTCCTACCTCACCTACGCGCACATCGCCGAGCGCATCCTCAGCCTCTACCTGCCCCTGGTCAAGGTCTCCCACGTGCACTTCTGCACCGACCTGGCCAACCTCGGGGCGACGCTCGGGCAGGTCAGGCCGATGATGTTCTTCGGCGTGCCACGCGTGTGGGAGAAGATGATGGCCCGGCTGCTCGCCGTCCTCGCCACCCAGCCCGCGGAGCAGCAGGAGGCCGTCCGCCAGGCCATGGCGGCCGGCGCCGCCTACGTCGAGGCCGGCCAGTACGGCGGCACGATCACCCCGGAGATCGAGGCCGCCTACGAGAAGGCCGACGCCTCGCTCCTGTCGATCATCCGCGGCATGATCGGCTTCGACCGCGCCCAGTGGACGGCCACCGGCGCCGCGCCGCTCGCGGGCGAGGTGCAGCGCTTCTACGCCGGGCTCGGGCTCAAGGTCATCGACGTGTACGGCATGACGGAGACGACCGGCGCCTTCACCGGCAACAGCCCCGCCTGCTATCGCCTCGGCACCGTCGGCAGGGCCGAGCCCGGCGTCGAGGTCCGCCTGGCCGAGGACGGCGAGATCCTCACCCGCAGCCCGCTCGACACCGGCGGCTACCTCAACCGGCCCGAGGCCACCGCCGAGCTCGTCGACGCCGATGGCTGGCTGCACACCGGCGACATCGGCTCGGTCGACGAGGACGGCTTCTACCGCGTCGTGGACCGCAAGAAGGAGCTCATCATCACCGCCGGCGGCGAGAACATCTCCCCGGCCGAGATCGAGAACCACCTCAAGGAGCACATGCTCATCGGCCAGGCGCTCGCCTACGGCGACAACCGGCCGCACCCGGTGGCCGTGCTGACGCTCGACGCCGAGGTGGCGCCGGGCTGGGCGCAGGCGCGCGGCATCACCTTCGCCTCGCTCGCCGAGCTGGCCGGGCACTCCGACGTGCTCAAGGAGGTGGGCGCCGCGGTCGAGGCGGCGAACGCCAAGCTGGCCCGGGTGCAGCAGGTGAAGAAGTGGGCGCTGCTCGGCACCGAGTGGACCGCCGAGACCGAGGAGCTGACCCCGAGCCTCAAGCTCAAGAGGCGGATCATCCACGCGAAGTACGCCGACGTCATCGAAAGCCTCTACTCCGGTTGATCCCGGCTTTGCCATACGTGGCGTGTGTCGGGGTCCTGGTCATTACCGGATGGTTCCTACCGTCTCGATCATGACCAGAAGTCTTCTGCTCGTCTCGCTCGCGGCGGGGTCGCTCTCCATACCAGCGTCCGCCGCGGCGACCGAGCCTGTCATCCGCGCCATCACCGTGCGCCCGGCCCATCCCGTGGTCGGGGCGCTCGGCTCCGTCCGCCTGGTGATCGATGTGATCGCCAAGGGGGCGAGCGGCAAGGACGGCGTCACCGTCAAGGTCGAACCGGGCGCCCCGCCGGCGCCGCTCCTCATCAGCAAGCCGCCCGTGCTCGACGCGCCACGACCGTTGCCCGCACCGATCGGCAGGCCCCAGCCGGTGCCGGTACGCCCCGCCCCCGCTCAGCCGGCGCCGGCCCAACCGGCGCCCGATCAGCCCATACATGCCCAACCCCAGCCCGTCCAGCAGATGCCGATCCAGCACCAGCCCGCGCGGCCCGAGCCCGTCCAGCAGGGGCCCGCCTGGCCCGAACTTCAGCAGGGCCCGGCCCGGCCCGAAACGCAGCAGGGGCCCGCCCGGCCCGCGCCCGTTCAGCAAGGGCCCGCCTGGCCCGAGGCAGTCCAGCAGGGACCGGTCCAGGAGGCGCCGGCCGCCGTCGCTCCGATGCGGCCGGAGCCGAACGCCGCTCCCGCACCGCCCGCCGCGGTCTCCGCCGGTGACGCGCGCCCCGGTGCCGTCGTGCCGCCCGCCGTGTCACCGAGGCTCGTCTGGCGCCAGATGGTGGCCCCGGCGGCCGGGGCGGCCCGCATGAGCGGCGGATGGGAGACCTGGCGCTTCCTGCCCGACAAGAGACTGAACCGCTTCTATCCCACGGGCACCTGGACGATCACCGCCACCGCCAGGGGCCAGGGCGGGACGACGGTCACCGAATACGCGTCGTTCCAGTTCAGGCGGGAGAGCAGGCTCTCCTCCGTACGCGCGGAGAAGTCCGCGGCGGGCGTACGCCTGCGCGGCTCGCTGACCAGGATCGACCCGCGCGGCCTCACCGACTACGGCCCGTTCGCCAAGCAGCCGCTGGAAGTCCTGTGGCGCGCCGATCCCACCGCGACGTGGGAACGCGTGGCGCTGGCGACGACCGACGCGGCGGGGGCGTTCATGAGCACGGTGCCGGACCGTACGGGCGGCTACTGGCGCATCCGCTACCCAGGAACAGGACATTACGCAACAGACGTATCAAAATCCCTACAAAGCACCTAATCAATAATTGAATTAGGGAACGTCGCAAAATCGTTGTTGCGGAATTGTGATCAACAATGTCGCAACTATTCCTTACCCTTACGCGTCATTGGTTGACGTGCCCCGAGTTGGGGCGGTAACAAACGGGGAAGGAATTTCCATTGAGAATGCGACGTCTCGCCGCCGGTCTGGCGGCCGCTGCCCTGGGCGCCACGATCGTGGCCACGGCTGCTTCGCCCGCCCTCGCGGACGACCCGGGCCTGGACCCCGATACCGCGGGCTACACCAGCCTGCAGTTCGACGCGAGCCCTGAGCCCGCCTGGCGTGGCCGGCCCATCACGTTGTCGGGCAAGCTGTCCGTGCAGTGCGACGAGGACTACATCAGTGGCCTCGTCTCGGTGCACAACGCCGACTACTGCAAGGACCGGGAGAACTGGCACCGTCTCGGCTGGAAGCGGATCACGATCCTCTTCCAGCCTGACGGCGGCCACCGGTGGGAGTACGTGGACACCATCAAGACCAGCGGCTCGGGCTCCTTCGCCACGAAGGTGCGCGCCCGCACGTCCGGCACCTGGCGCGCCGTCTTCGAGGGCGCCCGGTGGCTGTCCCCCGCGGAGGGCAGGGACTGGGTCAAGGTCGTCGGCGGCCGCCGCCACCACTAGCACCACCCGAACGCCCGGCCACCACGGCCGGGCGTTCGCCGTCCGCCGGCGGGATCCCGATCACCGGGTCGTCGGCGCACATGCGCTGGAAGTTGGGGCACAGCGTGAAGTCCGGCGCCGAGCACTCCAGCGCGTGCTCGACCAGCGTCTTGGACAGCTCCGCCTGCCGGATCCGCCACTCCAGCTCGGCCCGGTGCCGCCGCAGCAGCTCCCGCCGATCCCCGGCCGCGGGCGCGTCGAACATCTCCCGCAACTGCTCCAGCCCGAGCCCGCCGGCCTTGCCCCGGACGATCATCGTCACCCGCGACACCTGATCCTCGGTGTACCGCCGCCGCCCGTTGGCCCGCCGCGCCGGCGCGATGAGACCCATCGCCTCCCAATGCCGCAGCACGTGCGTGGCCAGGCCGAACCGGCCGGCCAGCTCTCCGATGGTCATCTCCGGGCTTGACTTCATGTTCACATTAACTTGCAGAGTTGTTCCCGGTGTCAAGGACGACCAGGGAGAACGACATGCGAGACGCGATCGTCATCGGCGGCGGCCCCGCCGGATTGTCGGCGGCACTGATGCTGGGCCGGGCGCACCGGTCCGTGCTGCTGCTGGACGCGGGGGAGCCCCGCAACGCAGCGGCGGAGGCGGTGCACAACCTTCTCGGCCTCGAAGGCACCCCGCCGGCCGAGCTGCGCCGCATCGGACGCGAGGCGCTCAAGCCGTACAAGTCCGTAGATATTCAGGACGGGCCGGTAACGACGGTGGCGCGCAGCTCCACGGGTGCCTTCACCGTCCACGGGCGGGAGTCCCGCAGGCTGCTGCTGGCCACCGGCCTGGCCGACGAACTGCCGGACATCTCGGGTGTGCGCGCGTTGTGGGGCCGAGCGGCGTTCCACTGCCCCTATTGCCACGGATACGAGCTCACCGGCAGCCGCGTCGCCGTGATCGGCGCGAGCCCCGATCGGGTACGCCTGGCGCTGCACCTCAGCCGCTTCACCCCCGGCGTGACGCTGTGCGGCGACGGCGCCCGCCCGGCCGAGGCGGACCGCGCCCTGCTGGCGGCCAGGGCGATCCCCGTGCGCTGTGAGCCCATCACCCGCCTGGAAGGGAAGGAGAGGAGGCTCGATCAGATCGTGTTCGAGGGTGGCCCGCCGGAGCCGGCGCGGGCGGTGTTCGTCAGGACGACCCTGTCCCAGCGCTCGCCGATCGCCGGGGACCTGGGCTGCGCCCTGCTGCCCGACGGGCTGGTGGAGGTCGACGACTTCGGCCGTACGAGCGTGCCCGGCGTGTGGGCGGCCGGCGACATGGCGCGCCGGGCGAGCGTGCCGATGCCGTTCGCGGCGGTGATCGCCGCCGCGGCGAGCGGCACCATCGCGGCGGGCGCGCTCGACCAGGACCTGCTCGCCGCGGACTTCGGTCTCGCCGGCCTGGTCCGCCCATGAGCGTCAGAACGGCGTCCAACGTCCCGCTCGCGACGACGGGGCTGGTGCTGGGCGTGCTCATGTCCGTGCTCGACCAGACGGTGGTGGCCGTCGCGCTGCGCGACATCGCGCGCGACCTGGGGGCCGGCGGCCCGATCGGCTGGATCGTGACCGCGTACGTGCTCGCCTCCACCGCCACCGCCACCCTCTACGGCAGGCTGAGCGACCGCTACGGCCGGCGCGAGGTCTACCTCGCAGCCGTCATCGCCTTCACGGCCGCGTCCGCGCTGTGCGGGCTCGCCCAGACCCTGCCGCAGCTCATCGCCGCCCGCGCCCTGCAGGGCATCGGCGCGGGTGCCCTGTTCGCGGTGCCAGCCATCGCCCTGGCCGAGCTGTATCCCGAGCGGTTGCGGGCCCGGGTACAGGGGGCGGTGGGAGCCGTGTTCGCCCTGGCCAGCGTGGGCGGCCCGCTGGTCGGCGGAGTACTCACCGACGCGGCGGGCTGGCGGTGGATCTTCTTCGTGAACGTGCCGATCGGCCTGCTGTCGATCCTGCTGGTCGCCTCCTCGCTGCGGCTGCCCGGCACGGCGGCCGATCCCCGGCTGGACCTTCCCGGGGCGGCCCTGCTGGCCGCCGCCGCGGTGAGCCTGATGCTGGTCACCGAGTGGCCGGCCGCGCCGGGGCTGATCATCCTGGCCGTGGCGCTGCCGGCGGCGTTCTGGTGGCGGGAGCGGCGGGCCGCCGCCCCGATCATCCCGCCCCGGCTGTTCGAGGGCCGGGTGGCGCGGGCGGTGTTCCCGGCCACGGTGCTCCTGGGCGGCCTGCTGTACGGGTCGCTCGTGTTCATGCCCACCTACCTCCAGGTCGCCTTCGACCTCAACGCGACCCAGGCGGGGCTGGCGGGCACCCCGTACTTCGTCACCTTCATCGTCGTCTCCGCCGTCGCGGGTGCCCTCGTGAACGGCAGGTTCCGCAGGTTCCTGCTGGCCGGGGCGGTCCTGATCGTCCCCGGTCTGCTGCTGCTCGGCCGGGCGGGACCGGACAGCCCGTACGCGTACGTGGCGGCGGGAATGGTGGTGCTCGCCGCCGGCTTCGGCCTCATCATGCAGAACCTGCTCACCGTCGCCCAGAACGCCGCCGGTCCGGCCGACCTCGCCGCCGTCACCTCGGCCGTGGTGTCGGCGCGCGGGCTCGGCATGGCCGCGGGCGTGGCGCTGGCCGGCCGGGCGGCGGGCGGCGGGCCCCCGGAGGCGATCGCCGCGGCGGTCCCCGGCGTCCTCCTGTGGGCCCTCATCCCGGCCGCCGCCCTCATCGCCCTGCTGGCCACCCTGCCCAAGGACACCTGACCGGCACGTCACCCTTCAGTACGTCACCCTTCAGTGCGACAACGGTTCAGTACGACAACGGTTCAGTGCGACAACGGTTCAGTACGACACGGCGACCTGGCAGCGGTGGTGCCCGGGGCGGACGGCCTCGTCCACCACCGCCACCGCCAGATCGGCGTAGGAGAAGGCCGGATCCCCCTCGGCGGACGACGGCACCTGCCCGCCCCCGATCCGGTACCGCCCCGTCCTGGCCGCCTCGGCGTCGAGCATGACGGGCGGCGGCGCGAGCACCACCCAGTCGAGCTCCGCCTCCTCGAACACCTCCAGCTCCGCCGCGTGCCCCAGCGAGAACGCCCGCGCGTCGGCCGGGAAGCCGGGTGTGTCGGCGAGCCGGACCCCGGGGGAGACCTCCAGCAGGGTGCCGATGCCGAGCGCCACCAGCCGCGGCACCCCCGCTCGCGCCAGCCCGCCGGTGAGGGCGCGGGCCGCCGCGGTGTAGAACTCCGCCGACGGCACGTCCAGCCGCGCCGTCACCTGCACCGCCGCGTCGTGGCCCGCCGCGACCTCCGCCACGCCGGCGGCGTCGGTGACGTCCCCGGCGACCACGCGCACTCTCTCGCCCGACAAATCGCCATATTTGCCGGGGTCCCGCACCACGGCCGTCACCTCAAGCCCGCGCTCGGCGGCCTCCGCGACCACTCGTCTCCCGGCTCGCCCACCGGCCCCGAACACCACGATCGAGCTCATCGCCACCCCAGATCCGTGTACCTACGACGGCCGGACGGCCGTACCCCGCAGACGGTAGAGGGCGACCCATCGCTTTCCGCAACGATAGTTACCTACGATGTCGGGATGTCCCAGCCGCTTGATCCCGACATGTTCGCCGGATGCCCGCCGGTCGCCGCGCCCATCCGCATCGGCGACAAGTGGACCGCGAAGATCATCCGCTGCCTGGAGTCGGCGCCGCGGCGCTTCACGGAGCTCCAGACCACCCTGCGCGGCATCACCCCGAAGGTGCTCACCGAGTCCCTGCGCGCCATGGAACGCGACGGCCTGCTCACCCGCGCCGCCTACGCCGAGATCCCGCCGCGCGTCGAGTACACGCTCACCGACCTCGGCCGCAGCCTCATCGAGCCCATGAACGCCGGCTGCGAGTGGTCCCGGAGGCACCTGTCCGAGCTGATCGACGCCCGCGAGTCCTGGCACGCCGCCACCCCCTGACATGTGCGTGTCGGCCTGGATATATGCCTTGACCGGCATATGCTGATCGCGGCATATTAGCGCGTATGAGCGTGGATGCGTCGTTCGCCGTACTCGCCGAGCCGACCAGGCGCAGGATCCTCGACCGGCTCGTGGGGGCCGAGCGCAGTGTCGGCGAGCTGGCCGAGGAGCTGGCCATCAGCCAGCCCACCGTGTCCAAGCACCTCAAGGTGCTGCGCGAGGCCGGTTTCGTCATCAGCCGCACGGCGGCACAGCGGCGGATCTACCGGATCGAGCCCGCACCCCTGCGGGCCGTGGACGCCTGGCTCACGCCGTACCGGCGCCTGTGGGACACCCACCTCGACGCTTTGGAGCGTCACCTCGACACGATGGAGTGATGATGAACGCGACCTTCGACCCCGGCCCCCTCGCCGACGTCGGCTGCCGGCCCGCGGCCGGCGGATGGACGCTGGTCTTCGTCCGTGACCTGCGCCACCCGCCGGAGAAGGTGTGGGCCGCCCTGACCGAGCCGGGGCAGCTCGGTCAGTGGGCCCCCTACACCGCGGCTCGTGACCTCGCCGCCACCGGCGAGGTGACGCTGCTGATGATCGACGGCGACACGACCGTGGACATGGCCGAGTCGGTGCTCACGTCGGAGCCGCCCACGCTGCTGGAGCACACCTGGGGCCCCGACCGGCTGCGCTGGGAGCTCGCGCCGACCGGCCAGGGCACCCGGCTGACGCTGCTGCACACCGTTCAGGAGCGCGCCGCGGCGCCCAAGATGGCCGCCGGCTGGCACCTGTGCCTGCGGGTCGCCGAGCTCCTTCTCGACGGCCGCCCGGTCGCCCCGATCCGCGGCGAGGACGCTCTCGCGTACGGCTGGCAGGCTCTCAACGACGCCTACACGGCCCACCTCGACCCCGGCGCGGAATCGATCTAGCGACAGAAGTGTTGTCGTGCCGTGAAGAGGGGCTTTTGGGCGTGTGGCGGCACTCACCGTAGTCTGGCCCTCTGACGAACGAACAGGAGGTGACGCCCCGTGTTGCGAGACTCGTTCGGACGGGTGGCGACAGATCTGCGGGTGTCCCTCACGGACAAGTGCAATCTGCGCTGTACGTACTGCATGCCCCCGGAGGGCCTTGACTGGCTGCCCAACCCCCAGCTCCTCACCGCTGAGGAGATCGTCCGGCTCGTGACGATCGGCGTCGAGCGCCTCGGCGTCACCGAGGTGCGCTACACCGGCGGTGAGCCGCTGCTCAGGCGCGAGCTGGTCGACATCGTCACCCGCACCACCGCGCTCGCACCACGGCCGCAGGTGTCGCTGACGACCAACGGCATCGGCCTGGCCCGCGTGGCCGAGCCGCTGGCGGCGGCGGGACTCGACCGGGTCAACGTCTCGCTCGACACGCTCGACCCCGGCACGTTCAAGCGGCTCGCGCACCGCGACAGGCACGCCGACGTGATCGCCGGCCTGGCCGCCGCCGACCGCGCGGGCCTGCGCCCCGTCAAGGTCAACGCCGTCCTCATGCGCGGCGTCAACGACCATGAGGCCGTCGCCCTGCTGCGCTGGTCCCTCGACCAGGGCTACGAGCTGCGCTTCATCGAGCAGATGCCGCTCGACGCCCAGCACGGCTGGAGCCGCGAGGGCATGGTCACCGCCGACGAGATCCTCGACCTGCTGTCAGCCTCGTTCGATCTCACGGCCGATGACCTGGAGGAGCGCGGGAGCGCTCCCGCCGAGCGCTTCCTCGTGGACGGCGGCCCGGCCAGGGTGGGCGTGATCGGCTCGGTGACCCGCCCGTTCTGCGGCTCCTGCGACCGGGTCAGGCTCACCGCCGACGGCCAGGTCCGCAACTGCCTGTTCGCCACGGAGGAGTCCGACCTGAAGAGCGCCATGCGCGCGGGCGCGTCCGACGGCGAGCTGGCCGAGCGGTGGATCGCGGCGGTGTCGCGCAAGCGCGCCGGCCACGGCATCGACGACCCGTCCTTCCTGCAGCCGTCCAGGCCCATGTCCGCCATCGGCGGCTGACGGCGGCGCGCGGCATGCCGCAGGCACCCGTCCCGCAGGCGTCCGTCCCGCAGGCGTCCGTCCCGCCGGCTCACGACGCGGTGATCCTGGCCGGGGGAGAGGCCCGCCGGCTGGGCGGAGCCGACAAGCCCGCCCTGGCCGTCGGCGGCAAATCCCTGGTCGAGCACGTCGTGGCGGCGGTCCCGAGCGCCGCACGGGTGATCGTGGTCGGCCCGGAACGCCCGATCCCCGGCGTCGTCTTCGCCCGCGAGGACCCGCCGCGCGGCGGCCCGGTGCCCGCGCTCGCGGCCGGCCTCGCCGAGGTCACGGCCCCGTGGGTGGTGCTCCTGGCCGGCGACCTGCCGTTCATGACGGCCGCCCACGTCGCCGACCTCCTCGACGCGGCGCGCACGTCGTCCGGCGGGGCCGTCATGGCCGACCGGGACGGGCGCGAGCAGTGGCTGGCCGGCGCCTGGCCGGCGCCCGCGCTCAAGGACGCCCTTGCCGCGTACGCCGGCCGGTCGCTCAAGGGACTTCTCGGCCCGCTGGTACGCGTGCGTTCGACGCCGCCCGGGCGGCCGTGGTTCGACTGCGACACAATGGAGGACCTGGAGGAGGCTCGTATGAACGTGCTCAACGAATGGACCATCCTGGCCTGCGAGGAGCTGGGCATCGACCCGGCCCGCGTGGACCGCGACCAGATCCTCGACCTCACCAAGGAGGTCGCGCACGGCGTCGCCAGACCGGCCGCGCCACTGACGGCCTACCTGCTCGGCCTCGCCGAGGGGGCCGGGACGGCGCCTGAGGACGCTGTGGCCAGACTGGTCACATTGGCGAAAAAGTGGGAGCAGGCAACCAGTGAGACGCTGACAGACGGCTGACACTCGAACGAACTCTTGAAGTCAGGCCCCGCTCGCCTGAAGATTTCCTGTGAATAACGAGGCGGGAGGGGATGTAAACGATTTCGGGAAAGCGGCCCTATCGGACGGGACTCGCCACGCCGGGTAGATCGTCCGGGGCAAGGGTTTCACCAGGAAAAGGGCGACGCCGGGTGGTTACGGGGGCAAACCACCCGGCGTCGCTTCATCGGCGTTCCGACGGGGGCCCGGAACGCCGGCACCAGCACTCCGACGGGGGACCGGAGCGCTTGGCTAAAGCGTACACCTACAACCCGTGGGATGCGTCAAGACTTAGTCACGACCCGATCTCGCGTCGATGCAGCGGTATCTCGGTTTGGTTAGCTTCAGGGGACTGAAAGGTAGGGGGAGGTGCAGGCTTGCCCCTCTCATTGGCCCCGATTACCGCTATGTATGGCAAAAAGACGGCCCCAGCGATGAAGAGCAGCCGGACCGGCATCGGCACCGGGAGCACGACCGCCAGGATCAGGCAGATCGTCCTGATGCCCATCTTCACGAGATAGCTGACCTCGCGCCTGCCGATGTCGTCCGTCAGCGACGGCTTGGCGTCCGTGACCTGGTGGACGTCCGCTTTCCTGCGCCACCCCTTCATATCTTCCACGTTAGACCTCTGACGCTCCGGGTGCGACGGCGGCCCCGTCCGGGATCCGGGGTCATGCGATCATGGCCTTCGAGTTAGGAGGATGTGGAGATGACGGATCGCACGTACCGGGTCACGGAGATTGTCGGCACGTCGGGGGAGAGCGTCGACCATGCCATCCGCAACGGCCTCAGGCGGGCCTCGGAGACACTGCGTCACCTCGACTGGTTCGAGGTGACGGAGATTCGCGGGCATCTCGACGCGGGGGAGGTGGCGCACTTCCAGGTGGGGATGAAGGTGGGATTCCGCCTCGAAGACTCCTGACGTCGCAGTTCGCCGCTCCCTTGCCTGCCTGAGCGGCTAGATTGGCCGCGTGAGGGGTGAGTTCCGCATCCTGCTGGTGTGCACGGCCAACATCTGCCGTTCCGCCATGGCAGAGGTGATCGCCGAGCGGATGTTGCGCTCCGCGGCCTTCCCCGTGGCCACGGAGAGCGCGGGTGTGCGGGCGCTGGTCGGCCTGCCGATGGCGCCGCACGCCGTCACCGCCCTCGACCGGCTGGGCCTCGACGGCCGGGCGCATCGGGCCCGCATGCTGGAGTCGGGCCTCATCGGGTCGGCCGACCTGCTGCTGACGATGGAGGCGGGGCACCGGACGGCCGCCGCCGGCCTCGATCCCGGGGCGGCGCACAAGACGTTCACGCTGCCGGAGTTCGCCGAGCTGGCCGCCGGCGCGGGGCACCGCCGCTACCGCTCGGACACGGCGGAGCGGGCGCGGGCGATCGTCCAGTCGGCCGCGCGCCGCCGCGACCCCCGGCGGGCGCCGGAGGTGCACGACCCGTACGGCGGCCCGCCGCAGGGTTATGAGACGTGCGCCAAGACACTCGGCGAGTGCCTCAGCCACGCCCTGGGAGCCCTCCTGGGCCCTCGCTGAGCGAGCGGCCCTCCTGAGTCCGGGTCCCACCGCAACGACGCCGCACACGGCCGTGCCCGTCCCGCCACGACGCCGCACACCCGGCCGGCCGTGGCCGGCCCGCCCCGGCGGGGCGGGCCCGGCCGGCCGTGGCGCGCGTCAGCTCGCCTGGCTGACCGTCGACATGTTGAAGTCGGGCACCCGGACCGCCGGCATGATCGTCCGCTGGAAGTAGTCGCCCCACTCGCGCGCCAGCGTGCGCTCGCCGGCGCTCACCTCGGTGACCCGCCCGAGCAGGTCCACCGGGCTCTCGTTGAACCGGAAGTTGTTCACCTCGCCCACGACCTCCCCGTGCTCCACCAGGTAGACCCCGTCCCGGGTCAGCCCGGTGACGAGCAGGGTCTGCGGGTCGACCTCACGGATGTACCACAGGCAGGTGACGAGCAGCCCGCGCGTGGTCGAGGCGATCATGTCCGCCAGGGACGGCCCGCCCGAGGGCCCCGACACGATCAGGTTGTCGATCCCGGGCGTCACCGGCAGCCCGCTCAGCTCCGCCGAGTAGCGGGTCTGCAGCAGGGACTCCAGCCGCCCGTCCTTGACCCAGTCGGTCGGCGCCAGCGGCAGCCCGTTGTCGAAGACCGAGCTGTCCCTGCCGGAGGCGTGCGCGATCACGAACGGCGCGCACCCGATGCCCTCGGCCCCCGGGTCGCTCGACAACGACACCGGCAGCGTGGCGAGTTGCTCGCCCACGCGGGTGCCGCCGCCCTGCCTGGCGAACACCGAGCGCCCGTCGAGCGCGTCCCTGACGCCCGCCGACCAGTACAGATAGATCATCAGGTCGGCCACCGCGTTGGGCGGCAGCAGCGTCTCGTAGCGCCCGGCCGGCAGGTCCACCCGGTTCTTGGCCCACTCAAGGCGCTGCGCCAGCGAGGAGCCGAGCGCGTCGACGTCGACGTCGGCGAAGTCCCGCGTGGACACGCCGGTCCACGCCGAGCGCTTCAGGTCGGCGGACTTGGCGTTCAGCTCCAGCCGCCCGGCGGGCTGGTCGTGCCGCAGCCGCAGGCCCGTGGACGTGCCGAGGAAGGTCGAGGTGTGCGTGTGCTCGGCGAAGCCGTACAGCTTCCTGCCGCCCGCCTCCGCCGCCGCGAACGCGTCGCCGAGCGCCGGGGCGAACCTCTCGAACACCTCGATGTCGGTCGGCCGCACCGGAGCGTCCCAATCGGGGGACGCGGGCACGCCCTCGACCAGCGGGCGCGCGTCCTCGGCCGGTCGCGCGTCCCTGGCCGCGGCGTCGGCCGCCGCCACCACGCCGGCGAGCTGATCCTCGCGGACGGCGGCCCGCGACACGACCCCCACGCCCTGCCCCGCGATCGAGATCACGGTCAGCCGCGCGGTGCGGGCCACGCCGTTCGTGGTCAGCGTGTTGCCGGCGAAGCGCAGATTGGCCGTGGAGCTCTCGTCCACCAGCACCACGCAGCCGTCGGCGCGAGAGAGCCGAAGCGCCCGCTCCACCATGTCCTGGGGGGACGTCCGGACCGCCAGACCGTCCCTGATCGGCTCGTTCACTTCCCGCCCTCCTGCACCGTGTTGAGGATCCGCACGCCCCTGAACAGCGCCGAGGGGCAACCGTGGCTGACCGGCGCGACCTGTCCCGGCTGGCCCTTGCCGCAGTTGAACGCGCCGCCCAGCACGTACGTCCCGGGCCCGCCGACCGCCTCCATCGACTGCCAGAAGTCCGTCGTCGTCGCCTGGTAGGCGAAGTCGCGCACCTGCCCGGCCAGCTTCCCCTGCGAGATCTTGTACGCCCGCTGCCCGGTGAACTGAAAATTGTAGCGCTGCATGTCGATCGACCAGCTCTTGTCACCGACGATGTAGACGCCGCGCTCCACCCGCGAGATCAGCTCCTCGGTCGAGGGCCCGCCGGGCGCCGGCGCCAGCGACACGTTGGCCATCCGCTGGATCGGCGTGTGCCCGGGCGAGTCGGCGAACGCGCAGCCGTTGGACCGCCCGAGCTCCTGCAGCCGCGCCATCCGCCGGTCGAGCTGGTAGCCGACCAGGATGCCGTCCTTGACGACGTCGAAGCTCTGCCCGGCCACGCCCTCGTCGTCGTAGCCGATGGTGGACAGGCCGTGCGTGATCGTGCGGTCGCCCGTCACGTTCATCGCGGGCGAGCCGTAGACGAGCTCGCCGAGCTGGTCGAACGTGGCGAAGCTGGTGCCCGCGTAGGCCGCCTCGTAGCCGAGCGCCCGGTCCAGCTCGGTGGCGTGGCCGACCGACTCGTGGATCGTCAGCCACAGGTTGGACGGATCGATCACCAGGTCGTAGTCGCCCGCCTCGACCGACGGCGCCGCCAGCTTCTCTGCCAGCAGCTCGGGCAGTCTCTCCAGCTCGGCCGGCCAGTCCCACCCCGTGCCGGTCAGGTATTCGTACCCGCGCCCGACCGGCGGCGCGAGAGTCGACATGTCGTCGAAGCCGCCCGGCGCCGCCTTCATCGCGTTGAGCTTGGGATACACCCGCACGCGCTGTTGCGTCGTCACGGTGCCGGCCGTGTCGGCGTAGAACTTCTGCTCCTTGACCTGCAGCAGCCGCGCCGAGACGTGGTCGGCGCCCTTCAGCAGCCCGGCCGACCAGTCCGCCAGCAGGCTCACCTTGTCGGCCGAGGCCACCTCGAACGGATCCACGTCGTACGCCGACACCCACACGGCGTCGGCGTAGACCGGCTCGGGGGCCAGCTCGACGGGCTCGCGGTTGATCGGCGCGCTCACCTCGGCCACCCGCACCGCCTGCTCGGCCACTCTCGCGGCGGCCTCGGGCGTCAGGTGGACGCCCGCGGCGAACCCCCAGGTGCCGCCCTTGACGACGCGCACGGCGTAGCCCAGGTCGTCGGCGTCCATGGCGCCTTCGAGCCGGGTGTCGTAGAGGCGGAGCGTCTCCGCCCTCACGCGTTCGAGCCGGAAGTCGGCGTGCTCGGCGCCCAGGTCGCGAGCGCGTTGCAAGGCGGCGTCCGCGAGCTGCCGCAGCGGCAGCTCCAGGAAATCGGGATCGATCTGGCGCATGTCCACGATCCTAACCCTGCGATCTTGTCCGTCCCGGACAACCGGATACCAGCGGTTACGAGATACCGTCGTATGCCATGGGACGCTCTGTACTCGTCACCGGGGGCAATCGCGGCATAGGCCTGGCGATTGCCCGCGAACTCGCCGCGGCAGGCGACGCCGTCGCGGTCACTTACCGATCGGGGGAGCCACCCGAGGGGCTGTTCGGCGTCCGCTGCGACGTCACCAGCATGGCCGAGGTGGAGGCCGCCTTCGACAAGGTCGAGGCCGAGCACGGCCCGGTCGAGGTCCTGGTCTCCAACGCGGGCATGACCAAGGACACGCTGCTGGCGATGATGAAGGAGGAGACCTTCACCGACGTCATCGACACCAACCTCACCGGCGCCTTCCGCGTGGCCAAGCGGGCCATCAGGCCGATGATGCGGCTCAAGCGCGGCCGGGTCATCCTCATCTCCTCCGTCATCGGCCTGTCCGGCCAGGCGGGACAGACCAACTACGCCGCCTCCAAGGCGGGCCTGGTCGGGTTCGCCCGCTCTATGGCCCGCGAGTACGGCTCGCGTAACATCACCGTCAACGTGGTCTCGCCCGGCTTCGTCGCCACCGCGATGACGGCCGATCTCGACCACGAGGCGATCATCGCCAACATCCCGCTCGGCAGGCAGGCGGCTCCCGAGGAGATCGCGCGCGTCGTGCGGTTCCTGGCCAGCGACGACGCCTCTTACATCACCGGCGCCGTGATCCCGGTCGACGGCGGACTCGGAATGGGGCACTGACGTGGGAATTCTCGAAGGCAAGCGCATCCTTGTGACCGGCGTGCTCACCGACGCCTCGATCGCGTTCTCGGTGGCCAAGCTGGCCCAGGAGGAGGGCGCCACGGTGGTGCTCACCGGGTTCGGCCGGCTGAGCCTGGTGGAGCGCATCGCCAAGCGCCTGCCCGAGCTGCCGCCGGTGCTGGAGCTCGACGTCCAGAACACCGAGCACCTCGACACGCTGGCGGACCGGGTCGGCGAGCACGTGGACTCCCTCGACGGCGTGGTCCACTCGATCGGCTTCGCGCCGCAGACCGCGCTCGGCGGCAACTTCCTCAACACCCCGTGGGAGGACGTCGCCACCGCGCTGCAGGTGTCCACCTACTCCTTCAAGTCCCTCGCCGTGGCCTGCCTGCCGCTGATGAAGGCCGGCGGCTCGGTCGTGGGCCTCGACTTCGACGCCAGCAAGGCGTGGCCGGTCTACGACTGGATGGGCGTGGCCAAGGCCGGTCTGGAGTCGTGCAGCCGCTACCTCGCCCGTGACCTGGGCAAGCAGAACATCAGGGTCAACCTGGTGGCGGCGGGCCCGCTGCGCACGATGGCGGCCAAGTCGATCCCGGGGTTCGCCGAGTTCGAGGAGAGCTGGCCGGCCAAGGCCCCGCTGGGCTGGGACCTGACGGACACGCTGCCGGCGGCCAAGGCCTGCGTGGCGCTCATGTCCGACTGGTTCCCCGCCACGACGGGCGAGATCGTCCATGTGGACGGCGGCGTCCACGCCATCGGCTCTTGACCCCCGCCTGCCGCCCTGACCGTTGACGCGGGACGCCCCTGAGGCGTGACGCCCGGCCCGAGCCCTTCCGGCTCGGGCCGTTCCTTTCCGCACCGGGCCGCTGTCCGGTTCGCGGGACAGCCCCGGTGTCAGGCGAGCCGGTGCCGGCCGTTGCCGGCGCGGGCGGGCTCGAACGGGATCGACTCCGGGGGCTCGGCACGGTGGCGGCGCTGCTGCACGATGCGGGTGGCCAGCACCGCCGACCCGAGCAGCACGATCGTCAGCGCCGTCCCCAGCACGTCAGAGGCGGGCGGGCTGGGCCGCACCACCCGCCGATCCTGCATCGGCGCCGTCAGCTCGTGCGCGAACGGATTGGGCCACAGCAGATCGACGCGCGGCTCCTCGGCGTTCACGGTCTCCTTCTTCCCGACCGGCCGCTGGGTGTCGAGCTGCTGCGGGTGGCTCTGCGGCGGCACGGGGGCGGCCGTGGCCATGGCGGTGGCCTTCGCGCTGCTCCGGCCCTCCCGCGGCTGCTTCGTGCGGCCGGGCGACGGCGTGGGCCGCGGCGACAGCGTGCCGAGCACCCCCTGGTCCGTGCATGTCGCCTCCGGCGGGCACACCTCGTCCAGCGTCTTGGGCACCAGCCCCGTGCTGTCCGGCGTGGGCGAGGTGCCCTTGGCGGACCCGGCCGGCGTCGGCTTGCCGGTCGGCACCACCTCGCCGACCTTTCCCAGCACCTCGTCGGTCGTCTTCTCCACGCCGTCCGTCACCGGGTCGGTCACGCCTCCCGTCAGGGTGGACACCGTCCCCGTGACCACACTGACGACGTCGCACAGGGTGTTGGTCACCCCGGAGAGCAGACCTCCCCCACCGGTGCAGTCCTGGACGGTGGCCGCGGCGGCGGGCGCCGAGATCGGGGCGGTCACCAGCGCCACGGCGAGAACTCCAACCGAGATCGCGGTCCTGCTCCCCATCCGTCCCCTCCTGCGTCGCTTCCGGGGGAAATCTTGGTGGACATCGCTCACCGGACGCAGGTGTTTTCCGGGTAAAGTTGCGATTCGGTATCGACTAGTGATACGCGAGTGGGTCTCTTGTTCCGGCCTGGGCGGACGGCACGGCTCATCCGGGCACCGGCCCGCCGGCGCCGCGTCCCGCGGCCGCTCCGGATCAGTCGAGTGACGACACGTCATCGAGGGCCTCTCGGATCTCTCTGGGCAGCACCACGTCCTCGGCCGGCAAGGCCCCCGTGAGCTGCGCGTGCGTACGGGCTCCGACGATGGCGGAGGCCACCCCCGGCTGGTCGCGCACCCACGACAGGGCGACGGCCAGCGGCGAGACGCCGAGCCCGTCGGCCGCGGTCATGACCGACTCGACGACGCTGCGGCTGCGTTCGTCCAGGTAGGGGCGGACGAAGTCGGCGAAGTGGGGTGTCGCGGCCCGCGAGTCGGCCGGGATCCCGGTGCGGTATTTGCCGGTCAGCACCCCGCGCCCCAGCGGCGACCAGGCCAGCACGCCCACACCGAGCTGCGCCGCGGCGGGCAGCACCTCGCGCTCGGGCTCGCGGGCCAGCAGGGAGTATTCGACCTGCGCCGAGGTGATCGGGATGCGGCCCGGGACCATCTTCTGGGTGACGGCGGCGGCGGCGAGCTGCCAGCCCGCGTAGTCGCACACGCCCGCGTAGACGGCGCGCCCCGAGGAGACGATCGCGTCCACCGCCGCCAGCGTCTCCTCCAGCGGCACCTCCCCGTCGTAGGTGTGCAACTGCCACAGATCCACGTAGTCGAGCCCGAGCCGGTTGAGGGAGTCGTCGACCGCGGCGATCAGGTGGCGGCGGGAGGCGTCGCGCGGCCGGCGCCCGGCCGGCGTCACCACGGCCTTGGTGGAGATCACCAGCTCCGAGCGCGGCACCGAGTCGCGCAGCATCCGCCCCAGCAGCCGCTCGGCGTCGCCGCCGGTGTAGACGTCGGCCGTGTCGACGAGATTGCCGCCGGCGTCGAGGAACGTGCGGAGCTGGGCGGCCGCCTCGTCCGCGTCGGTGTCACGCCCCCAGGTCATTGTGCCGAGCCCCAGACGGGAGACCGACAGGCCACTGCGGCCGACATAGCGCTGCTCCATGATCCCGCCAGGTTACCGTCCGGGCGGATGAAACGTCGTGATCGACGCCTGCGACACTTGCCGGGTGACCACGCTGCTTCTGGCCCGGCACGGGCTGACCGACCTGACCGGCCCCGTGCTGGCCGGCCGTACTCCCGGAGTGCATCTGAGCGAGGCGGGCCGGGCGCAGGCCGCCGCGCTCGGCAGGCGCGTCGCGGGCGTCCGGCTCGACGCGATCGTCTCCAGCCCGCTCGAACGGTGCCAGGAAACGGCCCAGGCCGTCGCCGAAGGACGGGATCTGGAGGTGCGGACCGAGGAGCGCCTCATCGAGTGCGGCTACGGCACCTGGACCGGCCGGCCGCTCAAGGAGCTGGCGAAGGAGCCGTTGTGGCAGGTCGTGCAGGCGCACCCCAGCGCGGCGACATTTCCGGAAGGCGAATCGCTGGCCGAAATGCAACATCGCGCGGTCGCGGCGATCAGGGGGTGGAATCAACGCCTGGGGGAGAAGGGAGTCTACCTGGCCTGCAGTCACGGCGACGTGATCAAGGCCATCGTGGCCGATGCCCTGGGCCTCCATCTCGATCACTTTCAACGGATTGCGGCTGATCCGGCGGCTCTCACCGTCATTCGCTATACCCCCGTGCGACCCTTTGTTCTCAGGCTTAACGATATGGGGGAATTGAGGCTTCCCGAGGATTCGGAGGAGAAAGACGGGGGAGAAAACATCACCGGGAGCGATGCCGCCGTCGGCGGTGGACCCGGAACCACGTAAGGTCAGGCTATGCCGGTCTTCGACTACGACCCACCAGAGAGATTCGTCGCCGGCGCCCTGGGGCAGCCGGGCGCGCGGGCCTTTTTTCTGCAGGCCAGGGCCGAGGGCAGACTGACCACGGTGGCACTGGAGAAGTTGCAGGTCGCCGCACTCGCGGGCAGGCTCGACGAGCTGCTCGACGAGGTGCTGCGGCTGAGCGGGGGCGCCGCCCAGGTGCCCGCACTTCCTCCCGCCGACCTGGCCGACGACGCCCCGCTCGACGCGCCGCTCGCGGAGGACTTCCGCGTGGGCACCATGGCGCTGGCCTGGGACGCGGAAAAGGCGCAGGTGGTGATCGAGGCGCAGGAGGTCGTCGACGAGGACGACCTGGAGGGCCCCGACCCCGCCGTGCTGCGCGTGCGCATCAGCGCCGGCGCCGCTCGCGCCTTCACCCAGCGGGCTCTTCAGATCGTCTCGGCGGGCCGCCCGCCGTGTCCCCTGTGCGCGCAGCCCCTCGACGCCGCCGGGCACGTCTGCGTACGCCTCAACGGCTATCGCGGGGGTGAGGCGGCTTCATGACCGCTCCGGAGAGCGAACCGGCCATCAAGCCGTCCCAACCGCCGGCCACCCGTGACGAGGAAGCGCTCACGCTGCTGCGCGACGGGCGCCTTGAGGTGGCCGGCAGGCTCGTCGAGGCCACCAACATGACGCTCTACTGCTCGGTCAAGCTGGGCTCGCGCACGGCCGCCTGCGTCTACAAGCCGGTGCGGGGGGAGCGGC
Source organism: Nonomuraea sp. NPDC002799 (assembly GCF_053592075.1). Classification (NCBI taxonomy): domain Bacteria; kingdom Bacillati; phylum Actinomycetota; class Actinomycetes; order Streptosporangiales; family Streptosporangiaceae; genus Nonomuraea; species Nonomuraea sp. NPDC002799. Next base: position 192,063 of record NZ_JBSFVA010000005.1, read on the forward strand.
CCCTGTGGGACTTCCCCGACGGCACGCTGGCGGCGCGGGAGGTGGCCGCGTTCGAGGTCTCGCAGGCGACCGGCTGGCGCATCGTGCCGCCCACGGTCTACCGCGACGGCCCGTTCGGGCCCGGCATGTGCCAGCTCTGGATCGACACCGAGCGCGAGGTCGATCTCATGCGGCTGGTCAAGAGCCGCAATCCGGTCGTACGCCGGATGGCGGTGTTCGACGCGGTGGTCAACAACGCCGACCGCAAGGGCGGGCACCTGCTGCCGCTGCCGACCGGCCACGTCTACGGGGTCGACCACGGGGTCTGCTTCTCCGCCGAGGACAAACTGCGCACGGTGTTGTGGCAGTGGCGCGGTAAGCCGCTGGCCCGCGAGGCGGTGGCGGTGCTGGCCAAGCTGGAGCGCGACATCGAGTCGGGCTCGCTGGGACGCCGGCTGCGCGAGCTGCTGACGCTGGCGGAGGTGGAGGCCACCTGGCACCGGGTCAGGCGGTTGCTGGACACCGGCGTGCACCCGTACCCGTCGGAGGGCTGGCCCGCCATCCCCTGGCCCCCGATCTGACCGCCCCCGATCTGACCGCCCCCGATCTGACCGGCCCCGATCTAACCGGTCTCGATTCAACCGGCCCCTGATCTGACCGGCCCCCCGATCTCCGGACGCGGGGGCCTCTTCTTATGACAGGCCCCCGCGTTCAGAGGTCGGCGCTCGTTTATTACCCTTTGCCCCATGTGCACGCTGATCGTGAGAACCGGGCGGACGCTGACCCTCATGGGCGTGAGAGACGAGTTCGCCGACCGCCCCTGGGAGGCACCGGGAGAGCACTGGCCGGACTATCCGGGCGTGATCGGCGGGCGCGACCTCAAGGCCGGCGGCACCTGGCTGGCCGTCAACCCGGCGGCCCGCCGCGCCGCGGCCCTGCTCAACGGGCGCGGTCACGCCGCCAGGGAGACGACGAAGATCTCCCGGGGCGACCTGGCGCTGCGGGCGGCGTACACGGGGGAGCCGCCGGGCGACGACCTCACCCGCTATGACCCGTTCCACCTGGTCGTCGCGGACCTGTCCGCGGTCAGGTTGTACGGCTGGGACGGCGCGCGCCGCACCACCGCGGAGTTGCCCGGCGGTGTCAGCATGGTCGTCAACACGGGCCTGGACCCGGCGAGCGATCGGGTCGTCACCCACCTGCCGAGGTTCGCGGGCACCGACGCGTGGCGCGAGCTCGTCGCGGTGCGGCCCTCCGCCGAACCGGACGCGCTCATCGTCCGGCACGAGCTGCCCGACGGCCGCGTCTTCGCCTCTTTGTCGGTGATGGAGGTCACGCTCACGCCCGGTGGTGTGACGTACGAGTTCACCGACCTGACCGCCGATCGGGACGGATAGGCTTAAAGACATGAGATCGTGGTCTGCCCCGAACGTCCCCAAGCTCCCAGGTGAGAGCATTCCGCTGCGTCTCTACGACACGTCGGCCAAGCAGGTGCGGCAGAGCGATCCGGGGCCCACCGCCAGGATGTACGTCTGCGGCATCACCCCCTACGACGCCACCCACCTCGGCCACGCCAACACCTACCACGCCTTCGATCTCGTCGGCCGGATATGGCGCGACGCGGGGCACGACGTCCACTACACCCAGAACGCGACGGACGTGGACGACCCGTTGCTGGAGCGGGCCGCCCAGACCGGCATCGACTGGCAGGCCCTGGCCGACCGGGAGATCGAGCTCTACCGCGGTGACATGGAGGCGCTGCGGATCCTGCCGCCCCGCGAGTACGTCGGCGTGACCGAGGTCGTCGGCCAGGTGGCAGACCTGATCGTCAAGCTCGCGGCCAAGGGCGTCACCTACGTCCTCGACGGCGACGTCTACTTCAACGCCGCCGACGCGCCCAAGTTCGGCCAGGTCTCCGGCTACGACGAGGGCGAGATGCTGGCGCTGTTCGCCGAGCGCGGCGGCGACCCCGACCGGCCGGGCAAGCGCCACCCGCTCGACTGGCTGCTGTGGCGGGCCGAGCGGCCCGGCGAGCCGGCCTGGGAGTCGCGGCTGGGCCGGGGGCGCCCCGGCTGGCACATCGAGTGCACCGCGATCGCCCTCGACCACCTCGGCGCCGGTTACGACGTGGCGGGCGGCGGCTCCGACCTGATCTTCCCGCATCACGAGTGCGGGGCCTCCGAGGGTCACGCCGCCACGGGGGAGTGGCCGTTCGCCAAGTTCTACGCGCACGCGGGCATGGTCGGGCTCGACGGCGAGAAGATGTCGAAGTCCAAGGGCAACCTGGTGTTCGTGTCGAAGCTGCGCCGTCAGCACGATCCGATGGCGGTCCGGCTCGTGCTGCTGGCCCACCACTACCGCGCCGACTGGGAATACGTCCCCGGGCTGATCGCCGAGGGCGAGCGCCGGCTGGCGCTGTGGCGCCGGGCCGCCGCGCTCTCCTCGGGGCCGGACGCCGACGGGCTGCTGGCCACCGTGCGCGAGCGCCTGGCCGACGACCTCGACACCCCGGCCGCGCTGGCCGCGATCGACGCCTGGGCCGAGCAGGCGCTCGCCCACCCCGGCTCCGACCTGGCGGCCCCCGCGCTGGTCAGGGACCTGGCCGACGCCCTGCTCGGCGTCGCGCTCTAGCCGCTCAGCGCCACCCTGCCGAAGCCCCGCACCTCGCCCACCGCGAGTTGCGGGGCTTCGTCATGTCCGGCCCCGTCCGCCGGGGCGGGACCGACTCGATTGGACAACCACCAAGAGTAGAGTTTAGTCTGATTATCAGTATAGCTGATGATTTATCTAACTGATGGATGGCGATCATGATTCTGATCACGGGCGGCCTCGGCTTCATCGGCGCGTCGACCACCCGGGCCCTGCTCGATCTGGGAGAGTCCTGCGTGCTCGTGCAGCGCCGTCCCGCCGACGTCCCGGCCGCCTTCGCGGAGGAGGCGGGTAGGCGGCTCTTCGTCGAGCGGGCCGACATCACCGACGTGGAGTCGCTCCTGGAGATCGGCACCCGCCACAAGATCACCAGCATCGTGCACCTCGCCGGTTCCGTGCCGTGGCCGCCCGGCGCGTACGAGCCGCTCGACGGCGCCCGCAAGGCGGTCACCAGCCTGCTCAACGTCTTCCAGGCCGCCCGCGAGTGGCAGGTCTCGCGCGTCGGCCTGGCCAGCACGATCGGCGTGTACAACGGCGCTGCCGGGGCGGGCGCGCACCGCGAGGACGTGCCGCTGCCGATAGCCGCCACCCACCCGATCCAGACGTTCAAGAAGATCGGCGAGCTGATGTCCGACCACCTCGGCGGCGTCCTGGACATTCCGGTGGCCGGCTACCGCATCGCCGCCGTCTGGGGCCCGCGCGGCCACACGCCGTCACCGTTCTTCGCCGCTCCGCAGCTCGTCCACGCCGCCGCCCGCGGCACCGACCCCGACCTGTCCACGCTGCGCGCCGGCGCCTACACGGGCAACGGCATCGACATGATCTACGTCAAGGACTGCGGCCGGGCCATCGCCCTGCTGCAACTGGCCGACCGGCTGCGCCACCGTACCTACAACGTGGCCTCCGGCCGGCTGACGACCCACGGCGAGGTGATCGCCGCGATCAAGAAGGTCGTTCCCGGCGCCCGCGTGGACCTGCCCGAGGGCCGCGACCCCAAGGGCCCCGCGCAGGACACCTGGCTCGACATCACGCGCCTGCGCGAGGACACCGGTTACGAGCCGGCCTACGACGCCGAGCGCGCGGTCGCCGAGTACGTCGGCTGGCTGCGCGACGGGAACGAGCGCTAGGACGTCCGCAGGGTGCCGAGCCGGCCGGCTCGGCACCCTCACACGAGCTCGGGCACGACGGCCAGCTCCGCGGCGAACCACTCGATCGTCCGGGCGAGCCCCTCGGCCGCGGGCACCCGCGCCCGCCAGCCGAGCCGCTCGGCCGCCAGCGTCGTGTCGGGCCGCCGGACCCTGGGATCGTCGGCGGGACGGTCGATGAACTGGATCTCCGACGACGACCCGGTCAGCTCCTTGATCATCGTGGCCAGCTCCAGCATGGTCAGCTCGTCCGGGTTGCCGATGTTCACGGGCCCGGCGAAGTCGCTGCCGGCCATGGCCAGGATGCCGGAGACGGTGTCGTCGACGTAGCAGATCGAGCGCGTCTGCGAGCCGTCGCCGGTGATCGTGATCGGATCGCCGGTCAGCGCCTGCCGGATGAACGTCGGGATCGCCCGGCCGTCGTAGGGACGCATGCGCGGGCCGTAGGTGTTGAAGATCCGCACGATGCCGGTGTCGGTGCCCCGCGAATGGCGGTACGCGGTGGTCAGCGACTCGGCGAAGCGCTTGGCCTCGTCGTAGACGCTGCGCGGGCCGACCGGGTTCACGTTTCCCCAGTAGGTCTCGCGCTGCGGATGCTCAAGCGGGTCGCCGTACACCTCGCTGGTCGAGGCCAGCACGAACCGGGCGCCCTTCTCCCTGGCCAGGCCCAGCGCGTGCAACGTGCCGACGCTGCCGACCCGCAGGGTCTCGATCGGATAGCGCAGATAGTCGGCCGGCGAGGCGGCCGAGGCGAAGTGCAGCACGAGGTCCAGCCGGCCCGGCACGTGCACGTACCCGGTGAGGTCGCACTCGATGATCCGGAACTCGGGCCGGTCGATCAGGTGCTCCACGTTGCGCGGCCCGCCGGTCAGGAAGTTGTCCATGCAGACCACCTCCGAACCCTCCTCCAGCAGCCGCTCGCACAGATAGGAGCCGAGGAACCCGGCGCCCCCGGTGATCAGAGCCCTCATGATGTGACCTCCAAGGCAGCGTCGACGACTTCGGACACTTCGATGCGCAGCAGGCCCGGGTCGGGCCGCGCGCCGTGCGGGTCCCCGCTGCGCCCGGCCCACAACGCCACATGACGCCAGCCGGGCGGCGGCCCCCACAACGCGGGCGAGACCGGCCCGAACAGCACCACCGACGGCACGCAGAACGCCGTCGCCAGGTGCGCGACGCCGGTGTCGCCGCAGACCACCAGCCTGGACCTGCTGATCAGGTCGATCAGGTCGGCCAGGCCGGTCTGCCCGGCCAGCATGCGCTCGGGCGGCAGCCCGGCCAGCTCCGCGACCTTCCTGGCCAGCGGCACCTCGGCCGCGCTCCCGGTGACGACCACGTCGTCCAGCGCGGCCGCCACCTCGGCGAACCGCTCCGGCGGCCAGCGCCGCGCGGGATAGGCGGCGCCCGGATGCACGATCGCGGGCCCCGTCCGGTCGGAGACGCCGAGCGTCAGATCGGCCGGATCGGCCTGGATGCCGTGCCACTCCAGCAGGCCGCACCAGCGGCGCACCTCGTGCACGTCCCGCGGCCAGGGCGGCCCGGTGCCGAAGCTGATCAGCCGGCCCGGATCGGTACGCCGCAGCGCGTCGACGCTCTGCGGCCCCTTCCCGTGCAGATTGACCGCGATGTCCGGCCGCTCGAACGGCACCGGCCCCGGCCCCGACACGTCGATCTGGTCGTCCACCGCGCCGGTCAGCGGCAGCAGCGCCGCCAGCGGTCGCGGCGCCGCCAGCGTGATCCGGTGCCGCGGAAAGGCCTGGCGCAGGGCGCGCAGGGCGGGCACGGCCGTGAGCAGGTCGCCCAGGCCGAGCCCGCGCAGCGCCAGCAGCTCTAGGGCCATGACGTTTCCGTCGAGGGGCACACGACGAGCTCTCTCACCTCGCATCCGGCCGGCTGCCGCAGCGCGAAGATCACGGTCTGCGCGACGTGCGCCGGATCGTTCAGCCCGGCCTCCGGTCCTGGCTTGTACTGCTCGGGACGGCCGTCGAAGAAGCCCGTCCGCATGCCGCCGGGAACGAGCAGCGTCACCCCGACCTCGCCGCGCAGCTCCACCGCCAGCGCCCTGCTGAGCCCCACGACGCCGAACTTCGACGCCGAGTACGCCGACGCGTCGCTCAGCGGCCGCAACCCGAGCGTCGAGGCGCAGGTGACGATCGTGCCGCGGGTGTGCTTCAGGTACGGCAGCGCCGCCCGCACGACCGCGGCCGTGCCCAGCAGGTTCACCTGGATGACCCGCTCCCAGTCGTCGGCCGGGACGTCCTCCAGCCGCCCGCAGGCGTCGATGCCGGCGGCCGTCACCACGCCGTCCAGGCCACCGGCCCGCTCGGCCAGCTCGCGCACCGCCCGCTCGGCCTGCCCCCGGTCCGCCAGGTCGGCCGTGACGTGCTCGAAACGCTGGTCGGGCTCGCGCACGTCGACGACCAGCGCCCGCCAGCCCTCCTTCTCCACGGCCTCGGCGGTGGCCAGGCCGAGCCCGGAGGCTCCGCCCGTGATCAAAATGTTCATTGGATCTCCCTGATCAGATGGGTGGTCGAACGTCCCGGCAGGGTGCTCAGCACGACCGTTTCCGCGCCGATGCCGCTCAGGACCCCGGATTCGGGCAACATCTCCCCCTCGTAGTCGCCGCCCTTGACCCAGACGTCGGGACGCAGGCGCTCGATGGAGCTCGCGGGGGTGTCCTCGTCGAACACCAGGACCGCGTCCACGCAGCTCAGTGCCCGCAACACCTCGACCCGGTCGCGCACGTCCACGATGGGCCGCGACGGGCCCTTCAGCCGGCGTACCGAGTCGTCGGAGTTGACGCAGACCACGAGCGCGTCGCCCAGCGCCCTGGCCCGCCGCAGCAGGCTCACGTGCCCGGCGTGCAGCAGGTCGAAGCAGCCGCCGGTGGCGATCAGCCGGCCGCCCACCGCGCGGGTGAGCTCGGCCACCTCCAGCGCCGTGCGCGGCCGGTCGCCCAGCCGCTGCTCCTGAACCTTGATCGAGGCGGCCCCGCCGCGCTCGACGAAGCGCGAGGCCTCGCCGACGCCGATCGTGACCGCGTCCTCGGTGTCCGCGCCGTCCCGCAGCGCGAGCGCCGCGGCGGCGGCGAGCCGGTCGCCCGCGCCGCAGGCGTCCTGGCCGCCGGTCCGCACCGGCGGCGGCACCCGGGTGAGCGGGCCGCCCTGGACGGCCAGCGCGGCTCCGCGCTCGCCCGTCGTGACCGCCACCGCCTTGGCCCGCAACTCCCGCACCAGGCGGCGGGCCGCCTGATCGGGGCCGTGGTACCCCGCAGGGCACAGCAGCCTGGCCTCCGCCTCGCTCGGCGTCAGCAGCGCGCAGCCGGGGATCGGCCGCTCGCCCCGGGGATGCGGGTCCCACACCACCGGTACGGCGGCCTCGCGCAGCAGCTCGCGGGCCATCTTGGCCACGCCTCTGCCGTAGTCGGAGACCAGCACCGCGCCGGCCTGACCGATCGCCCGCGCCGCCGCCTCGCTCGGGGCGTACCTGGCCGTGCCGTCGCCGGTGTCCAGCCGGACCAGGGTCTGGCCCCTGGACCTGATCCTGGTCTTGCGGACGGTGCCGCCGCGCAGCGGCAGGCGTACCAGGTCGAGCTCCTCCGACAGGAGCCCGCACAAGCGGTGGCCGTCGGGATCGTCGCCGACCGCCGTGATCAGCACCACGTCGGCGCCGTCGCGGGCGGCCAGCAGCGCCGCCAGCCCGGCTCCGCCGGGACGGGCCTGCTCCCAGGCCACGTCGATCACCGGCACGGGCGCGTCGGGGCAGAGCCGTTCGGCCTCCCCTTCGACGTCCACGTCGAGCAAGGTGTCGCCGATGACGACCAGCGGGCCCCCGGGCCGCCCGGCTCCGCCCGAGGCGCGGCCGGCGCGGTCGGTCACAGCGCCCCCTCGACCGCGTCGCACAACAAGTGGAGCATCGTGAGATGCACCTCCTGCACGGTGGCCGCCTCCGCCGCCGGCACCGCGATGGCGTCGTCGCACAACTCCGCCAGCGGATTCGGCGCCGGGCCCGTCATGGCCCAGGCCAGCAGCCCGGCCTCCCGCGCCGCCGCGGCGGCGGCCAGCACGTTCGGGCTGCCGCCGCTCGTCGACAGGCACAGCAGCACGTCGCCGGGGCGGCCGTGCGCCCGCACCTGGCGGGCGTAGACCTCGTCGGCGCCGTAGTCGTTGCCGATCGCGGTCAGGGACGACACGTCGCCGTGCAGCGGGATCGCCGCGTAGGGCCGGCGGTCGTCCCTGAAGCGGCCGACCAGCTCCGCCGTCAGATGCTGGGCCTCGGCGGCGGAGCCACCGTTGCCGCAGGCCAGCAGCCTGCCACCGGCGGCCAGCACGCAGGCCAGCCGCCCGCCCCAGGCGCGGACGGTGACCGCGTGGTCGTCGACCTTCTCCAAGGTGTTCCAGAGCTTTTCGAGATGAGCATCCATGCTGATCAGCCCCCCAGAGCGGCCAGACGGCACACCTTGCCGTCGATGACCTGCGTGTACACGGCCTCGGTACGCTCGGCCACGCGTGGCCAGCCGTACCGCTCCCGGGCCCGGAGCGCGCCCGCGGCGCCGAGCGCCGCCCGCCTCTCCGGGCTGCCGAGCACATCCTTCAGCGCCCTCGCCAGCGCGCGCGGCCGGCGCGGCGGCACCAGCAGGCCGGCGCCGGCCACCGTGTCCAGGTGCCCGCCGACCGCCGAGGCCACCACCGGCACGCCGCACGCCATGGCCTCCACCGGCACCATGCCGAACGGCTCGTACCACGGCACCGTCACCACGACGTCGGCCGAGCGCATCAGCGCGGGCACCTGGTGGCGCGGCACGCCGCCGATCACGTGCACCCGGTGGTCGAGCCCGTACGCCCCGGCCAGCTCGCGCAGCCGGGCGCTCTCCTCGGCGTCGTCCGCGCTGCCGCCCGCGATCACCAGCTCGGCGCCGGGGAGCTGGCGCAGCGCCCTGATCACGGTGTCGACGCCCTTGCGCGGCACCATCCGGCCGATGCTGAGGATCGTCTGACCCGCCCGGCGCGGCCCGGAAGGGCCCTCGGGGCAGAACGCCGCCAGGTCCACGCCGCACGGCACGACCGCGATGCGCTGCTCGGGAATCCCCATCGCGCACAGCTCGCTCACCTCGTCGCTGCAGGTGGCCAGCACGGCGTCGGCCCGCTTGCCGACCTCCCGCTCGGTGTCGATCCGGTGCGCGGGGCTGGTGTCCGCCTCGCCCTGCCAGCGCCGCTTGACCGTGCCGAGCGCGTGGAAGGTCTGCACCACCGGCACCCCTTCGGCCGCCTGCAGCGCCGCCTGCCCGCTCATCCAGAAGTGCGCGTGCACGATGTCCGGCGGGCGCACGGCCCAGCGGTCGGCCAGCCGTTCGGTGAACTCCGGCATGTACGGTGGCAGCTCGTCCTTGGGGACCCGGGCCGCGGGGCCCGCCCGGACGTACTCGATCGTGACGCCCGGCGCCATGGCCACGGAGTCGGGCTGGGACTCGCAAGAGCGCCGGGTGTGGACGACGACCGTGTGGCCGCGTCCGGCCAGCGCGACGGCGAGCGCGGCGACGTACACGTTCTGGCCGCCTGAGTCGACGCCGCCGACCGCCGCCAGCGGATCCGCGTGCTCGGAGATGAGATCGACCTTCACTGAGTCAGCTCCCTCACTGCCTTGACCACCTGCTCACTTGTCACTTGGGACAGGCACGGGTGTCCGGGCACCGGACAGGTGCGCGCCCTGCTCCCCTGGCAGGGCGCCTCCTGGTCGCCCAGCAGCACCGCGGGCACGCCGTACGGGGCCCACCGCGCCGCCGGGACGACGGGGGCGAACAGGCTCACGACCGGTGTCCCGACCGCCGCCGCCAGGTGCCCGGGGCCGGTGTTGCCGGCCACGAGGACGCTGGCGCCCTCGATGACGGCGGCCAGTTCGGCGAACGTGGTCTCGCCGCCGAGGTCGGCCGCGACGTCGCCGGCCACATAGGCGGTGAGGTCTCGCTCGGTGCCGGTCACGACGACCTGGTGCCCGTCTTCGGCCAGCTCCCGCACGGCCTGCCGATGCCGCTCGGCAGGCCAGGTGCGGGCGGGGGCTGACGTCCCGGGGTGCACCACGACATACGCGCCTTTGCCGGCTCCAGCGCCAGCTTTAAGGAAATGCCCGCAAATCGCGCCGATATCCGGCAGTGGCCGCTGAACAGCGAGTGTGCCGTCATCGCCGGCCGGCAGCTCGAACCCGGCCGCCCGCGCCACGGCCAGCATCCGCTCGGCCTCCGGCACGTCGACGCTCTCGTCCACGACGTGGCGGACGTCGAGCAGGGAGCCCGGGTAGTCGTTGCTGATCGCGCTGATCCGGCCGACCCCGGCCAGCCTGAGCAGGAGCGCCAGGGGGAGCGCGGACTGGTGGAAGGACGTCAGGATGATCGCCTCGTCGACGCCCCGGACCCTGCTCACCAGGCCGGCGGCCTGGCTCGTGGAGAAGGGCGGCGGGGTGTGGTCGATCCACGGGGCCCGCCACTCGGCCACCCGGTCCACGCCGGGCAGCAGCGCGGCGGCGGCGGCGCCGTTCGGGCCCGCCAGGAAGACGACCTCCGCGGCCAGTGTGCGCACGGCGCGGACGGCGGGCCCGGCCAGCAGCACGTCGCCGGCGTCGTCCAGGCGCGCCACCAGCACCCGGCCGCGGCCTCCGGCGTCCTTCCCGGCGGTCCGGCCTGCGTCCTTCCCGGCGGTCTGGCCGGCCCCTTTCCCGGCGGTCCGGCCGGCGGAGACGCGGCCCGCCGGTCTGCGCGGGCCCTCGCCGCACTCCACCGCTTTCCGCAGGCGACCACTCATCGCCGCACCCTCCATTCCCCCCGCAGCCGGTGCACGCAGGCGACCGGCGGGATCACCACGCTGGTGACGACCATCCGCAACACCTCGGCCGGGGTCCGCGGCCCCGGCACGATGCGCCGCCACGCGAACTCGGCGGTCATCGCCGCCCACACGGCCCCGGCGAGCACCGCCAGCACGGGCAGCGCCGGCCCGCCGGCCGCCCCGCCGGGCCGTGCGCGAACCCGCGCGCCCACGGCGCGGGCACCTCGCGCGCGGGAGCCCGTTGTTCGAGTGCCGGTCGCGCGGCAGCCCAGCGCGCGGCAGCCCAGCGCGCGGGTGCCGAGTGCGCGGGTGCCGAGTGCGGCGGCCGTCAGCGCGACCCCCGCCAGTCCCGTGCCCGTCGTCGCCGCGTGCGCCCGCAACCGCCCCCGCGCGCCCCCGATGGCCGCCCGCCACCCCGCCCCGTACAGCCGCCGCATCAGCGCGTCGTCCGCGTTGCCGCGCTGGAAGCGCACGCTCGCCCAGAACCCGTCCGCGCGCACCGGATGCGTCGTCACCCGCTCGCCCCTGACGAGCCGGTGCCCCGCCCGCGTCACCCGCAGCGCCAGGTCCGCATCCTCCCGGTACGCGCGCGGAAACCGCTCGTCGAACCCGCCGATCGACTCCAGCACCCCGCGCCGGTAGGCCATGTCGGCCGTCACCCACGACGCGTCCGCGAGCCCCGCCGTGTGCCGCTCACCGTCGGTGGGCCGCCGCCCCGGGGGCAGCGGCACCTCGATGCGCCCCTGGCTGCCGGCCACGTCGGCGGGCAGGTCCGCCAGGTCCTTCCAGAGCGCTTCGGCCCACCCCCGCGACGGGATCACGTCGTCGTCGAGGAACACCACCCAGGGCGTGTCCGCCGCCCGCCAGCCGGCGTTGCGCGCCGCCGCGGGCCCCCGGCCCCCGGACGGGACGATCCGCACGTGCCCGGGCACGTCGTCGGAGAAGACAGGCAGCCGCACATCGTGCTCCTTCGTGCGAGCGCCGCCGCCCACGAAGGGCATACCCGTTCCTGAGCCGTCCGCCCTGGTGGGAGCACCGACTTTCCGATCGTCGACCACGATCACCGGCACGCCCGCGCCGACGGCCGCCAGCGTGCCGGCGAGCGTGCGCCGTCCGATGGTGGGGATCACCACGGTGATCACGAGGCGAACACCTCCCCGCGCCGCACCAGGTACGGCCCCAGCGCCAGCACGTCCACCGGCGAGGACCCGAAACACTCCAGCGCGTCGCGCGGATCGTCGACCATGGGCCGCCCCGCCGTGTTGAGGCTGGTGTTGACCACCACGGGCAGTCCCGTCCGCGCCTCGAACTCGCTCAGCACCCGCGCCATCAGCGGCTCGGTCAGCGGCGACACGGTCTGGACCCGCGCCGTCCCGTCCACGTGCACCACCGCGGGAATCCGCGCCACCCAGCCGGGCCGCACGTCGTGGACGAACAGCATGTACGGCGAGGGCAGCGGGCCGCGCCCGAAGATGTCCCCGGCCCGCGACTCCAGCACCATCGGCGCGATCGGCCGGAACTGCTCGCGCCCCTTGACGTCGTTGAGCCGCTCGGTGTTGCGCGCGTGCCCCGGATGCGCCAGCAGCGAGCGCCGCCCGAGCGCGCGCGGCCCGAACTCCGAGCGTCCCTGGAACCACGCCACGATCCGGTCGGCGGCCAGCTCGGCCGCCACGGCGGCGGCCAGGTCGGCGGGCCGGGTGTGCGGCACGCGGGCCACCTCCAGCCAGGCCGCCAGCTCCTCGTCGGTGAACCCGCGCCCGAGCGCGGCCCCCGGCATGGGCGCGGCCGGCTCGCCATGGGCCTGCGCGAGGTGCAGCGCCCCGCCGAGCGCCGTGCCCGAGTCACCCGCGGCCGGCTGCACCCACACCTCGTCGAACGGCCCCTCGGCCAGCAGCCTGGTGTTGGCCACGCAGTTCAGCGCCACCCCGCCGGCCAGCGCCAGCCGCCGCTCCCCGGTCCGCTCGTGCAACCAGGCCGCCAGCTCCAGGAGCACCTCCTCCAGCCGCGCCTGCACGCTGGCGGCCAGGTCGGCGTGGTCGGAGGTCCAGGGTTCGTCCCTCTTCAGGCGCTTGGCGTAGCCGTTCCAGTCGACCGGCTGGACGTGGAAACCGCCGTCCCCGGTCGGGTAGATCACCTCGCGCAGCGCCTCCAGGTGCCGCGGCCGGCCGTAGGAGGCCAGCGCCATCACCTTGTACTCGTCGCAGGAGCGCAGGAAGCCGAGGTGCTCGGTGACGTCCTCGTACAGGAGGCCGAGCGAGTGCGGCAGCTCCTGCTCCGCCAGCACCTCCAGCTCGCCGTCGCGGTAGCGGCCCGCCAGGTGGGAGACGTTCTCGCCGCGGCCGTCGCACACCAGCACCGCGCAGTCGCGCCACGGCGAGGCCAGCCCCGCCGAGGCCGCGTGCGCCACGTGGTGCGGCACGTAGCGGACCTGCCCGGGATCCAGCCCCGGCAACGCCGTGGCCAGGAACGCGGGGGCGCGCACCGCGTACCGGGTGCGCAGGTCCTCCCAGTCGCCCTCCGGCCGCCGCACGACCAGCGACGGGTCGTAGGAGTAGGCCACGGCGTCGAGGTCCTCGGGGGAGAGGCCCGCCTCGCGCAGGCACCACGCGGCGGCCTGCTCGGGCAGCTCCCACGCGGAGAAGGCCAGCGGGCGCTTGCCGTGCTTGCGGCGGCTGAAGCGCTCCTCCTCCGCCGCGGCGACGACCTTGCCATCGACCACGAGCGCGGCGGCCGGGTCGTGGAAGATCGCGTTGATGCCCAGAAACTTCATCGGTTCCTCCCCCAGCAGATGTCGGGAACCGCTACCGAGAGGAGCGCTTCTCAAACATCCGGCACCTTCCTGAACTGCGAGAACCTGCTTTCTCGTCAGGGATTGATCACTGTAAGTAGTTGTTTGTCGGGATTGCCCCCGGGTAGCTGCCGGACACGCGACGGAGGTGAAAGGTGTTCGAAAAGCGACGTCCCGGCGCGGTGCTCTTCGACCGGGACGGGACCTTGATCAGGGATGTGCCCTACAACGGCGATCCCCGGCTCGTGGAGCCCATGCCGGGCGCGATGGAGGCACTGGGCCGGCTGCGGCGCGCCGACGTGCCGGTGGCCGTGGTCACCAACCAGTCGGGCGTGGCCAAGGGCCTGGTCTCCCCGGACGAGATGGACCAGGTGAACGCCAAGGTGGAGGAGCTGCTCGGGCCGTTCGACGCGTGGGCGATCTGCGTGCACGACGACGCCGACGGCTGCACCTGCCGCAAGCCCGCCCCCGGACTCGTGATCAGGGCCGCCGCCGTCCTCGACGTCAGCCCGCGTGACTGCGTGGTCGTGGGCGACATCGGCAGGGACATGGAGGCCGCCAGGGCCGCCGGCGCCCGGGGCATCCTGGTCCCGACCCAGGAGACGCTGCGGGAGGAGATCCAGCAGGCCGCCGAGGTCGCCGAGGACCTGACCGACGTGGTGGACCGCGTGCTCAGCGACGCCGACGGGCCCGTGCCGGCCGTCGCGGCGCCCTGGGCGCGGGCGATGGGCTGGAGCCGCTGGTGAGGATCCTCCTCTGGCACGTGCACGGCTCGTGGACGAGCTCGTTCATCCGGGGGGATCACGAGTACGTGCTGCCGCTCGTCCCCGGTCGTGGTCCCGACGGCCGGGGACGCGCGCGGACCTTCGACTGGCCCGCCGCCGCCCGTGAGGTGCCCTGGGACCGGCTGCGCCACGAGGACATCGACGTGGCCGTCTACCAGCGCCCGAACGAGGCCGCCCTGGCCCGCGAATGGCTCGGCCGCGAGGTGCCCGGCGTGTACGTCGAGCACAACACCCCGGCGGGGGACGTGCCCCGCACCCGGCATCCGCTGGCCGATCAGAGCAGCGTCACGCTGGTGCACGTCACCCACTTCAACGAGCTCTACTGGGACAACGGCACGGCGCGCACCCGGGTGATCGAGCACGGCGTGCCCGACCCCGGCCACCTCTACACGGGGGAGTTGCCCAGGGCCGGCGTCGTGGTCAACGAGCCGGTGCGCCGCGCCAGGGTGGCCGGCACCGACCTGCTGCCGCGCTTCGCCGAGCGGGTGCCGCTCGACGTGTTCGGGATGAAGGTGGCCGGGCTGCCGTACGGCACCTACGAGGACCTGCCCCAGCACGTCATGCACGCCGAGCTGGCCCGGCGCCGCGTCTACCTGCACCCTTACCGCTGGACCTCGCTCGGCCTGGCCCTCATCGAGGCCATGGCGCTCGGCCTGCCGGTCGTCGCGCTGGCCGCCACCGAGGCCGTCGAGGCCGTCCCGCCGGAGGCCGGAGTCCTGTCCACCAAGGTCGGCGTGCTGGCCGACGCGCTGCACGCGTACGTGGCCGATCCCGAGAGCGCCGCCCAGGCGGGCAAGGCCGCGCGGGCCGCGGCCCTGGCGCGGTACGGGCTCGGCAGGTTCCTGACGGACTGGGATCGGCTGCTCGACGAGGTATGACACAACGAGTCATGGGTAGGCGGTCAAGATGATGCTCGACTGGACCCGCAGGGCCGCCTGCCTCGACCTGGACCCGGAACTGTTCTTCCCCATCTCCATGGATGGGCCGAGCCAGTCGCAGGTCCAGCAGGCCAAACAGGTGTGCGGCGGCTGCCCCGTGCGAGAGCCGTGCCTGTCGTACGCGCTGGACACCCGGCAGGCCTACGGCGTGTGGGGCGGCACCGACGCCGCGCAGCGCCGGGAGCTCAGCTCGTCGCCAGAACCTCCGCGAGAAAACGTTCCCGCTCCGCCGCTTCGAGGTGATCGCTGAACAGCACGCCGTCCAGGTGGTCGGCCTCGTGCTGCAGCACGCGCGCCAGCACGCCGAGCGCCCGCACGGTCACGGGCTTGCCGAACATGTCGCGGCCGCGCGCCGTCACCAGGTAAGAACGTTCCAGCGGCCACCACAGGCCGGGCGCCGACAGGCACGCCTCGTCGGCCGTGATCCGCCGCTCCGACAGCTCCAGCCGCGGATTGACCAGATGGCCGGACTTGCCGTCGTAGGAGTAGACCACCACCCGGACCGGCTCGCCCACCTGCGGCGCGGCCAGCCCGGCCCGCCCCGCTCCCGCCCGCATCGTCGCCGTCAGCGACTTGACCAGCCGCCGGAGGTCGCGGTCGAAGTCATGGACCGGCTCCGCCACTGAGCGGAGCACCGGATCGTCGAACATGCGAATAGGCCGGACCGTCACCCGCAACTCCCCGATTGGCAGCCTGGTCATGCTGAAGGTTTCCCAGGACCGCACGCCGCCAACCCAGAAGCCTCTGCCTTGTAGCACAGCGGTAACAGAAGAGACCCAGGAGCGAAACCCCCTGAAAGCAGTATCGGAGGGTGTTCTCACTTGCGTCACACGCGCCTGTGATGCCTGGCCGGGTGCTCGGGGCCCGGCCAGGCATCTTTGACTACCTGGAGGTATGGGTATGAGCGCGCTTCCCCTGGAGGGCGGCTTCTCCCCGGAGACGGCGCCCGACGCCCTGTCCGGGTTCACCGTCGGCGTCACCGCGACGAGGCGGCGCGAGGAGTTCGGCGCGTTGCTGGAGCGGCGCGGCGCCCGCGTGGTCAGCGCCCCCGCCATCCGGCTCGTCCCCCTGGCCGAGGACACCGACCTGCTCGCCGCGACCAGGAGCAGCCTGGAGCGGCCGATCGACGACGTGGTCGTCACCACCGGAGTCGGCTTCCGGGGCTGGATGGCCGCGGCCGAGGGCTGGGGGCTGTCCGGCGACCTCGGCGAGCACCTGGCCGCCGCCCGCCTGCTCACCCGCGGCCCCAAGGCCAGGGGAGCGGTACGCGCCGCCGGGCTGAACGACCACTGGACCCCCGCCACCGAGTCGTGCCAGGAGGTCAAGGAGTATCTCCTGGCCCAGGACCTGCACGGCCGGCGCATCGCGGTGCAGCAGCACGGCGAGCCGCTCAGCGACTTCGTGGCCGACCTGCGCCAGGCCGGGGCCGAGGTGATCGAGATCCCGGTCTACCGCTGGCTCCCCTACCGTGACATCTCACCCCTGCGCCGGCTGATCAGCCAGACGATCTCCGGCTCCGTGGACGCCGTCGCCTTCACCAGCGCGCCCGCCGTGCACGCCATGCTCGGCGCCGCCCGCGCGGAGGGGCTGGAGGACGCGCTGCTGGCCGCGTTCGGCGGGCCCGTCGTGGCCGCCTGCGTGGGCTCCGTCACCGCCGACCCGCTGACCTCGCGCGGCGTGCCGACGCTGCAGCCCGACCGCTCGCGGCTCGGCGCGCTGGCCCGCGCGCTGGCCCGGCACCTGCCCGAGCACGGCGTCACCCGTCTTGAGGCCGGCGATCACCGGCTGGAGATCCGCGGTCACGCGGTGGTCGTGGACGGCGAGTTGCGGCCGCTGCCGCCCGCGCCGATGGCGGTGCTCAAGCGCCTGGCCGAGAAGCCGGGGCACGTGGTGTCCCGGGCCGACCTGCGTACCGTGCTGCCGGGCAGCGTCGCCCGCGACTCCGCCGAGCACGCCGTGGAGATGGCCATCACCCGGCTGCGCCGCGCCCTCGGGCCGGGCGGCATCGTGGAGACCGTGGTCAAACGCGGCTATCGGCTGGCCTGCCGCTACGAGGCGGGTCTGTGACGCCCACGCTCGTCCTGGCCGCGCACGGCACGCGCAGCGCCGCGGGGGAGCGGACCCTGTCCGCCCTGGCGGAGACGGTCCGCCGATCCCGTCCAGGACAGCGGGTCGAGCTGAGCTACCTGGAGATCAGCTCGCCGCTGCTGTCGGAGGTGCTGCCCGCCGTGGCCGGCCCGGTGGTCGTCGTCCCGCTGCTGCTGGCGGGCGGCTACCACGTGCACATCGACCTGCCGGAAGTGATCGCCGGGTGCCGCCCGGACGCGGTGGTGGCCGGCTGGCTCGGGCCGCACGGGCTCCTGACGTCCGCGCTGGCCCGCAAGCTGGCGCGGGCGGGACTGCGCGCCACGGACGCGGTCGTGCTCGGCGCGGCGGGCTCCTCCGACCCCGCCGCCCTCGCCGACGTGCGCGCCGCCGCCCACCGGCTCGCGGTACGCCTCGCTCGCCCGGTCACGGCCGCCTTCGCCTCGGCCGGCACGCCGTCGCTGGAGGAGGCCATGGAGCGGCTCGGCTCCACCCCGGCCGCCCGCGTGGCCGTCGCCTCGTACGTGCTCGCTCCCGGCTTCTTCCACCAGCGGCTGAGCGCGGCCGGGGCAGGGCTGGTCAGCGAGCCGCTGGGGGCCGATCCGGACGTCGCGGCGCTGATCTGGCACCGCTACGACGAAGCCCTGCGCACCCGGCGCGGTCAGGCGGCGAGCGGTTCGAGCCGCAACTCGCGCACGATCTCCCGTGCGCTGGTCTCCCGCGTGGGTCCGGCGTCGGCGCCGACGAACATCTCGATGTAGGCCCGGTGGAAGCACCCGGCGATCAGCAGCCGCGCGCTCGCCTCCGGGTCCACGCTCGCCCCCACCCGCCCCAGCCGCTGCTCGGCCGCCAGGTAGGCGGCCAGCGGCGCGACCTCCGTGGGGGGTCCGAGCCCGGTGTCGCGGATGGCCTGGCGGAAGCGGACTGTCACGCTGGGTGAGGTGAAGGCGGGCAGGGCCGCCCCCTGCACCTCCATGTAGTAGTCGATGCCCGCTCGCGCCACCGGCAGCAGGTTGTCCGACACCTTCCCCTTCCCGATACGGCGGGAGAGATCGTGCAGGATGCTGAGCCAGAGCGGGAGCCGGTCCTGCAGCAGCACGAGGAAGTGGTCCACCGGGCCGCCGGAATGGTCGTCCCTGAGCGAGACGGCCATCTCCAGGATGCGCCGCCTGGTGTCCTGGCTCTGGTGCGGATCAATGTGAGACGTCGCCATGGCGTGCCTAACGTGCGCGGTCAGTCGAGCAGGCAACACGGCGCGAAGCCGGAGGGTTTCACCTATCGATCAGCGTGCGGGGTCAGGAGTCCGAGCTTCGTGCAAGTTTCTACTGTCCCTGATTATTGCGGAAAAGATGGCCAATTGTTGGATTTAATCCTCAAAATCAGCCGTCAGTGTCGCGGTCGCGCCGCCGCAGATAGCGCTCGAACTCGGCCGCGATCGCGTCTCCGCTCGCCTCCGGCAGCTCGGCCGCGTCCTTGCGCTCCTCGAGCTCCTTGACGTATTCGGCCACCTCGGTGTCCTGGGAGGCCAGCTCGTCGACGCCGTGCTCCCACGCCCTGGCCTCCTCGTCGAGGTCGCCCAGCGGCATCGGGATCTCCAGCACGTCCTCCAGCCGGCGCAGCAGCGCCAGCGTGGCCTTCGGGTTGGGCGGCTGGGCCACGTAGTGCGGCACCGACGCCCACAACGAGATCGCGTCCAGCCCCGCCTCGCCGAACTCGTGCTGCAGCACCCCGACGATGCCCGTCGGCCCTTCGTAGCGGCTCAGCTCCAGGTTGGTCGAGCGGGCCAGCGTCTCGTCGGTCGCGCCGCCGAGGATGGGCACGGGCCGCGTGTGCGGCGAGTCGTTGAGCAGCGCGCCGAGCATGACGGCCAGCTCGATGCCGAGCTCGCGGCAGGCCTCGATGATGTCGGCGCAGAAGGAGCGCCAGCGCATGTTGGGCTCGATGCCGCGCAGCAGCACGACGTCGCGCTCGACGCCCGGCGGGCGGGCGCGCAGCAGCCGGGTGGTGGGCCACACGATCGAGCGGCTCAGCCCGTCGTTCATCTCCACCACGGGCCGGGTGACCTGGAAGTCGTAGTAGTCGTCGGGGTCGAGCGCGATCAGCGGCTCGGCCTTCCAGGCGGACTCGAGATGGGCGATCACACCGCTGGAGGCCTCGCCCGCGTCGTTCCACCCTTCGAACGCGGCAATGAGCACCGGGTCTACGAGCTCGGGGAGCCCTTCGAGCTCTATCACGTGTCGCCTCCTCTCTCCATCGTCCCGCTAAGCCTATGCGGTAAGGAGGCGTCGGCGTCACTGATCTCTCCTTGATCGCCCACGCCGCGCCGTCCCGCCGTGCCGGTGCTCAGCAGCGCGTCTCCGCCCGCGGTCCCACGTGCGCGGATGTGCGCGCGCACGCGTGCACGCCGCGCGTACGCCCGTGGCGAAACGCGCGCCCCGAGCCGGCGTCCGGCTCATCGCCCCGTCACACCACGCTCGCCGCCTCGTCACGGCACGCTCAACCAGCGACTACGGCACGCTCCAACCCACCGGTCACGGGACGCTCGGCCGCCGGTCACGGCAGGGTCAGCACTTGCCGTCCGTCGTGTGCACGACCAGGACGTCGCACGAGGCCCGGTGGGTGACGCTGGAGGGCACGGAGCCGAGCAGCCGCCCGGCCAGGCTGTTGAGCCCCCTGTTGCCCACCACGAGCAGGTCGGCGCGGTGCCGGCCGGCCAGCGCGACCAGCACGTCCACGGCCTCGCCCTGCTCGGCGGCCAGGACGATGTCGGCGGCGCCCGCCGCCGCGGCGTGCCCGCGCGCCGCCCGCAGGGCGTCGTCGGCGGGCGTGGAGCCGCCCACCTTGTACGCCAGATCACCCAGCCGGTCGGCGGCCGCGGCCCGCTCGCTCTCGCGCATGGGCAGATACGCGCAGGCCAGGACGAGGGTGGCGCCGGTCGCGGCGGCCAGGGAGGCGGCCGTGGAGACGGCGCGGAAGGAGGAGGGCGAGCCGTCGGTGCCGACGAGCACGGTGCGGTAGGTCATGGCGACCCCAATTGGACGGAGAGTTCAATTGACAGTCGGCAGAATAGCGCTCGGGCGACGCCCAGATCGGCGCCCTGGAAGCACCGGATAAGCTTTGCCCCATGAGCATCTCCCCGTCCTTGCGAGAAGTGTTGTCCCAGCGCGTGATCGTCGCCGACGGCGCCATGGGCACGATGCTCCAGGCTCAGGACCCGACCCTCGACGACTTCCACGGTCACGAGGGCTGCAACGAGGTGCTCAACGTCACCCGGCCCGACATCGTGCGCGGCGTGCACGACGCCTACTTCGCCGTCGGCGTCGACTGCGTGGAGACCAACACCTTCGGCGCCAACTTCGCCGCCCTCGGCGAATACGACATCTCCGATCGCGTGTTCGAATACTCGGAGGCCGGAGCCAGGATCGCCCGCGAGTCGGCCGACCAGTGGTCCACGCCCGAGCACCCGCGGTTCGTGCTCGGCTCGATGGGCCCGGGCACCAAGCTGCCCACGCTGGGTCACCTGCCCTACGCGAGCCTGCGCGACTCCTACCGCGACAACGCGGCCGGCCTGATCGCGGGCGGCGCGGACGCCCTGATCATCGAGACCTGCCAGGACCTGCTGCAGGTCAAGGCCGCCGTCGTCGGCGCCAGGCGGGCCATCGAGGCCGCCGGCCGCGACATCGTGATCATCGCGCAGGTGACGATCGAGACCAACGGCGCGATGTTGCTCGGCTCCGAGATCGGCGCCGCCCTGACCGCGATCGAGCCCCTCGGCGTCGACATCGTCGGCCTCAACTGCGCGACCGGCCCGGCCGAGATGAGCGAGCACCTGCGCTACCTCGCCCGCCACTCGCGCCTCAAGCTGTCCTGCATGCCCAACGCCGGCCTGCCGGTGCTGACCTCCGACGGCGCCTACTACCCGCTCTCGCCGCAGGAGCTGGCCGGCGCGCACGAGACGTTCACCCGCGACTACGGCCTGTCCCTGGTCGGCGGCTGCTGCGGCACCACGCCCGAGCACCTGCGCCAGGTGGTCGAGCAGGTCCGCGACAAGGAGGTCGCGCACCGCCGGCCGCGTCCGGAGCCCGGCGCGTCCTCGCTCTACCAGACGGTCCCGTTCCGGCAGGACACCTCCTACCTGGCCATCGGCGAGCGCTGCAACACCAACGGCTCCAAGGCCTTCCGCGAGGCCATGCTGGCGGGCCGCTGGGACGACTGCGTCGAGACGGCCCGCGACCAGGCCCGCGACGGCGCCCACATGCTCGACCTGTGCGTCGACTACGTCGGCCGCGACGGCGTGGCCGACATGAAGGAGCTGGCCTTCCGCTTCGCCACCGCCTCCACGCTGCCGATCATGCTCGACTCGACCGAGCCGGCGGTGCTGCAGGCGGGCCTGGAGATGCTCGGCGGGCGCGCCGCCGTCAACTCCGTCAACTACGAGGACGGCGACGGCCCCGACTCCCGCTTCCAGAAGATCATGCGCCTGGTCCGCGAGCACGGCTCGGCCGTGGTCGCGCTGACCATCGACGAGGAGGGCCAGGCCCGCACCGCCGAGTGGAAGGTGCGGGTGGCCTCCCGCCTCATCGACGACCTGGTCGGCAACTGGGGCATGCGGGTCGAGGACATCATCGTCGACTGCCTGACCTTCCCCATCGCCACCGGCCAGGAGGAGACCAGGCGCGACGGCCTGGAGACCATCGAGGCCATCCGCGATCTCAAGCGCCGCCACCCGAGCGTGCAGACCACGCTGGGCCTGTCCAACATCAGCTTCGGCCTCAACCCGGCCGCCCGCATGGTGCTCAACTCGGTCTTCCTCAACGAGTGCGTCAACGCGGGGCTCGACTCCGCGATCGTGCACGCCTCCAAGATCGTGCCGATGGCCCGCATCCCCGACGAGCAGCGCCAGGTCGCGCTCGACATGGTCTACGACCGCCGCCGCGAGGGTTACGACCCGCTGCAGAAGTTCATGGACCTCTTCGAGGGCGTCGACGCCGCCGCCGTGCGCGCGGGCCGGGCCGAGGAGCTGGCCGCGCTGCCGCTGTGGGAGCGGCTCAAGCGGCGCATCATCGACGGCGAGAAGAAGGGCCTGGAGGCCGACCTCGACGCCGCACTCGCCCAGCGCCCCGCCCTGGAGATCATCAACGAGGTGCTGCTCGACGGCATGAAGACGGTCGGCGAGCTGTTCGGCTCCGGTCAGATGCAGCTTCCGTTCGTGCTGCAGTCGGCCGAGGTCATGAAGACCGCCGTGGCCTACCTCGAACCCCACATGGACCGCGTCGAGGGCGAGACGAAGGGCCGCATCGTGCTGGCCACCGTCAAGGGCGACGTGCACGACATCGGCAAGAACCTCGTGGACATCATCCTGTCCAACAACGGCTACCAGGTCGTCAACCTCGGCATCAAGCAGCCCGTCTCGGCCATCCTGGAGGCCGCCGACGAGCAGAAGGCCGACGTCATCGGCATGTCCGGCCTGCTGGTCAAGTCGACGGTCATCATGAAGGAGAACCTGGAGGAGATGAACTCCAGGGGCCTGTCGGAGCGCTACCCGGTGCTGCTCGGCGGCGCCGCCCTCACCCGCGCCTACGTCGAGCAGGACCTCGCCGGGCTGTTCGGGGGCGAGGTGCGCTACGCCCGCGACGCGTTCGAGGGGCTGCGGCTGATGGACGCGTTCATGGCCGTCAAGCGCGGCGTGGCGGGCGCGACGCTGCCGCCGCTGCGCGAGCGGCGGGTCAAGACCGGCGCGGTGCTGGAGCGCACCCCCGTCGAGGAGCTGCCGTCCCGCTCCGACGTGGCCGCCGACAACCCGCTGCCGGCCGCGCCGTTCTCCGGCGACCGCGTCGTCAAGGGCATCTCGCTGGCCGACTACTCCGCCTTCCTCGACGAGCGCGCGCTCTTCCTCGGCCAGTGGGGCCTCAAGCCCACCAGGGGCGGCGACGGGCCCGGCTACGACGAGCTGGTCGAGACCGAGGGGCGGCCCCGGCTGCGCATGTGGCTTGAGCGCATGCAGACCGAGGGCCTGCTGGAGGCGGCCGTCGTCTACGGCTACTTCCCGTGCGTCGCCGACGGCGACTCGCTGATCATCCTCGACGACGGTGGCAACGAGCGCACCCGCTTCACCTTCCCGCGCCAGCGCCGCGACCGTCACCTGTGCCTGTCCGACTTCTTCCGCGGCAAGGACTCCGGCGAGGTCGACATGGTCGGCTTCCAGGTGGCCACCATGGGCTCCAAGATCTCCGACGCCACGGCCGAGCTGTTCGCCAAGGACGCCTACCGCGACTACCTGGAGCTGCACGGCCTGTCGGTGCAGCTCACCGAGGCGCTGGCCGAATACTGGCACGCCCGGGTGCGCTCGGAGTGGGGCATCGGCGGCGATGAGTCGCTCGACGACATGCTCAAGGTCAACATCCAGGGCTGCCGCTACTCCTTCGGCTACCCGGCCTGCCCCAACCTGGAGGACCAGGTGCAGCTCTTCCAGCTCCTCGACCCCGAGCGCATCGGGGTGACGCTGTCGGAGGAGTTCCAGCTCCACCCCGAGCAGGCCACGTCCGCGCTGGTCGCCCACCACCCCGAGGCCAAATACTTCAACGTCTGACACCTCGGCGCCCGCTGTCCGAAGCGTCACGACCAGGCCCCCGCCGCCCGCCGTTCACCGCTGGGCGGCGACAATGGCGGAACGCACTACGGATACGGGGGCAAGGCATGGAAGCGGTCTTCTTCGACATGGACGGGCTGCTCATCGACAGCGAGCGGGTCTGGCTGGAGATCGAGACCAAGGTGATGGCCGAACTCGGCGGCGCGTGGACGGCCGAGCACCAGGCGCATCTGGTCGGCGGTTCGATGGGGCGCACGGTGCACTACATGCTGGCCGTGTCCGGCTCCGCGGTGAGCGCGGAGACGGTGCGGGAGTGGCTGGTCGCTGGCATGGTGGCCCGCCTGTCCGAGGGCGTGCGCGTCATGCCGGGCGCCTCCGAGCTGCTCGACGCCCTGCGGGAGGCGGGGGTGCCCGTGGGGCTGGTCACCTCGTCGCTCAGGGAGATCGCCGACGCGGCGCTCAAGAGCGTCGGCAGGGACCGCTTCGACGTGATCGTGACCGCCGACGACGTCAGCCACACCAAGCCGGACCCCGAGCCCTATCTGACGGCGGCGGGGCTGCTCGGGGTGGAGCCGGTCCGCTGCGTCGTCCTGGAGGACTCCCCGAACGGCGTGGCCGCCGCCACCGCGGCCGGTTGCGCCGTGGTCGCCGTGCCCAGCCTGCTGCCCATCGAGCCGGCGCCAGGGCGCCTGGTGATCTCCTCGCTCGCGGAGATCGGGGTCGGGGACCTGAGGAACCTTCTGCGCTCCTGAGCGTTCCCCTAGGGGAGAACTGGTTCTCGCGGAGGAGGCGAACGCGCCTTCGCGTGC
Organism: Nonomuraea sp. NPDC002799; assembly: GCF_053592075.1. Lineage (NCBI taxonomy): Bacteria > Bacillati > Actinomycetota > Actinomycetes > Streptosporangiales > Streptosporangiaceae > Nonomuraea > Nonomuraea sp. NPDC002799. The sequence goes on from NZ_JBSFVA010000005.1 coordinate 216,645, forward strand.
CAGGATGAAAGCAGGAGCCACGACGAGGGGGCGGCAACATGGACACCTTCAACACGATCGCTTGGCTGCCGTTGTGCGCCGGAGTGAGCATCGCCGGGCTGGTGCTCGCCTTCCTGGCCTTCAGGCGCAGGGGAGCGACCGCCGGGTTGCGGATGACGGCGTGGGCGCTGCTCCCGGCGGCGGCCTATCTGACCGGCGCGCTGCAGGCGCTGTGGACCGTCGGCGCCACCCTGGTGGGCTTCGTGACGAGCCTGGTGTTCAACCCGACCGTGTGGATCGGCGTGGCCGTCGCGGGGTTGTCGGCGGTGCTGTTCGTCGTCTCAGGCGTGCTGCGGGGCCGGAAACTGGCCGGCGGCAAGAAGAAGAAGGCGCCTTCCGGCGACTCCGAGCAGCAGCGGCCCGTTCAGCCTTCGGCGAACAAGCCGGCCGCCGCCGGCCAGACGCGGCCTGCCGTGACGGCGCCGAAGGCCGGCAAGGGTGAGGACGACTTCTCCGACATCGAGGACCTCCTCAAGCGCCGCGGCATCAGTTGATCCGGGTGTTCGAGAGCTCTGTCACAGTTCCGAGACGCAACCGGGACGACGGGGAGACAATCCCCTCAAGATCGATACGAATGAGTTTCGCGTCAATCACAGTTGAGCCACATCAGGGGGCGAAGGGCTGGTCATAGCAGTTCAGCGCATACATTCTGCGTCCTGGGGCCGTGACATACGGTCTCACTGAGCACGGGCGTCATACCCTGATCCGGGCAGTCGCCCGGCTGGCAGACGTCGTCTGGAATCCAGGGGGCCAGGAAAGTATGCGCACTACCTTGGTCGCGCGGGTGCATGGCTTCATGCGGCCGCTGGCAGGGGTGGAGGGGATCGCGTGACCGCTCCGCTGGACGTTCCGGAGTCGGCGGCGACGGCCCCGTCCGACACGCTGCTCGCCGGAACCGACCTCAAGGCCATCGAGGGCCGCTCCCTCGGCCAGATCGCCTGGCGCCGGCTGAAGCGCGACAAGGTGGCCATCGCCGGGGCCTGTGTGATCATCTTCTTGATCCTGGTGGCCGTCTTCGCCCCGCTGATCGTCAAGTGGCTGGGCCATGACCCGCTGGAATACCACGAGGACCTGGTCGACGGCCGGTCGATGGCGCCCAAGGAGGCCCTCGGCGGCATCAACTCCGACTTCCTGTTCGGCGTCGAGCCGTCCAACGGCCGCGACATCTTCAGCCGGGTGCTCTACGGCGCGCGGATCTCGTTGCTCATCGCCTTCCTGGCCACGCTGTTGTCGGTCGTGATCGGCACCCTCCTCGGTGTGATCGCCGGCTACTTCGGCGGCTGGGTCGACACGCTGATCGGCCGGGCGATGGACGTCTTCCTCGCCTTCCCGATCCTGGTGTTCGCCATCGCGCTGGCCGGCGTCATTCCCGACCAGGCGTTCGGCCTGACGGGCGACACGCTCAGAGTCGCTCTGCTGATCTTCATCATCGGATTCTTCAACTGGCCCTATCTGGGCCGGATCATCCGAGGGCAGACGCTCTCGCTGCGTGAGCGCGAGTTCGTGGACGCCGCCAGGAGCCTGGGCGCCCGCGGGCCGTACATCATCTTCCGCGAGCTGCTGCCCAACCTGATCGCGCCGATCCTGATCTACTCGACGCTGCTGATCCCGTCGAACATCCTGTTCGAGGCGGCGCTGTCGTTCCTCGGCGTGGGCGTGCGCCCGCCGACCCCCACCTGGGGCGGCATGCTCTCCGACGCGGCGCGTTATTACACGATCCCGCACTTCATGATTTTCCCCGGCCTGGCCATCTTCATCACCGTGCTGGCCTTCAACCTCTTCGGTGACGGCCTGCGCGACGCGCTCGACCCGCGCGGCAAGCGCTGAGCAGTTCCCCCCGTCTCCCTTTCTCAGCTTCCATATCCAAAGGGGTGCGACACCTTGATGAGAAGAAGATCCACCATCATTACCGCCGCCATCGGCGCGGCCCTGGCCCTGGGCCTGTCGGCCTGCGGTGGCAACGCCACCCAGACCCCCGGTCAAGGCGGCAGCTCGCAGGCGGCGGGCGCGGGCGCCAAGGACGAGCTCGACGCCGCGATCGGCAAGATCTGGAACCCTTCTGACAAGAAGGGCGGCACGCTCAAGATGGCGAACACGGCCGACTGGGACAGCCTCGACCCGGGCAACACCTACTACGGCTACGCGCTCAACTTCGCCCGCCTGTACGGCCGTGCGCTGCTGATGTTCAAGGCCGCCCCCGGCGAGGACGGCAACACCCTCGTCCCTGACCTGGCCGAGAGCCTGGGCAAGTCCAGCGACGACGCCAAGACCTGGACCTACACCCTGCGCAAGGGCGTCAAGTTCGAGGACGGCACTCCGGTCACCTCCAAGGACGTCGCCTACGCCGTGGCGCGCCAGTTCGACAAGGAGGTCTTCCCGAACGGGCCGACCTACCTCAACGCGCTGCTCGCCTGGCCCAAGGACTACAAGGGCGCGCTGAAGGACAAGGACGCCGACCTCTCCTCGGCGATCGAGACGCCGGACGACCAGACGATCGTCTTCCACCTCAACCAGCCCTTCGGCCTGTTCGACTACATCATGCAGATGCCGATGACGATGCCGGTCCCGCAGGCCAAGGACACCGGCACCAAGTACCAGGAGCACGTCGTCTCGACGGGCCCCTACAAGTTCGAGAAGAACGAGGTCGGCAAGGGCTTCACCCTGGTCCGCAACGACCAGTGGGACGCGGCGACCGACCCGAACCGGCCGGCGCTGCCCGACCGCATCGAGGTCCAGACCAAGGTCAACGCCGACGACCTGGACAACCGGATCATCTCCGGTGACATCCAGGTCGCCGTCGACGCCCTGGGCATCAGCGCCGCCGCGCTGCCCAAGGTGCTCGGCGACCCCGCGCTGCAGGCCCGCACGGACAACCCGAGCCAGCAGCGCACCTGGTACACCTCGGTCATTCCCGACGTGGCGCCGCTGGACAACATCGAGTGCCGCAAGGCCGTCCAGTTCGCCGCCGACCGTACGAGCCTCCTGCGCGCCTACGGCGGCGAGACCGGCGGCATCCTGGCCACCGGCATGATCCCGCCGAGCATGGCCGGCCACAAGGACATCACGCTCTACAAGACGCCCGAGGACAAGGGCGACGTGACCAAGGCCAAGGAAGCCCTGACCAAGTGCGGTCAGCCCAACGGCTTCGAGACCAACATCTCCTACCGCACCGAGCGGCCCAAGGAGAAGGCCGCGGCCGAGTCGCTGCAGCAGTCGCTCGCCAAGGTCGGCATCAAGCTGACGCTCAAGCCGTACCCGCAGGACGACTACTTCGCGCTGTACGCCGGCAAGCCGGCCTACGTCAAGGAGAACAAGATCGGCCTGGCCATCAACGGCTGGGGCTCCGACTACCCCGACACCTACGGCTTCCTGCAGGCCATCGTCGACAGCCGGGACATCAGGGCGGCGGGTAACTACAACCTGAGCGTCAAGATCCCCGAGGTCGACAAGATGATCGACCAGATCAAGGCCGAGCCCGACGCCGCCAAGCGCAGCGACATGTGGGCCCAGGTGGACCAGCGCGTCATGGAGGAGGCCGTCACGATGCCCAGCACGTACGGCAAGGCCCTCTTCCTGCGCGGCAAGGGTCTGACGAACGTGTTCATCAGTGACTCCCAGCAGATGTACGACTACGTCGGCCTGGGCGTCCAGCAGTAACTGGAACACACTGAGATTGGCAGGTGAAGGCAGCAGGCCGCCGGCCCGGTACGGGCGAATCCCGCACCGGGCCGGCGGCTGGAGCCGGGCACAGTGGTCACATACATCATCAGGCGCGTGATCGGCGCCGCGGCGATGCTGCTCATCGTCAGCATGGTCACCTTCGCGATCTTCTTCTTGGTGCCGCGCCTGGCCGGCGCGACCCCCGAAGGGTTCGCGGCCCGGTACGTCGGCAGGACGGCCAGTGACGAGACCATCAAACTGGTCGCGCAGCGGCTCGGCTTCTACGACCCCCTGGCCGTGCAGTACGGGCGGTTCGTCAAGGGCATCGTGGCCGGGGCCGACTACGACACCGGCACGTCGGTGGAGCGGTGCCCCGCGCCCTGCCTGGGTTACTCCTTCATCACCCAGCAGCCGGTCTGGCCCAACCTGCTCGACCGCGCCAGGGTGACCCTATCGCTCGGCATCGGCGCGGCCATCCTGTGGGCGCTCGGCGGCGTGGCGACGGGCGTGCTGTCGGCTCTGCGCCGCGGCAGTTTCTTCGACAGATCGGCCATGGGCATCGCCCTGGCCGGAGTCTCCCTGCCGATCTTCTTCACCGGCATGATCGCGCTGACGATCTTCAGTTACGGCCTGGGCTGGACGGCCCCGGGCGGCGCCTGGACCGACATCACCATCAATCCCGCGCAATGGGCTTACAACCTGATATTGCCCTGGATAACGCTGGCCCTGCTGTTCGCCGCCACCTACGCGCGGCTCACCAGGGCCGGCATGCTGGAGACCATGGGCGAGGACTACATCCGCACCGCCAGGGCCAAGGGCCTGGTCGAGCGGAAGGTCGTGGTCAAGCACGGCCTGCGCGCCGCGCTGACCCCCCTGCTCACCGTCTTCGGCCTGGACTTCGGCCTGCTGATGGGCGGCGCCGTGCTGACCGAGACCACGTTCTCGCTCAACGGGCTCGGCAAGTACGCCGTCGACGCGATCTCCAACAACGACCTGCCGGCGGTCATGGGCGTGACGCTGCTCGCCGCCCTGTTCGTGGTCGTGGCCAACCTGGTCGTGGACCTCCTCTACGCGGTGGTCGACCCGAGAGTGAGGCTGTCGTGAGTTCCTACCTCGACGTCAAGGACCTGCGCATCCACTTCCCGACCGAGGACGGCCTGGTCAAGTCCGTCGACGGGTTGTCGTTCGGGCTGGAGCGGGGCAAGACGCTCGGGATCGTCGGCGAGTCCGGCTCCGGCAAGAGCGTCACCAGCCTCGGCATCCTCGGCCTGCACAAGGGCGGCAACGCCCGCATCTCGGGCGAGATCTGGCTCGACGGCACCGAGCTGGTCGGCGCGAGCAACGAGTACGTACGGCGGCTCCGCGGCAAGAAGATGGCGATGATCTTCCAGGATCCGCTGTCGTCCATGCACCCGTACTACACGGTCGGCGACCAGATCATCGAGGCGTACCGCATCCACCACGACGTCAGCAAGAAGGTCGCGCGCAAGCACGCGGTCGACATGCTGGGCCGCGTCGGCATCCCCGAGCCCGCCCGCCGGGTCGACGACTACCCCCACCAGTTCTCCGGGGGCATGCGGCAGCGCGCCATGATCGCCATGGCCCTGTCCAACGACCCCGAGCTGCTCATCGCCGACGAGCCCACCACGGCGCTCGACGTCACCGTGCAGGCCCAGATCCTCGACCTCATGCGCGACCTGCAGCGCGAGTTCAACTCCGCGCTGATCATCATCACCCACGACCTGGGCGTGGTGGCCGAGCTGTCCGACGACATCCTCGTCATGTACGGCGGCAAGTGCATCGAGTACGGCACCGCCGACGACATCTTCTACCGTCCCGAGCACCCCTACACGTGGGGTTTGCTGGGATCGATGCCCCGCCTCGACCGGGAGCCCACCGAGCGGCTCCTGCCGATCAAGGGCTCCCCGCCGTCCCTGATCAACGTGCCGCCGGGCTGCGCCTTCCACCCCCGCTGCCCCTACGCCGACAAGACCGAGGGCAAGGCCAAGACCGAGGTGCCAGCCCTGGCCGAGACCGAGGGCGGCCACCTGGTGCGCTGCCATCTGGAGCGGGCCGAGCGGCGGGCACTGTGGGAGAACGAGATCAAGCCTGTGCTGGAGACTCAGTGACCGACAACGAGCCGCTTCTTTCCGTGCAGAACCTGGAGAAGCACTTCCCCGTCACCAAGGGCCTGCTCAAGCGGCAGATCGGGGCCGTCAAGGCGGTCGACGGGATCAGCTTCGACGTGTTCAAGGGCGAGACGCTCGGCCTGGTGGGCGAGTCCGGCTGCGGCAAGTCCACCACCGGCCGCCTCGTCACCCGCCTGCTGGAGCCGACCGCCGGCAAGGTGATCTTCGAGGGCCAGGACATCACGCACATGAAGCAGGGCCGGCTCAGGCCGCTCCGCCGCGACATGCAGATGATCTTCCAGGACCCCTACTCGTCGCTCAACCCCCGTCACACGGTCGGCGCCATCGTCGGCGCCCCGTTCCGGATCCAGGGCGTCGAGACCGAGCACGGCGTCAAGAAGGCCGTCCAGGACATCCTCGCCCTGGTCGGGCTCAATCCCGAGCACTACAACCGCTATCCGCACGAGTTCTCCGGCGGGCAGCGGCAGCGCATCGGCATCGCCCGCACGCTCGCGCTCAAGCCCAAGCTGATCATCGCCGACGAGCCGGTCTCCGCGCTCGACGTGTCGATCCAGGCCCAGGTCGTCAACCTGCTCGAAGATCTGCAGAACGAGCTGGACCTGACCTACGTCGTGATCGCCCACGACCTGTCGGTGGTGCGGCACATCAGCGACCGGGTGGCCGTCATGTACCTGGGCAAGATCGTCGAGGTCGCGGAGCGCAAGCAGCTCTACAGCGCGCCGATGCACCCCTACACCAACGCGCTGTTGTCGGCCGTGCCGGTGCCCGACCCCAAGACGCGCCGGGACCGCGACCGCATCCGGCTCACCGGCGACGTGCCCAGCCCGCTGAACCCGCCGCCCGCCTGCCGCTTCCACACGCGCTGCTGGAAGGCGCAGGAGATCTGCAAGACCGTCGAGCCGCCCCTGGAAGAGCTGGCCGGCGGCCACCGCGTGGCCTGCCACTTCCCGGAGAACGCCCCCACCCCCGCCCCCGCCGAGGCGACGTCCGAATGAGCACGTCTGGCTGAGCACGTCAGGATAAGGCGCCCGGCGTGATCAGCCCGACCTCGTAGGAGAGGACCACGGCCTGCACGCGGTCGCGCAGGCCGAGCTTGGTCAGCACGTTGCCCACGTGCGTCTTCACGGTCGTCTCGCTCACCACGAGCTTGGCCGCGATCTCCGCGTTGGACATGCCCTTGGCGATCAGCCGCAGCACCTCGAGCTCCCGCTCGGTCAGCCGGTCGAGCCGGGCGGGAGTGGCCTGCTCGTACGCCGACGGCAGCCGCTTGGCGAACCGGTCCAGCAGCCGGCGCGTGACGCTCGGCGCCACGATCGCGTCGCCGGCCGCCACCACCCGGATGGCCTGCACCAGCTCGTCGGGCGGCACGTCCTTCAGCAGGAACCCCGACGCCCCCGACCGCAGCGCCTCCACGATGTACTCGTCGAGGTCGAACGTCGTCAGCACCAGCACCTTCGGCACGTGCGCCGACGGCGCCGCCTCCCGCACGATCCTGCGGGTCGCCTCGATGCCGTCGACCCCGGGCATCCGGATGTCCATCAGGACGACGTCGGGCAGCAGCGCCCGCGTCTGCTCCTGCGCGTCCTTGCCGTCGCCGGCCTGGCCCACCACCGTGATGTCGGGCTCGGCCTCCAGAATCAGGCGGAACCCCGTGCGCAGTAGCGGCTGATCGTCCACCAGCAGCACTCTGATCGTCATTGGCCGTCCTTCAACGGGAATCTCGCCCGCACCTCGAAACCGCCCCCCGGCAGCGGACCGATGCTGAGGATTCCACCATAGAGCGCCACGCGTTCGCGAATGCCCACCAAACCATGCCCTGACCGCATGGCACCCTCCGCCGCCCCGCGCCCGTCGTCCCGCACGCCCACGTTCAGCTCATGAGCCTCGTGATGCACCGTCACCACCGCCTGGGCTCCGGCGCCCGCGTGCCGCAGGCTGTTCGTCAGCCCCTCCTGGACCAGCCGGTAGGCCGCCAGGTCCACCCCGGTGGGCAGCGGCCGCGGCTCGCCCTCGACCAGTAACCGCGTGGGCAGGCCCGCCTCGCGCATCTGCTCGGCCAGCGCCGGCAGGTCCCGCACGCTCGGCTGCGGGCCCAGCTCGGCCCGGGCGTCGGCGCGCAGCACGCCGACGATGCTGCGCATCTCCGTCATCGCCATCCGGCCGGTGTGCTCGATCGCCGACAGCGCCTCGCGCGCCAGGTCGGGATCGGAGCTCAGCACCCGCCGCGCCGCCGCGGCCTGCACGGTCATCACGCTGACGTGGTGGGCGACCACGTCGTGCAGCTCCCGCGCGATCCTCGAACGCTCCTCGGCCCGCGCCGCCCGGGTGTCGGAGGCGTGCGCGCGTTCCAGCCGCTCCGCCCGATCCCGCAACTCCGCCAGGTACGCCCGCCGCAACCGCAGGCTGCGGCCCCCGCCCCAGACCGCCACCAGCACCACGGCCACCACGACGTGCTCGCGCCAGCCGGCCGCGCCGGCCGCGCTGACCGGGCCGGTGAAGGCGCCGAGCACGTAGGCCGCCAGCGAGAGCAGCAGCGCGCCCAGCGCCACCGCCAGCCCGCGGTAGGAGCCCACCGTGTAGAGCAGCACCAGCCCTGGCAGGCCCGACAGGCCCGTGCCGTAGCCGAGGGCGGCCAGCAGCGTCTGTGGCACCAGCCCCGCGCACAGCGCCGCCAGCGGCCACCGCCGGCGCACCGCCACGGGGGCGCACGCCAGCAGCACCAGCGCCGCACCGAGCGGGTCGGGCGCCCGCATCCCGGTCACCGGCAGCCCCTCGGACTGCAGGCGGTCGGGGCTGTACAGGATGAACAGCGCCACCGACGCCGCGGCCACCACAACGGCGAGCACCGTGTCATGGAGCCTGGTCCGGTCTCTGCGCACCGCTTTACTGTAGGCCCAGGTGAGAGCCTGGAACCTCCTACCTTGGGAGGATTAGCAGACCGAGCGGCAGCCCGGTGCGGTCAGAGCTCGTCGGTGGCCGCGCGGCGGTTGCTGCGCACCCTGTCGCCCGGCTGGCGGTCGGGCACCGGCGGCGGCGTGCCGCCGAACTCCGGGCACAGCGCCTGGTGATCGCACCAGTCGCAGAGCCGGCTCCGGCGCGCCCGCCACTCGCCCGTCTCCAGCGACCGCTCGATGGCCGCCCACAACGCCATCACCTTGCGCTCGGTGGCCAGCAGGTCGGACTCGTCAGGCGCGTAACGCAGCACCTCGCCCTTGCCGCCCAGATAGACGAGCTGCAGCAGCCGCGGCACCTGCCCGCGCAGCCGCCACAACACCAGCGCGTAGAACTTCATCTGGAACAGCGCCTTGGCCTCGAAGTCCGGCCCGGGCGCGCTGCCCGTCTTGTAGTCGACCACCCGGACCTCGCCCGTCGGCGCCACGTCGAGCCGGTCGACGTAGCCCCGCAACATCAGCCCGCCGTCCAGGACCGCCTCCACGTAGAGCTCGCGCTCGGCGGGCTCCAGCCGCGTCGGGTCCTCCAGCGTGAAGTAGCGCTCCAGCAGGCCGCGCGCCTGCGCCAGCCACTCCGCCTGCTCGGTCTCGTCGGCGAACATCGCCGCATACTGGGCGTCGTCGGCCAGCAGCCGCTGCCACTGCGGCTCCAGCAGCTCCAGCGCCGCCGCCACCGAACGCCGCGGCGCCGGCAGGTCATAGAGGCGCTCCAGAACCGCGTGCACCACCGTGCCCCGCACCGCCGCCTGGGAGGGTTTCTCGGGCAGTTGGTCGATCACCCGGAAGCGGTAGAGCAGCGGACATGTCATGAAGTCGCCTGCCCGGGACGGGGAAAGGGCTCCGATGATCACCGGTTCGGTCAACGTCATGCACCGCACTCTAGGTCAACACCCCGACAGAATAGGCTCCCGTCACGACGAGGAACACCTGAACCGGCGCGTAGCATCAAGGCAGCAACAGCACGTGCCGGTGGGAGATCCGCCATAGGTTCCGCCTCTCCGGGCAGGAGAGGGGGCAGCGTGTTCCCCACTGGCAAGGACGTTCGAGGAGTGCGGTGAGCGAGCAGGGCCCGCGACAGGGATTCTCCGGATTTCGGATGGGGAAGCCGTTCGGCATTCCGGTGTACGTCTCGTGGACATGGTTCCTCGTGGCGGGCTTCATCACGATCATGTTCGGGCCGCAGATGGGGCAGATGCTGCCTGAGCTCAGCAGCACCGCCGCCTACGCGGTGGCGTTCGTGTTCGCCGTGCTGCTCTACGTCTCGGTGCTGCTGCACGAGCTGGCCCACAGCGTCCTCGCCAAGGGGTACGGCCTGCCGGTCCGCAGGATCACCCTCTACCTCCTCGGCGGCGTCTCCGAGATCGAGAAGGAGCCGCCCACGCCGGGCAAGGAGTTCCTGGTCGCGGCCGCCGGTCCCGCGCTCTCACTGGGACTGGCCGGGATCGGCAAGGCCGCCGACGTCTACCTGATCAACAACGGCGGCATCCTCGAAGTGCTCGTCTGGCAGCTCTGGGTGGCCAACCTCATCGTCGGCGTGTTCAACGTGCTGCCGGGGCTGCCGCTCGACGGCGGCCGGATGTTGCGCGCGGGCGTGTGGAAGCTCACCGGCGACGCGAGCTCCGGCACCGTCGTCGCCGCCTGGGGCGGCCGGGTGCTGGCCGTCCTGGTGGTCGCCTTGCCGGTCGGCACCGCCCTGCTGAGCGGCCAGGAGCTCGACATGCTCGACCTGGTGTGGCCGCTGGTGCTGGCCTCGTTCATCTGGCTCGGCGCCAGCCAGTCGCTGCGCGCGGCCAAGATCCGGGCCAAGATCCCGCGGATCAACGCGCGCGCCCTGGCCCGCAGGGCGATCCCGGTGCCCGCCGAGACGCCGCTGGCGGAGGCGCTGCGGCAGGCGGGGGAGCGCAGGGCGGGCGCCATCGTGGTGGTCGACCACGACGGCAACCCCCTGGCCATCGTCAACGAGGCCGCCGTGCAGGCCACCCCCGAGCACCGCCGTCCCTGGGTGAACGTCGGCTCCCTGGCCAAGTCCCTGGAGCCCTCCATGGTGCTGGCCGCCGCCTTGACGGGTGAGCCGCTCATCGACGCCATGCGCGAGTCTCCCGGCAGCGAATACCTGCTCGTGGAGGACGGCGGCGAGATCTACGGGGTGCTCGCGACGGCCGACGTGAACCGGGCGTTCACCGGCGTCTGATTTGTCCCACTCGTTTAACGGTCGAGCCCCGGATAGGGTCGTGTCCAGCGGTTTCGGGTGACCGAAGCCCACTCTGGCGATTCTGCGATGCGAGGACTGGCCGATAGTGTGCTGTTTGGCCAAACTTGCAACAGTTAAGAGGTTTGTTGCGGTCCACCGGTTCACCGAATCGAGACGACCGGACCGCGGCACGGCCTCGTCGTCTGGGTATGCGTATGGCTGGGGGCCGGCACGGCAGTGCGGGTGCCGAAACATCGCCGGCTTCCGGGGAGGAGAGTTGAGTGACCGAGCGCAGCGAGGGCACCAATGAGCGCAGCACGGTCGTCATGAGGGAGGACGCATGACCGGCCATGGTTTCGGAGTGGTGCGTCCGCTTCCCGGAAACGGGCTCGTCGCCTATATCGGCGGCCTGCTGCTCGTGTGCGACGCCGGCGAGCGTGCCGCCGACGACCTGCTCAAGGCGCTGCGTGAGACCGCCGCCTCCGGTGGCGACGGCAGGGCGCTCGCCCGGCGCGCCGCCCAGGTGCTGGCGGCCAACATGGCGGGCGACCCGGCCACGTGCGCCGTCGCCGGCCCCGTCGGCGACGGGGTGGCCGTCCTGGTCAGCGGCTCGGCCGCGGCCATCATCGGCGGCTCCGCCGGCGAGACGCGGCTGGCCGGCAGCGACTCGCTGACCTGGGCCGACCGGCTCGTCACTGGTCCCGTCGAGCGCGTCGAGCTCAGCCTGCCCGGCGCCGGCAGTCCCCACCCCGCGGTCCGCTTCGAAGGCGGCGTCGTGCACGGCGGCGGCCTCATCGGCGACCTCGCCGGCCAGCCCTCGGCTCCCGCCGTCTCCCGCCCGCTGACCAGCGAGATGCCCGCCACGGCCTTCCACCTTGAGGCCGACCTGATCCAGCCGCCCTCGCAGCCGCAGGTCGAGCGCCCGCCCTATCCGCTGGCCGACCAGCCGCCGATGCCGCAGGGCGTGCCCTCGGGCCCGCAGGGCGCCCCCTCCCTGGACCAGCCGCCGCCCTACGTCCCGCAGCAGGAGCAGCCGCCCTACCACGCGCCCCACGAGCAGCCGCCCTACCACACCCCGCAGGATCAGCCGCCCTACCATCACACCCCGCAGGACCCCTCGCCTTACCACCCGCAGCAGGAGCAGCCTTCCTACGCCCAGGAGCAGCCCTCCTATCTCCAGGAGCCGCCGCCCCTGCTGGAGCCGCAGCAGCAGTTCCCCTCCTACGACGAGCCGCCCCCCGGCGCCGACCAGCCGATGCCGCAGCACATGGGCCCGCCCGACCACTACGACCAGCCCGCGCCGCCCCTGCTCGGTCCGCCCGACCACTACGACCACCAGGGCCCGCCCCAGCAGGACCAGCAGCCCGACCACGGCGACCGGTTGCTCGTCTACGGGGTCGACTGCAAGAACGACCACTTCAACGACCCCAGGGTGCCCTACTGCGCCGTCTGCGGCATCGCCCTGGTGCAGCGCACCCTCGTCCCCTACAAGGGCCCGCGCCCGTCGCTCGGCGTCTTCGTCCTGGACGACGGCACGGCCCTGCCCCTGGAGAGCGACTACCTGCTCGGGCGGGACCCGGAGCGGGCGCCGGAGGTGGCCGGCGGCAGCGCCAGGCCCGCCAAGGTGACCAGCCCCGACGGCTCGGTGTCGCGGCGGCATCTGCGGGTGGCGCTGGACGGGTGGGACGTCAACCTGGTGGACCTGGGCTCGGTCAACGGCACCCAGATCCAGCCGCCCGGTGATCCCAACTTCTACGACATCCCGCCCAACGAGCCCGTCACCATCGCGCCGGGGACCACGGTGCGGGTCGGCGTCTCACGTACGCTCCGCTTCGAGGCCCACCGGGGGTAGCCGGCCCGCCACGACGCTCGCGCTCCGCGGCCACGAGCGCGGGCGTCCGTCGTCCTCCTGGAGCGCCGCAGGGCCAGGAACGCCCCAGGAACGCCATGATCGCGTGCCGTGATCAGAGGCTGTCTCTGGGCCAGGGACGCGGGTCAGAGGCGGGGGCAGGGGCTTCGCCGGGAGTGCTGTTCGGGGTCAGGAACTCTCGTGCGCCCCGAAGTCGTGTCCGGAGCCGCCGCTGGGTCGCCGTGCAGTCCAGGCGTACGTCGAGCGGCCCGGCCAGACCGGTGTCCGCCCGGCGGCCGGCGGGCAGGCGATCCGCGTCGAGACCGTCGCGGCGGGCGATGAGCACGCCCAGCTCGTAGCGGGTCACGGCGTCCGCGCCCGCGACGTGCCACACGCCCGGATGTCCGCTGACCGCCAGCTCCAGCAGCGCCGCCGCCAGATCGCCGACGTGGATCGGACACCGGACGTCGTCGGTGAACAGCACGCCCTGATCGGCTCCCGTGGCCAGCGCCCGCACCCGCCTCTCATGCGGTGAGTCACCGTGCCCGAGGATCAGCGACGTCCGTACGACGGCCGCGCCGGGCACCATGGCCCGCACCGCCGTCTCGGCCGACGCCTTGGCCGCTCCGTACGGGGTGATCGGGTCGGGGGCGCACGTCTCGTCGTAGCGGGGAGCGGCGCCGGAGAAGACGGCGTCGCTGGAGACGTGCACCAGCCGCCCACCGGCCCGGGAGAGGGCCAGGGCGACGTGCGCGGCACCGTCGGCCGTGGTGGCCCAGTCCGCCTGCCGGTACGCGGCGTTCACCGTCGCCTCCGGCCGGTACGCCTCGACGACGGCGTTCACGTCCGCACTCGATCGCACGTCCAGAGGCAGCCACTTCGCCTCGGCGCGTTCCCCGGGCCGCGTCAGGTAGGTCGCGGCCACGTCGTGACCGGCCGCCGCGCATCGGCGTACGAGCTCGCCACCGAGCAAGCCGCTCCCACCCACGATCAGAACCCTCACAGGCCGCCACCTTAGCTCCTCGGCCTGTTCGCCAGGACCACGGCAAACGCGACATAAGTCCGGGCCACGCCCCTGAAGCCGCGATCCTGGCGGGCGGGCGGCGGCAAGGCGGAGAGGGGGCGAAAGGGGCCGGATCGGCGATTCCGGCGCCGATGTGCGCCGCTATAAAGGTGGCAAGCAGATTGTCTTACCGCTTCATATGAAATGTCGTGATTTTAGCGATAAGGCGGTGAATAAACGAAAAATCTTCGGAAAGGGGCTTATGCGGGCACGTCTGTCGGGTGGAGATTCCCCGCGAAAGGAGCCCGAGAATCGGTCGTCTCTTTCTTCACGATCCGGTCGGTCCAATAGGGAGGTCGACACCTAGGCCGGTCGGAAAGACCGTACGCCCCGTAACAGACGCACCGCCGCGTCCAGCCCGCTGGCCGCCTCCAGCGCCCGCCCGGCCGCCGTCGCGAAACGGCCCAGCAGATGCTCGTCGTCGACCTCGAACCCCCGCCCCGCGACCCACACGAACGTGCGGTCCCGCGCCACCGTCGGCACGGGAGCCGCCAGGAATCCCGGCTCGCCCACGGTGACGTCACGCGCCAGCCGCACCGGCGCCTCCTCCGCCGCCAGTTCCTTCAGCACCCCGGATTCGGCCAGCCACAGACACACGCGCAGCGGATCGTCAGGGGGGGCGTGCACGTGGATCGCGTGGGCCTCCCGCCGCAGCGTGTCCACGCGCACGAAGCCCGAGTACGCGGTGTCCGCGACCGCGGCGGCGGCACGCGCCAGCCGGTCGACCAGGTCCGCGGCCTCCAGGCAGGAGAACAGGGTGATGAGTTCACGCATGGCGACATCGACACGGTTGCATGGCATCGCGGAGGTCCCTCGGGGGGAGGGGGTTGAGATCGCGCAGCCCAATCGCGCGAACTCAAAAGCGGGTGCCCCGACTATCACCCCCGACGCGGCCCTTGACTAGTCTTCAACTGGAAATCGGGATTTTTGCCCATTTCGGCCTGGTGTCCGCCCCCGCCGCAACGCCCCGCCCCGAACGGCACGGCCCGCGCATGACACCTGTCCACACCCCGCCCGTACCGGACGCTGCCGGTTAAAGCCGAACAAACCACACAAGTTTGCACATGTCATCATGAGTCCCACGGAATAGCGCAAACGCCCCGAAAAGCCAGCACAGTCGTGCGGAAACGCCCGCCCCAGCCACCACAAAACCCTAGGAAGGCCGCAAACGGGCCCACATCACGTCATCGGCCCGCGGCGCCCCCTCGGCCTTCGGGAACATCTCCCGATGCACCCCCTCCCTGCTGAACCCCGCCCGCTCCAGCACCGCCTGCGACGCCGTGTTCGCCGCGTTGGTCCCCGCCACGATCCGGTGCAGGGCCGTCTTCGCGAACGCCCAGCCCACCAGCAGATCGACCGCCCGCGTCATGAGCCCCTTCCCCCGGAACGCCGGCAGCAGCGAGTAGCCGACCATGGCCTGCCCCAGCGCCGGCGTCACCTGCGTGAGCTGCAGATGCCCCGCGAACGCCCCGGAGGACGCGTCCCTGATCGCCAGCTCGATCCGCTGCCCCGACAACCACCAGTAGCCGGTGTACCGGCACCGCCGCTGGTTCTCCTCCTGGGTGCTGACGAGCCCCACCGTGTAGGCCGCGACACTCGGCTCGGTCAGCATCCGGTGGAAGTCCCCGACGTCCGCCACTGCCAGCGGCGTCAGCCGCGCCACTCCGTCGCTCAGCTCCCCGCCGTCGAAGAACGGCAGGTACGGCTCCGCCACCGCCACCGTGTCCCCGGCGAGCCTGCTGAAGGAGACGTAGTCGGCGTACCGCCCGTCCCGCATCCGCTTGGCCTCGCGGAGCAGCCCCTCCTCCCGGAAGCCCGCCTTGTACGCCACCCGCAGGCTGGCCAGGTTCTCCACCGCGCTCCGCAGCTCAAGCCGGCGCGCGCCCTGGTCGAACAGCCAGTCGGACAGCGCCCGCGCGGCCGTCCCCGCCACGTTCTTGCCCCGCGCCCACGGCGCCACCAGGTAGCCGATCCGCGCCGTGCCCCAGTGGTCCGGCGGCGTGGCGCCGGCGGAGCCGACCCACCGGCCGTTCTCCGTGATCGCGAAGTCCGCGCCGCCTTCCGCCCATCTGGCGTCGGCCGTGGAGAGGTACGCGCGCGCGTCCGCCATCGTGTACGGCTGGGGCAGCAGCGGCAGGAACGTGGCCGTCGCCGGGTCTGCGGACGCCGCCACGATCGCCTCCGCGTCCGCCGCCACAGGGGGCCGCAGAATGAGGGAACCGGTAGAGATCATGTCGCGGGGGAGCATCCCCCATAGATACCGCGCGCCCGGACGCGCTCGAAAGCCCTATAACCTTGCCGACATGGGTTTCCGCAGGCATGGGCCTTTCCAGGTGGGGGATCAGGTGCAGCTCACCGACCCCAAGAACAAGCGCCACACGATCACGCTCAAAGAGGACGGCGTCTTCCACACCCACAAGGGCGCCATCCCGCACAGCGAGCTGATCGGGCAACCTGAGGGCTCCGTCGTGCGCTCCTCCGGCGGCACCCAGTACCTCGCCTTCCGCCATCTGCTGCAGGACTACACGCTGGCCATGCCGCGTGGCGCGGCCGTCATCTATCCCAAGGACGCCTCGATGATCGTCGGCATGGCCGACATCTTCCCCGGCGCCCGCGTGATCGAGGCCGGCGTCGGCTCCGGCGCGCTGACCTGCTTCCTGCTGCGGGCCGTCGGCCCCGAGGGGCACGTCACCTCCTACGAGCGGCGCGAGGAGTTCGCCGACGTCGCGCGCAAGAACGTGGAGAAGTTCTACGGCGGCTCGATGGACGGCAACTGGCGCCTGGTCGTCGGCGACCTGGTCGCCTCCATCGACGAGACCGACGTCGACCGGATCATCCTCGACATGCTGGCTCCCTGGGAGTGCGTCGACGCCGCCGCCAAGGCGCTCACGCCCGGCGGCGTGATCTGCTGTTACGTGGCCACGACGACCCAGATGTCCAAGACGGTGGAGGCTATTCGCGATCACGGGTGTTTCACCGAGCCGCATGCGTGGGAGACCCTGGTTCGCGACTGGCATGTCGAGGGACTCGCGGTGCGGCCCGATCATCGGATGATCGGCCACACCGGATTCCTCGTCGCCGCCCGCCGCATGGCCGACGGCGTGACGCCGCCGCCCCGCCGTCGACGACCGAAGGGGACGACTGAGGAACTATGACAATTTGGCCACGAGGGTGCGTTGGTGCGTGACACGGGAACAGATCGCCGGGTTCATATGCTGGGTGTATTAAACCCGCTATTGGGGATTATTCAACGAACACTGAATGTCACTCGACGAACACTGCCCGGCCAGGTTACGGAGGGGCCCGAGATAGGTAAGGTCCTTAGTAGTCGCCCTCGACTGGGAAGGAGGTGACGGGGCGTGGCAGCTCGCGATGATGCTGAGGCTCGAGCCGCGCAGCGCGAACGGGAGGTCGCTGATCTTTCAACACAGGTCTCCTTCCTCCAGGAGGAGATCACCGCGCTGAGGCGGAAGCTGGCCGAGTCACCCCGTCAGGCCAGAGTCCTCGAAGAGCGTCTCCATGAGGCACAGGCGAATCTCGCGGCCGTGACAGGCCAGAACGAGCGCCTTGTGGCAACACTCAAGGAGGCCAGGGACCAGATCGTCGCCCTCAAGGAGGAGGTCGACCGGCTGGCGCAACCGCCATCCGGTTTCGGCACCTTCCTGGAGGCCCGAGAAGACGGCACGATCGAGGTGTTCACCGGAGGGCGCAAGCTCCGGGTGAACGTCAGCCCCGCCGTCGACGTCGACTCGCTGGCGCGTGGCCAGGAGGTCATGCTCAACGAGGCGCTCAACGTGGTCGAGGCGCTCGGCTACGAAGAGGTCGGCGAGATCGTGATGCTCAAAGAACTGCTCGACGAGGGCAAGCGGGCCCTGGTCATCTCGCACGCCGACGAAGAGCGCGTCGTGCGACTGGCCGAGTCGCTGGTCGGCCAGCCCATCAGGGCCGGCGACTCGCTCCTGCTCGAACCTCGCTCCGGCTACGTCTACGAGCGCATCCCCAAGTCCGAAGTCGAAGAGCTCGTGCTCGAAGAGGTCCCCGACATCTCCTACGAGGAGATCGGTGGCCTCATGCGGCAGATCGAGCAGATCAGGGACGCCATCGAGCTGCCCTATCTGCACGCCGACCTGTTCCGCGAGCACAAGCTGCGGCCCCCCAAGGGCGTGCTGCTCTACGGGCCGCCCGGTTGTGGCAAGACGCTCATCGCCAAGGCCGTCGCCAACTCCCTGGCCAAGCAGGTCGCGGAGAAGACCGGCCAGTCCGGCAAGAGCTTCTTCCTCAACATCAAGGGTCCGGAGCTGCTCAACAAGTATGTGGGCGAGACCGAGCGGCACATCCGGCTGGTCTTCCAGCGGGCCCGCGAGAAGGCCTCAGAGGGCACCCCGGTGATCGTGTTCTTCGACGAGATGGACTCGATCTTCCGTACCCGAGGCTCTGGCGTGTCCTCCGACGTCGAGAACACCATCGTCCCTCAGCTGTTGTCGGAGATCGACGGCGTCGAGGGCCTGGAGAACGTCATCGTCATCGGCGCCTCCAACCGCGAGGACATGATCGACCCGGCGATCCTGCGGCCCGGCCGCCTGGACGTCAAGATCAAGATCGAGCGGCCGGACGCCGAGGCGGCCAAGGACATCTTCTCCAAGTACCTCGTCCCCGACCTCCCCTTGCACCCGGATGACCTCTCGGAGCACTCCGACTCCCGCGAGGGCACCATCCTGGGCATGATCCAGAGTGTCGTCGAGCGCATGTACACCGAGAGCGAAGAGAACCGCTTCCTCGAAGTGACCTACGCCAACGGCGACAAGGAAGTCCTCTACTTCAAGGACTTCAACTCCGGCGCGATGATCCAGAACATCGTCGACCGGGGCAAGAAGATGGCCATCAAGCAGTTCCTCGAAAGCGGCCAGAAGGGCCTGCGGGTGCAGCACCTGCTCACGGCCTGCGTGGACGAGTTCTCCGAGAACGAGGACCTGCCCAACACCACCAACCCCGATGACTGGGCCCGCATCTCCGGCAAGAAGGGCGAGCGGATCGTCTACATCCGCACGCTCGTCTCCGGCAAGCAGGGCACCGAAGCCGGCCGGTCCATCGACACCGTCGCCAACACCGGCCAGTACCTGTAAGACCGCTGCGAGGAAGGGCCGCGCGGGCAGCCGCGCGGCCCTTCCCTTTCGTCTCCGCACAACCGGCGTCCGGCCGTGGTGCGAAAGGACACGGCGACACGGGCGATACACATGCACGCCACGGCGATGAGGCGCACACTGGGCCTGTGACCACGCTCAAACGCGTAGACGTGCACGTCGAAGGCATTGTCCAAGGCGTGGGCTTCCGTCCGTTCGTCTACGGTCTCGCCAACCGGCTGGGCCTGGCCGGCCGGGTGCGCAACGACGTCGACGGAGTGTTCATCGAGATCGAGGGCGCTCTGACGGGCGTCGAAGAGTTCCTGACCGCCCTCGAAAGCGAAGCCCCCGCTCTGTCCGAGATCGACCGGGTGACCGTCGTCAGCGGCGAACCGGCCGGGCACAGCGGCTTCACCATCGCCGCCAGCGATCCGTCGGGGCTGCGCCGCGCGCTCGTCTCGGCCGACACCGCCACCTGTGACGACTGCCTGCGCGAGCTGACCGACCCCGCCGACCGCCGGCACCGCTATCCCTTCATCAACTGCGTCAACTGCGGGCCCCGCTTCACCATCGTGCGCGGCGTCCCCTATGACCGGCTCCTGACCACCATGGCCGGGTTCGGCATGTGCGCCGGTTGCGCCGCCGAATACCACGACCCCGGCGACCGCCGCTTCCACGCTCAGCCCATCTGCTGCCCCGCCTGCGGGCCCGCGCTGCGCCTGCAGGACGCGCGGGGCGTCGAGCTCTGCGGCGACCCCGTCAGCGGCTGCGCCACGCTGCTGCGCGCCGGGCGCGTCGTCGCCGTCAAGGGCCTCGGCGGCTTCCACCTCGCCGTGCTCGCCGCCGACGAGCGGGCCGCCGCCGCGCTGCGCGGCCGCAAGCACCGAGAGGCCAAACCGTTCGCCGTCATGGTCGCCGACCTGGCGCAGGCGCGGCGGTTGTGCGAGATCGACGACGACGCGGCCGGCCTGCTCACCAGCCGCGCCCGGCCCATCGTGCTGCTGCCCCGCCTGCCCGGCGCGCCCCTCGCCCCGTCCGTCGCGCCGGGCAACCGCAACCTCGGGCTGATGCTCCCGTACACGGCGCTGCATCACCTCCTGCTGGCCGAGCTCCCCGGTCCGATGGTCCTGACCAGCGGAAACGTCTCCGACGAGCCCATCGCCCACGAGGACGCCGACGCGCTCACCCGCCTCGGCGGCATCGCCGACGCCTTCCTCGTCCATGATCGCGGCATCCACGTCCGCACCGACGACTCCGTCGTGCGGCCGATGGCGGGGCAGGTGAGCGTGCTGCGCCGGGCCCGCGGCTACGCCCCCGAGCCGCTCGCCCTGCGCCGGCCGGCGCCGCGGCCCGTGCTCGCCTGCGGCGCCGAGCTCAAGAGCACCTTCTGCCTCGTACGGGGGCGGCGGGCCTTCGTCTCCCAGCACATCGGCGACCTGGAGAACTACGAGACGCTCAGGACGTTCGTCGAGGGCATCGACCACTACTGCGGGCTGTTCGGCATCCGGCCCGAGACCGTGGCCTACGACCTGCACCCCGACTACCTGTCGACCAAGCACGCCCTGGAGATCCCCGACGTCGAGCTCGTCGGCGTCCAGCACCACCACGCCCACATCGCCTCCTGCCTCGCCGACAACGGCGACCAGGGGCCCGTGATCGGCGTGGCCTTCGACGGGCTCGGCTACGGCACCGACGGCACCATCTGGGGCGGGGAGTTCCTGCGCGCCGACCTGACCTCCTTCGAACGCCTCGGCCACCTCGCCCCCGTGCCGATGCCCGGCGGGAGCGCCGCGGTCAGGCAGCCGTGGCGCATGGCCGCCGCCTACCTCCGCGACGAGCATCCCGGCCTGGACGTCGTCCGCCGCAACGCCGAACGCTGGACCGACGTGCTCAAGATCGCCACCAGCGGGGTCAACTCGCCGCTGACGTCCAGCGCGGGCCGCCTCTTCGACGCCGTGTCGGCGCTGCTCGGCGTCCGGGACACGATCACCTACGAGGGGCAGGCGGCGATCGAGCTCGAACAGCGCGCCGACCCGGCCGAACGCGGCAGCTACCCCGCCGCCGTCCTCGACGACGGCCTGCTCGTCGTGGACGGCTCCGACCTCGTCCGCGCCGCCGCCGCCGACCTGATCGCCGGAGCGGGCACGGGTGTCGTCGCCGGGCGCTTCCACAACGGTCTCGCCGACGCCGTCGCCCGCACCTGCGTCATGATCCGGGAGGGTACGGGGCTGACCGCGGTGGCGCTGTCGGGCGGGGTCTTCCAGAACGCGCTGCTTCTCGGACGTACGGTGGAGCGGCTGAAAGGGGCCGGGTTCCGGGTGCTCAAGCACGTGCGCGTGCCGCCGAACGACGGCGGCGTCAGCCTCGGTCAGGCCGCCATCGCCGCCGCGCGAGACCGGTCGTCGTAGGACCCGGGCGTCGTGGGACCGGCGTCCGGGCGGGCGTGCGGACCGGCGTCGGGAACGTTCCCGGGAGCCGGTGTGTCCCGTTCGACGGGACGCGGGGCACGTGGACCTAGCATGGCGATCATGGAGTACCTCAACCCGGCCCGCGCCCCGTACACCGCGCAGGATCGTGCGCTCATCGGGGCCGAGCACGCCCGCCGGGCCCGCGCCCGCTTCGCCGCGCATCCCGCCTACCGGCCCACGCCCGTCCACACCGTTCCGGGACTGGCCGGGACGGAGGCCGTGTACATCAAGGACGAGAGCGGGCGCATGGGGCTGGGCAGCTTCAAGGCCCTCGGGGGCGCGTACGCCGTCCACCTGCTCGCCGAACGCGACGGATCCGGCGCCCCGTTCGTCTGCGCCAGCGCCGGCAACCACGGCATCTCCGTCGCCTCGGGCGCGCGCGAGGTGGGGGCGGCGTGCGTGGTCCATCTCAGCGAGGGTGTGCCGGAGCCCTTCGCGGAGCGGCTGCGGGCGCTGGGCGCCGAGGTGCGGCGCGGCGGAGCGGACTACGAGGCGAGCATGGCCGCCGCGCTGCGGGCCGCGCGCGAGCACGGGTGGCGGCTCGTGGCCGACAGCTCATGGGAGGGCTACACCGGCGTCCCGCTCGACGTCATGCGCGGCTACACGGTCCTGTTCGACGAACTCGCCGACCCCGGCGGCGTGTTCGGCGACGGGGGTGCCGATCGCGGTGCCCGAGTGCCGGAGGTGCTGCCGGGCGGGGTGCCGGAGGCGCTGCCGGGCGGAGTGCCGGAGGTGCTGCCGGGCGTGCGGCCGGAGGCGCTGGCGGGCGTGCGGCCGGAGGCGCCGGCGGGTGGGGGGCCGACGCATGTGTTCGTGCAGGCCGGCGTGGGCGGGCTGGCCGCCGCGGCCGCCGGTTACGTACGCGACCGCTGGGGTGAGCGGCCGAAGATCGTCATCGTCGAGCCGGACGCCGCGCCCTGCCTGCTCGAAAGCGCCCGCGCCGGCGAACCCGTCCGCGTGCCCGGCGGCCGCACCACCCTGGGCAGGCTCGACTGCCTCGAACCCTCCCTGCTCGCCCACCGCCTCCTCCACCACCTCGCCGACCTCTACCTGACCATCGCCGACGACCAGGCGGCCGCCGCCGCCCGCCTGCTCGCGAGCCACGACGTGGCCCTGTCGGACTGCGGCGCCGCCGGAGCCGCGGGGCTGCTGGCTCTCGGCCCCGCCACGCGCGGCGCGCTGGGCCTGGACGCCGGATCAAGGGTGTTGCTGGTGGGAACCGAGGGCCCGGTGGAACCAAAGTGATCAGTGTTACGTCAAAGGGGGCGTGCAACCACCCAGCCGGTCCAAACATGCTCGGGGGGACGGCCGGTTGGCCGAGCTCGACCTCCTGCGCTTCGCCGCCGCCCTGGCCGTCGTCGGCTTCCACCTTCTGGTCGCCTACGCCTCCGTCTGGGGTGACAGGCCCGCCGAGCTGTTCCCGGCGCTGGCGCCCATCGCGGGGTTAGGCATTCTGGGCGTCGAGCTGTTCTTCATCATCAGCGGGTTCGTCATTCTCATGACGGTGTGGGGGCGTGGTCTCGGCGGGTTCGTGCGTTCCCGGTTCGCCCGGCTTTATCCCGCGTACTGGCTCAGTCTCGGAGCCGTCGCCGCCCTCTACGGGCTCACCGGCGCCAAGGCGCTCGATCCAAAACTTTCACCAGGCGACTACCTGCTGAACGCCACCATGTTCCAGCGGTTGTTCAAGATCACTGATGCCAGCGGCGTCTACTGGTCGCTCTGGGCGGAGCTCCGCTTCTACCTGCTGATGTCCATCCTGGTGATCATCGGCGTCACGTACGGGCGCGTGCTGGTGTTCGCGGGGGTGTGGCTGGTGGCCGCGTTCGCCGCGGGACTGCTCGGCGACGACCTGCTCAACGAGATCGTCATGCCTGATTACGCCCCTTACTTCATCGCCGGCATGGCCCTGTATCTGATCCACAAACACGGCAGTGCCTGGCTCCCATGGCTCTACGTGGCCGCCGGCTACGCCCTGTCGATCGGCTCCGCCCTCGACCGCGTGCACCGGCGCGTCGACGCCGCCGGGTTCAAGAACATGCCCGTCACCGACACCAGTGTGATCATCGCGATCACGCTGATCTTCGTCCTGATGGCGCTCGTGGCGCTCGGCCTGCTCAGGCTGAAACCGTCCAGGACGCTCACCACCCTCGGCGGCGTCACATACCCGCTTTACCTGTTCCATGGCGTCGTCGCGGTGGCGCTGATCCCGGCGCTGACGGGGCACCTGCCCCCCTGGGCCACCGTTACCGTGACCGTGCTGACGGCCATCTTGGTGGCATATCTGGTGTACGCCTTTGCCGAACGCCCCATCCAGCGGCTACTCAAGCCCCGCAGATCATCACGAACCACATCAGCTCCGGTCGTACAGGTTGAAAAGGCGTCGGTGCCATAACTCTGTGGCCTCGGGGCACTGTGAAGGGCATAGGCTCGGGCATATAAACGGCGGATAGACAGACCCGGACGAACAGAGGGTGTTGCATGACGGTGCGTCGGGTGA
This sequence comes from Nonomuraea sp. NPDC002799, assembly GCF_053592075.1. NCBI lineage: Bacteria > Bacillati > Actinomycetota > Actinomycetes > Streptosporangiales > Streptosporangiaceae > Nonomuraea > Nonomuraea sp. NPDC002799. The sequence continues at coordinate 240,633 of NZ_JBSFVA010000005.1, forward strand.
TGGGCATCGAGACCGAGTACGGCATCTCCGTACCTGGTCAGCCAGGCGCCAACGCGATGGTGACCTCCTCGCAGGTGGTGAACGCCTACCTGGCCGCCTCGGCGGCCCGCGCGCGCAGAGCCCGGTGGGACTTCGAAGAGGAGAATCCGCTGCGCGACGCGCGCGGTTTCGACCTGGCCCGTGAGGTCGCCGACTCCACCCAGCTCACCGACGAGGACCTCGGCCTCGCCAACGTCATCCTCACCAACGGCGCCAGGCTCTACGTCGACCATGCCCATCCGGAATACTCCTCGCCCGAATGCACCAACCCCCGGGCGGCGGTCATCTGGGACAAGGCCGGCGAGCGCGTCATGTACGACGCCGCCACCAGAGCCTCGGCCATCCCCTCCAACGCGCCCATCCAGCTCTACAAGAACAACACCGACGCCAAGGGCGCCTCCTACGGCTGCCACGAGAACTACCTGATGCGGCGGGCCACCCCCTTCGCCGACATCGTCCGGCACCTCACGCCGTTCTTCGTCTCCCGGCAGGTCGTCGTCGGCGCCGGCAAGGTCGGCATCGGCCAGGACTCCCGGGGCGAGGGCTTCCAGATCAGCCAGCGGGCCGACTTCTTCGAGGTCGAGGTCGGCCTGGAGACCACGCTCAAGCGGCCCATCATCAACACGCGGGACGAGCCGCACGCCGACCCCGAGAAATACCGGCGGCTGCACGTCATCATCGGCGACGCCAACATGTCGGAGATCTCGACCTACCTGAAGCTCGGCTCCACCGCCCTCGTCCTGGCCATGATCGAGGAGGGCTTCCTGACGCGCGACCTCGCCGTCGAGAACCCCGTCCAGGCCCTGCGCGCCGTCTCGCACGACCCGAGCTGCCGCTACGAGATCTCCCTGCGCGACGGCCGCAAGCTCACCGCCATCCAGCTCCAGATGGAATACCTGGAGCAGGCCCGCAAATATGTCGAAGAGCGCGGCACCGCCCAGGACGAGATGAACAAGGACGTCCTCGACCGCTGGGAGTCCGTCCTCACCCGCCTGGCCGAAGACCCCATGCAGCTCTCCCGCGAGCTCGACTGGGTCGCCAAGCTCGAACTTCTCGAGGGCTACCGCAGCCGCGACGGCCTGTCCTGGTCCCATCCCCGGCTGCAGCTCGTCGACCTGCAATACTCCGACATCCGGCCCGACCGCGGCCTGTACAACCGGCTCGTGGCCCGTGGCCGCATGCAGCGCCTCATCACCGAGGAAGACGTGCAGCGCGCCGTCGAGAGCCCGCCCAGCGACACCCGCGCCTACTTCCGCGGCCGCTGCCTGAGCCAGTACAGCGAATCCGTCGCCGCCGCCTCCTGGGACTCCGTCATCTTCGACATCCCCGGCAGGGAGTCGCTGCAGCGCGTGCCCACCCTTGAGCCGCTGCGCGGCACCAAGGCCCACGTCGGCGAGCTCTTCGACCGCTGCCGCACCGCCGCCGAACTCGTCGCCGCCCTCACCGGCGGCGACTAACCTCCTCGTCCGGCCGGGCGGCGCACGCCTCGGATCCCCGGACCCGCCCAGGCGAAGAGCGCCTCGGATCGGGCCGCCTCAAGTCGGGCCGCTTCAGATGGGGCCGCCTCGGATCAGGTCGGCTCAGATCAGGCCGATGCCGAGTGTCAGCGTGCCTGCCGCCAGGCACGCGCCGCCCGCGTACGTCAGCCAGATCAGCCTGCTCGGCTTGGTGTCGCCCGGGCGCACCACCGACAGGAAGAAGCCCAGCGGCATCAGGATCGGGGCCGCGACGATCAGCGTGCGCGTCAGGCCCTTCCACCCCTCCGACAGGCTCGTCTGATCCACATAGAGCATCGCCACCAGGCCGAACAGGACCAGGACGCCCGCGTGGGCGTGCCCCGCGCGCCACAGGCCGCGGCGCACCGGGTTGTCCAGGTAGCCGGGGACGTTCTTCATCAGGAACGACAACAACGAGACGCCGCCGAAGGCGACGAGCGGGACCGTGATGAGGAGCACACCTGCTGTGCTCAGGGACGATGGGGACATCTGGACCTCCTGTGGGTACGGGCCCCCATTATTGGATAGGACTGCTATCTAGTCAACGTCGCAAGATCGCTGGGCGTTCGGCGCGAAATGTCGCCCGGTTCGGGGAAGATATGCGGTAGAGGCAGTCCCCCAAGCGGAGGTAGGACATGGCAACCAAGGACACCGGCGGCCAGAAGCAGGCCGGCAAGCGCGAGTCCGAAGTCGAGGAGACCGAGGCCTCGGCGGCACCTGACGTCCAGGAGCGGCAGGAGAAGCTCACCGACGACGTCGACGCGATTCTGGACGAAATCGACGAAGTTCTCGAAGAGAACGCAGAGGAGTTCGTGCGCAGCTACGTCCAAAAGGGCGGCGAGTAGAGCAAAACGTACGCATGGGTGGAAGCGCCTGAGGAGCGGTGTCCGGGCGGTGGGGACGTCAAGGCGGTCTCCGCGTTCGGGCCCGGCGAGCGCGCGGCCGACCGGCGTCAAGCCGGTTCCCGCGTTCGGGTCCGATCCTGTGGCCGACCGGCGGCGCGTGGCCGCACGGCGGGCGCGGTGTCGGGAGGCCCGCTTCTGGAGGCGTTCCACTCAGGTTGCCGGGAGCGGACGGCCGGGCAGGGCAAGGCCGTGCGAGAGGAGCGCACGCTCGCCCGCCGGGGCCGGCCGGCCTTTCACTCCTCGGGCATGGTGTATTCGACGGCCACGCCGAGCAGGCGGACGGGGCGGTCGAGGTCGAAGCGGCCGAGGATGGCGACGGCCGCGCCGGACAGAACGCGGGCGTCGATGGTGGGGGCGGGAAGTTTCGACTGGCGGGTCCGGGTGCGGAACGGGGTGAAGCGGACTTTGACCGAGACACGGGCCACCTGGCGGTCCGCCGCGGCGGCGTCCTGGGCGACCTGGCCGGCGAGCGCGGCCACGTGCCGGGCGATCTCGGCCTTGTCGGTGAGGTCGTGCTGGAAGGTGGTCTCGCGGCTGTGGCCGCGGGCGACCCACGGGGTGGTGACGACTTCGGCTTCGCCCTTGCCGAGGGCGAGGTAGCGGTACCAGGGGCCGTTGGTGGGGCCGAAGTGCCGGGCCAGCTCGGCGGGGTCGGCGGCGGCGAGCTCGGCGACGGTGCGGAGGCCGAGTGCCGCGAGTCTCTTGGAGATCCTGGCGCCGATGCCCCAGAGGGCTTCGGTGGGGCGGTCGTTCATGACCTCGGCCCAGTTGTCGCTGGTGAGACGGTAGATTCCGGCTGGTTTGGCGTAGCCGGAGGCGAGTTTGGCCTGGTGCTTGTTGTCGCCGATGCCGACCGAGCAGGACAGGCCGGTACGCTCGCGCACGGCTCGCCGCAGGTCGGCGGCGAGGGCTTCCGGATCGTCGGTGGCGGCGCCGATGAAGGCCTCGTCCCAGCCCCAGATCTCGACGAGCACCGGAAACCCGCGGAGCACGGCCATGACGCGCTCCGAGGCGGCCTCGTAGGCGGGCGGGTCGCTGGGCAGGAAGGTCGCCTCCGGGCAACGCCGCAGGGCGGTGCGCAGCGGCATGCCGGAGTGGACGCCGTGCTCGCGGGCCTCGTAGGTGGCGGTGGCGGCGACCGTGCGGGGCTGGGTGGGATCCCCTGAGCCGCCGACGACGACGGGCCTGCCACGGAGCTCGGGATGACGCAGGAGCTCGACGGCGGCGATGAACTGGTCGAGGTCGACGTGCAGGATCCAGTCCCTGGTGGACATGGTGACCAGTATGGCCTTGTGCCGTGTCAGGTGGCCGTCGGTATGGCGGCGTGGCTCGCAGGTGGCCAGGCGGCGGTCCGTAAGGGGCGTGGTCCAGGCGGTCAGGCGGCCGTCGATACGGGGGCGTGGCCCGGAGGGGGTCAGGTGGTGCTGTGGAGGTCGCCGTCGCGGTAGACGAGCGCGCGGCGGGGGACGGCCCAGGCGGGTGTGCCGAGGGGTGGTTCCGCGCCTTCGGGGACGACGAGCTGGATGAGCGCGGCGGGGGATTCGAGCGTGACGAGGGTGTGGGTGCCCAGGTTCTCCAGGACGGAGATGACGCCGGGGAGGCCGTCGGGGCGTTCGGCGGGGGAGAGGTCCATGTACTCGGGGCGTACCCCGTAGACGATCTCGTCGTCGGCGGTGAGGCCGTCCGGGAGGGGGAGGGTGGCGCCGGCCACGCGCAGGGCGCCGGCGGTGATCTCGGCGGGCAGGAGGTTCATCGGGGTCGAGCCGATGAACGAGGCGACGAACGTGGTCGCGGGGCGGTGGAAGATCTCGGCGGGGGTGCCGACCTGGATCATGCGCCCCCGGCTCATGACGGCGATGCGGTCGGCGAGGGCGAGGGCTTCGGCCTGGTCGTGGGTGACGAAGACGGTGGTGACGGCGAGCTCGCGCTGCAGGCGTTTGAGGAAGGTGCGCGCTTCGAGGCGCAGGCGGGCGTCGAGGTTGGACAGGGGCTCGTCGAAGAGGAAGGCGGCGGGGTGACAGGCGATGGCCCGGGCGAGGGCGACGCGCTGCTGCTGGCCGCCGGAGAGCGCGGCGGGGCGGCGGTGCAGGAGCTCGGTGAGGCTGAGCCGGGCGGCGACCTCGGCGGCCTTGGCGGTGCGCCGGGCGCGGGGGACCTTCTTGATGCGCAGCGGGTAGGCGATGTTGTCGGTGACGTCCATGTGGGGAAAGATCGCGTAGTCCTGGAAGACCATGGCGACGTCGCGGTCGCCCGGCGGCAGCGCGGTGACGTTCACCTCGTTTATGCGGATATTTCCGGAAGTGGGGATTTCTAGGCCGGCGATGGCCCGCAGGAGCGTCGTCTTGCCGCAGCCCGACGGGCCGAGCAGCGCGAAGAACTCCCCGTCCGTGACCGTGAGGTCGATGCCGTCGAGGGCGCGCACTCCGCCGGGGAAGACCTTGGTCAGGCCGTGCAGGGAGATCACCGTTTGATCCCTCCGTGGAAGCGGAAGCCGTAGCGCTGGGAGACGAACAGGTACATCACCACCACCGGCAGCGAGTACAGCAGCGAGAAGGTGGAGATCAGGTCGAGCTTGGGCGCGCCGCCCTCGGTGTAGAGGGTGTAGAGGATGACCGAGCCGGGCGCCTTGCCGGGGTCGCGCAGCAGGATGAACTGGAACAGGAAGCCGCCCCACACGCTGGCCAGCGCCCACACCGCGATGGTGGCCAGGCCGGGGCGCACCAGCGGGACGACGATGTGACGCAGGATCTGCAGGGGCGAGGCGCCGAAGACGCGGGCGGACTCCTCGTAGGAGGTGGGCGTCTCGTCCATGAAGTCCTTCAGGATGAAGATCGCGGCGGGCAGCAGGCCGCCGGAGACGACGAGGATGACGCCCAGGTGGGTGTCGATGAGGCCGAGCCGGGTCGCCAGCTCGAAGATGGGCACCATGGCCGCCGTGCCCGTGACCACCGACGACAGCAGGAGCAGCAGGTAGAGCAGCACGTCGCGGCCTGGCACGCGGACCCGCGACAGGGCGTAGGCGGCCAGGGCGGCCAGGACGACGACGAGCGCCGCGGCGCCGCCGCCCTGGATGAGGGAGTTGCCGATGGAGCCGAGCGCGTACGGGTTGTCCAGGATGGCGGCGAAGTTGCGCAGCGTGAACTCGGGGATCGACGTGGTGATCGACGGCGTGTCGTCGAAGGGCGCGCTGGCCAGCCAGAGCATGGGCAGGGCGAAGAAGGCCAGGACGACCGCGACGAAGACGGTGGCCGCGAGCCTGCCGAGGGTGTGCCGGATCATGCGGGCGGCCCTCCCGTCACGGTGGCCTCCCGCCGGCCGCGCAGCAGCCGCAGGTAGGCCAGCGCGAAGAGGAGGTTGATCAGCAGGATGAGGAAGGAGATGGCGGCCCCGGCGCCGAGCCGGCCGTCCCTGAGGGCGACGCGGTAGACGTACACGGGCAGGATCTCCGAGCGGCCCTCGGGGCCGCCGCCGGTGAGGACGAACGGGGTGAAGTCGTTGAACGTCCACAGGCTGATGAGCAGCAGGTTCGTCAGGATGTGGCGGCGGATGCGGGGGAAGACGACGTCGCGCAACTGCTGCGGCACGCTCGCGCCGGCCAGGCGGGCCGTCTCCAGGTGGGAGGGCGGCACGTTCTCCAGGGCCGCCGAGTAGAGCATCATGGAGAACGCGGTCCCGCGCCACACGTTGAAGACGATGATCGACAGCAGCGGGTAGTCGAGCAGCCAGGCGAAACCCGGTGTGTGCAGGAGGGCGTTCAGGGTGCCGTCGTCACGGTCGAGCAGCGCGAACCACAGGAACCCGACGACCGTGCTGGGCAGGATCCACGACAGCAGCACGACGCCCTCGACGACCCGGCGCAGCGGGCCGGTGCGCGAGCGCATGATCCAGGCGAGCGCGAAGCCGAGCCCGGCCTGGCCGATGATGGCCGAGCCGCCGACGTACAGCAGGGTCAGCCACAGCGAGGTGCGAAAGCGCGGGTCGGCGAGCGCGTCGGCGTAGTTGCCGAGCCCGACGACCTGCGGATCGGCGGCGGACAGGCCGGTGAGGCGGTAGTCGGTGAGCCCGAGGTAGACGGTCCACAGAGCCGGGAAGATCAGGAAGACGGCGATGAGGACGAGAGCGGGCAGGACGAACGCGACCGCCCTGCCCCGGCCCAGCCCCGCCGCGTCAGCCGCCGACGTTGGCCGCGCCACCGACCAGTCCCTCCAGCTTGGCCTGATAGGCGGCGGCCGCCTCGTCGGCGCTCTTGCCGCTGACGACCGCGGCCGTGGCCTCCTGCAGGGCCGTGGAGACCTGCGGGTAGACGGCCAGGCCCGGCCGGTAGGCGGTGACCGGCAGCACCTCGTCCGCGATGTAGCCCAGCATGTCGTCCACGATGAGCACCTCGTCGTTGACGTCGGTGCGCGAGCTGATCCGCGCCTGCCCGGCGAGCTGCGACTTCGTCGCCGGCGCCGAGTGCATGAAGGCGAGCAGGTCCCAGGCGAGCTTGGGGTTCTTGGAGAACGGGTTCAGCACGCGTACGGCGCCGCCGGACATGCTGACGAAGTCCTGGCCGCGCAGGCCCGTGCCGGGCTGCTTGGCGGGGATCCTGGCGTAGCCGACGACCTGGTCGCGGTCCTTCATGGGGGCGACCCCGGCGGTGGGCTCGATGACGGAGCGCCAGAAGTAGTCGCTCTCGGCCAGGATGCCGATCTTGCCGGCGGCGAACTGGGCGAAGGACTTGTCGCGGCCCTTGGCCTCCTGCTGGAGCTTGGGGTCGCCGAGGCCGCTGCCGCCGTAGATCTGCTGGTAGAAGCCGAGCACGTCCTTCATGGCCGGGGAGGCGCCGGTCCACTTGCCGGCCGTGTAGATCTCCGACCCGGCGCCGGCCAGCAGCGGCAGCACGCCCTGCATGGTGGTGGCCTCGCCCATGGCGGTGCCGGCGTCGATCTGGATCGGGGTCGGCACGCCCGCGGCCTTCAGCTTGACGCCGGCGTCGATGATCTCCTGCCAGCTCGCCGGCGCCCACGGCTCCGGCAGCCCGGCCTTGGCGAACAGGGTCTTGTTGTAGAACAGGACGCGGCCGTCGGTGCCCTGGGGCAGGCCGTACTTCTTGCCGTCGAAGATGCCGAGGCCCTGCACGGCCTGCGGGATCTGGGCCCAGCCCTCCCACTGGCCGACGGTGGCGCCGCCGACCTCCGACAGCGGCTTGACGTAGCCGGCCTGGGCGAACTCGCCGACCCAGATGCCGTCGACGTCGATGACGTCGGCGCCGGTCTTCGACTTGAGATCGAGCGCGATCTTCGTCTTGTACTGCTCGTCGTCGACGCCGCTGGGCTGGAAGAGCACCTTGACGCCGGGGTGCGTCTTCTCGAACTCGGGGATCACCCACTGCTTGATCCAGTCGGCCGACTCGGAGTTCTTGCCGCCGGAGATGGAGTTGGCGGCGATCGTGAGGGTGACGCTGCCTCCGCTGGTGTCCGCGCCGGTGCCGCAGGAGGCGAGCGCGAGGGCGGCGACGGTGGCGAGGGCGGCGCCGGCGGCGATCACCGCAGGTCGGCTGGGGACTCGCATGTCGGCCTCCTGTTCAGGACGTGCAGACATACCGACAATCGCATGGCGGATGGCGGGCGTAAAGAAACGATCTGAACACGAGACCGCGGCTCTTCCGCGCTGCCGCCGGGACATGGGTTCGCCGTGAGCTGATCGTGGGAAGTGCAGACAGCAACGCAACATGAGTAGGGTCGCCCTAGGAACACTGACGTTTGGAGGGAGTCGCGTGGCATCGCACAGGGATCTGCCCGTCGGCTTGGTGAACCAGCTTTTCCGAAACAGCGGAAATTCCTCGTTCACGGAGTTTGTCAGCTCGTATGCGCCTGCTTTGCTTCCGCAGCGGGACGAGGTCCTGGCCACCCCGATCGGCGACCAGGTTCCGCACGCGACCACGATCGTGGCCGCCACCTTCGCCGGTGGCGTGATCATGGCGGGCGACCGGCGGGCCACGTCCGGCAACATCATCTCCCAGCGCGACGTGGAGAAGGTCTTCCGCGCCGACGACTACTCGTGCATGGGCATCGCCGGCACGGCCAGCACGGGCATCGAGTTCGCCCGCCTCTACCGGGTCGAGCTGGAGCATTACGAGAAGCTCGAAGGCCGCACGATGTCGGTGGCCGGCAAGGCCAACCGGCTGGCGACCATGATCAGGGGCAACCTCGCCATGGCGATGCAGGGGCTCGTGGTGGTGCCGCTGTTCGCCGCCTACGACCCCGACCGGGACGAGGGGCGCATCTTCAGCTATGACGTGGCGGGCGGCCCCTACGAGCGCGAGCGCTATGACGCGATCGGCTCCGGCTCGATCTTCGCGCGCGGGGCGCTGAAGAAGCTCTACCGTGACGGCTCCACGGCCGACGACATGGTGATGACCCTCATCCAGGCGCTCTACGACGCGGCGGACGACGACTCGGCGACCGGCGGCCCCGACGTGACGAGGAAGATCTGGCCGATCGTGTCGGTGATCGACGGCGACGGCTTCCGCCGCCTCCCCGACAGCGAGGTCTCCGCCTTCGTCGAGCGGATGCTCGAATCCCGCATGATCTCGCCCGACGGCCCCATCGCCCCGCTGCGCTAGAAAGGACCACCGCACGTGTCCATGCCTTTTGGATATGCGTCCCCTGAGCAGATCATGCGGGACAAGGCCGACTACGCGCGCAAGGGCATCGCGCGGGGCCGGTCCGTCGTCGTGCTGCAGTACGTCGACGGCATCCTCTTCGTGGCGCCCAACCCGTCGCGGGCGCTGCACAAGATCAGCGAGATCTACGACCGGATCGGCTTCGCGGCCGTCGGGCGCTACAACGAGTTCGAGGAGCTGCGGCTCGGCGGCATCCGCTACGCCGACATCAACGGCTACACCTACGACCGCTCCGACGTGACCGGGCGCGGCCTGGCCAACCTCTACGCCTCCAACCTGGGCCGCATCTTCACCGAGTCGATCAAGTCGCTGGAGGTGGAGGTCGTCGTCGCCGAGGTGGGCGACAACAAGGACGGCGACGCGATCTACCGGCTGACCTTCGACGGGTCGGTCTTCGACGAGCACGGCTTCGCGGCCATGGGCGGGCAGGCGGAGGCCGTGTCGGGGCGGCTGAAGGAGCGTTACCGCGAGTCGATGTCGCTGGCCGACGCGCTGGAGGTGGCGCTGGCGGCGCTCACCGAGCCCGGCGGCGAGCGGCCGCCGGTGGGGCAGCTCGAGGTGGCGGTGCTCGACCGCAACCGGGAGCACCGCAAGTTCCTGCGGCTGACCGGGGGCCGGCTGGAGCGGCTGCTCGGCCAGACCACCACGACCACGACGCCGACCACGCCGCCCGATGCCACGCCGCCCGCCTCGGAGGAGAAGCCGCCTCCCACAGGGCCCGAAGGTGACGTGGACGACGGCTCCTCGCCGCTGTAGGACCTTCTCCGAACGGGGCCGCCCACGCGCGGCCCCGTTCGTGTGGGCGGGGCCGGGTTCGGGTGTGAGCTGTTTCACAATGGCGGGGCCGAACTCCGCGGGGTGATCGGGGATCTCATGATCTGTGAACACACCCCTGCGTAGCCTGCTGGCCGGCGCCGCCGCCGCAGTGCTGCTGACCTCCGGCACGGCCGCCCACGCCGCCACCACCGGCACGAGCCGGGCCGCCGGCACGGCCGCGTATGCCAAAGACGCCGCGTATCCCAAGTACAAGGCCCCCAAGGTGTTCGGCACCACCTATCAGGCCGATCCCGGGCATGACTTCACCAAGCGGATCAGCCCGCGCCGCGACGGCATCCTGCGCGGCTGGATCACCTACGTCCGGGGCGGCGTGGCCGAGTACGAGCCGATCAAGTGGAAGAAGGGCACCCAGCACGAGGGCAACTTCGTGTCTCCGCCCGAGGGCGACGTCCGGGCCTACGCCTCGCCGATCGCCAAGAACGTGGTCTTCCTGTCGGCGTACGGGTGCAAGACGTCGATGGCGGACATGACGGTCGGCCGCAACACGGGCCTGGGCGCCAAGCGCTGCTCCAAGACCGTGCTCACCAAGCGGCACGGCCGCCAGCAGGTGCCGTCGCTCATCACCGTTCACCAGGGGAAGATCGTCCAGGTCCAGGAGATCTGGACTCCTTGACATCCGCCCGGGGCTACTCGCGCCCCACAGGGGCGGGCGCGGGACGAAACGGGCAAAAAGGGCTGGGTGTGAAAACACCCGGGAAGATCTCTCCCGCTTGCCGATCCGTGGGCATAGTGTGAGGTGATGGATCGTCGCATCTTCGGGCTGGAGAACGAGTACGGCGTGACCTGCACGTTCAGGGGGCAGCGCAGGCTGTCCCCCGACGAGGTCGCGCGCTACCTGTTCCGGCGGGTCGTGTCCTGGGGCCGATCGAGCAACGTCTTCCTCCGCAACGGCGCGCGTCTCTATCTCGACGTGGGCAGCCACCCTGAATACGCAACACCCGAATGTGACAACGTCATCGAGCTCGTCACCCACGACAAGGCGGGCGAGCGCATTCTCGAGGGCCTGCTCGTGGACGCGGAGAAGCGGCTGCGCGAAGAGGGCATCGCAGGTGACATCTATCTCTTCAAGAACAACACCGACTCGGCGGGCAACTCCTACGGTTGCCACGAGAACTACTTGGTCGGCCGGCACGGGGAGTTCGGGCGGCTGGCCGACGTGCTGATCCCGTTCCTGGTGACACGGCAGATCGTGTGCGGGGCCGGCAAGGTGCTGCAGACGCCGCGCGGCGCCGTCTACTGCGTCTCGCAGCGGGCCGAGCACATCTGGGAGGGCGTCTCCAGCGCCACGACCCGGTCCAGGCCCATCATCAACACCAGGGACGAACCGCACGCCGACGCCGAGCGGTTCCGCCGCCTGCACGTCATCGTGGGCGACTCCAACATGAGCGAGACCACCATGCTGCTCAAGGTCGGCGCCACCGACCTGGTGCTGCGCATGATCGAGGCGGGCACGGTGATGCGCGACCTGTCGCTGGAGAACCCGATCCGGGCCATCCGCGAGGTCTCCCACGACATGACGGGCCGGCGCCGGGTGCGCCTGGCCAACGGGCGCGAGGCCTCCAGCCTGGAGATCCAGCAGGAATACCTGTCGAAGGCGAAGGACTTCGTCGAGCGCCGCGGCGGCGACGCCATCGCCCACCGGGTGCTGGAGCTCTGGGAGCGCACGCTGCACGCGGTCGACACCGGCAACCTCGACCTGGTCTCCCGGGAGATCGACTGGGTGACGAAATACCAGCTCATCGAGCGTTACCGGAAGAAGTACGATCTGCCGCTGTCCTCGCCGCGGGTGGCGCAGCTCGACCTGGCCTACCACGACGTGCACCGCAAGCGCGGCCTGTTCTACCTGCTGCAGAAGCGCGGCTCGGTGGAGCGGGTGGCCTCCGATCTGAAGATCTTCGAGGCCAAGTCGGTGCCGCCGCAGACGACCAGGGCGCGGCTGCGCGGCGAGTTCATCCGCAAGGCGCAGGAGAAGCGGCGCGACTTCACCGTCGACTGGGTGCATCTCAAGCTGAACGATCAGGCCCAGCGCACGGTGTTGTGCAAGGATCCGTTCCGCAGTGTGGACGAGCGGGTCGACAAGCTCATAGCGGGCATGTAGGGATCCGTTTACCTCGGGCCTACCGTGATGTCGGGTAGTGTGACGCGAATCTGCCGTCTTTCCGAGGGAAACCCATGCGCCGCGCTCTGGCCGTACTGGCCGCCGTGCCTCTGCTCTTGCTCGCCGCAGCGTGCGGCTCCGACGACGGCGCGGGCACCGCCGCCACCGCCGGGGCCACCACCGCCGGGGCCGCCGCCGCGTCGGGGCTGAAGGTCGGGGGAGCCGTGGGCGCCAAGCCCACGGTGACCTTCCCGGCCGGCACGCCGGCGACGAAGTCGTCGTACGAGGTGATCCAGGCGGGCAACGGCTCCGGCGTCAAGTCCGGCGACAGGGTGATCGTCAACCTGACCGTCTACAACTGGGACGGCAAGGGCAACGCCGTCCAGGGCTCCTCCTACGACACCAAGACGCCTGAGACGATCGCGATCGACCAGCAGCTCCCGGATGTGCTCCAGGAGGGCTTCACCAAGGTCAAGCACGGCGGCCGGCTCCTGGCCGTCCTCGCCAACGACTCGGTCGCCCAGCAGCAGACGACGCCGGCCGAGCCGACCAAGGTGTTCGTGTTCGACGTGGTCGGCGCCCAGCCGCCGGCGCTCAAGGCCGCCACCGGCAAGGAGACCAAGGAGAGCATCAAGGGCGTCAAGGTCGACAACCCGGGCGGCGAGAAGGCGCCCACGCTGACCACCAAGACGGACGAGAAGGCGCCGAAGGAACTCGTCGTCAAGACGCTCATCACCGGCACCGGCCCGAAGGCGCAGGCCACCCAGACGCTCGTGGTGCACTACACCGGCAAGCTCTGGGGCACCGACAAGGCGTTCGACTCGAGCTGGGAGCGGGGCAGCCCCGCCGAGTTCTCGCTCAGCGGCGTGATCAAGGGCTGGCAGCAGGGCCTGGCGGGAGTGCCGGTCGGCAGCCGGGTCGTGATGAGCATCCCGCCGGACCTCGGTTACGGCGACCAGGAGCAGCAGGGCATCCCGGCCAAGAGCACCCTGGTGTTCGTGGTGGACATCCTGGCCGCCTACTGAGTCGCGGATGGGCGTTCCGGCCGTTCGCCGAGGCGTGACGCGGTAGCATCTGCAGGCCCGGTGGCGCAGCGCCGCCGGGCCGTCCCGCGCAGGAGGGCCGATGCTCCGCCGTGTCACCGCGTTGTCACTGCTGGCGCCGCTGCTGGCGGCCGGCTGCACGGGGCAGGCCGCCGACGCTCTGGACCTGCGGGTGGGCGGCGCGTTCGGCGCCCGGCCGACGATCGTCTTCCCCGGCGGCAAGCCCGCGGCCGGACTCCAGGTCGACGAGCTGGCCACGGGCACGGGCGCGCGGCTGCACCAGGACGACGTGGCGATCGTCCAGTACACCGCGCACGTGTGGGACGGCGGGCGCAACCGCCTGGTCGACTCCAGCTTCAACCGCGGCACCCCGGCCGCCTTCCCCGTCGGCGGGCTCGTGCCCGGGCTCGACACGGCGCTGCGGGACCGCACGGTGGGCAGCCGGGTCATCGCCGCCATCCCGCCCCAGGACGGCTTCGGTCCCAACCCGCCGCGCGGCGTCGAGCCCGGCGAGGAGCTGTTCTACGTCGTCGACATCCTCGGCGCGCACGCCAAGGGCGTCTCGGTCGAGGGGAGCGGCGGCACGCTGGCGGGCGTCCGGGTCACCGGCGGGGCCCGGCCCCGGCTCGCGGTGCCCGCGACCGCGCCGCCCGCCGGGTTCGCCGCCAAGGTGCTGGTCAGAGGCCGCGGGCGGGCGACACAGGCGGGGCAGCTCGTCGTCACGCAGTACGAGGGCGCGATCTGGGGCCCGCGGCGGGTCTTCGACGCGACCTGGACGAGCGGGCGGCCCAAGGCGTTCAGGATCGGGGACGGCAGCGTGATCAAGGCCTGGGACAAGGCCCTGGTCGGCGTGCCCGCCGGCAGCCGGGTCCTGATGATCGTCCCGCCCGCGTACGGCTATGGCGAGCCCGGCCATCCGGCGTTCGGCATCAAGGGCTCCGACACCCTCGTCTTCGTCGTGGACGTCATCGCCGCCTACTGACCGGCCCCCGCGCCCGGCCGCCCGGCGCTGCCGGGCCTCGGCCCGTGCGGCAGCGGGAAGGGCCCGGCCGGGCGGCGGCTTTCATAGACTCCGCGTGTGAGCGATGACGACCTCGAGGCGCTGGCCCTCCTGCACGACCCCGTACGCCGCAGCCTCTACGCGGTCGTCACGGCGCGTGGCGGCGACGTGGGCAGGACGGAGGCTGCCGAGGCCGCGGGCGTGTCCAGGACGCTGGCCGGGCACCATCTCGACAAGCTGGTCGAGGCCGGCCTGCTGGAGAGCGGGTTGCGGCAGCAGGAGAAGAAGGGGCCGGGCAGCGGCCGGCCGGCCAAGGTCTACCGCAGGGCCAAGGGCGAGCGTTCGGTGAGCCTGCCGCCGCGCGACTACGCCGCGCTCGCCTCGGTCCTGGCGCACGTGGTGGACGAGCTCGGGGCCGAGGAGCAGGCCGAGCGGTCGGCGCGCGAGGCCGGCGCCCGGATGGCCGGGCGGCACCGGGGTGAGCCCGCCGAGCGGGTGCTGGCCTCGCGCGGCTACGAGCCGTACGCGGAGGGCGGCGTGACGCGGCTGCGCAACTGCCCCTTCCACGTTCTGGCCGGGGAACAGCCGCTGCTGGTGTGCTCGATCAACCTGGCCCTGTGCCAGGGGCTGCTCGAAGGGCTCGGCGACGACCCCGGCCGGGCGGCGCTCGACCCGCGCCCCGGCGAATGTTGCGTCTCACTAAAACAAATAGACGTTGACATAGAAGCCGGGTGATGGTGTGCTGGGCCCATGCACCTCGCCCAGCTGAACATCGCTCACCTGCGCGCCCCCGTCGCCTCGCCCGAGCTCGCCGAGTTCGTGGCCCTGCTCGCCCCCGTCAACGCCCTCGCCGACGAGGCGCCGGGGTTCGTGTGGCGGCTGAAGGCGAGCGAGGACGACCCGGCGGCCACCACGATCCACGGCTACGGCGACCATCTGCTGGTCAACTTCTCGGTGTGGGAGTCGCGGGAGACGCTCTGGGACTACACCTACCGCAGTGCCCATCTGGACGTGCTGCGCCGCCGCAGGGAGTGGTTCCTGCGGATGGCGGAGCCGTACATGGTGATGTGGTGGGTCCCCGAAGGGCGCATCCCGTCGCTGGCCGAGGCGATGGCGCGGCTGGAGCACCTGAAGGCCGCGGGGCCGAGCCCCGCGGCCTTCACCTACAAGGACGGCTACGACAGCAGCGAGGCCGTCAGCCTGCCCGCCGCCGCCGAGGCCAGGAAGTAGGCCAGGTCCTCCGTCAGCCCCCGGCCCATCGTCGACAACCGCACCGGTGAGTCCCGCAGCGCCTCGTGCAGGCCGTCCACCGGGACCGGGACCAGGCGGTGGCGTACGGCCAGCAGCTCGGCCTGGTCCCTGACCCGCTCGCCGAACGCGCCGGGCAGCACCGGCACCGGCACGTCGGCCGGCGCCAGCGCGACCCGGCCGTAGGCGGTCAGCGAGTGATGGGAGACGCCGTAGTGGCGCTCGCGCCGGTCGCCCTCGCTGACCCGCAGGGCCGCCACCGGGCGGCCGAGCAGCACGCTCGCCGCGTTCACCGCCTCGCCCGCCGAGACGCCGGAGAAGCCCCACCGGGTGCCCGTGCCCAGATTGCCCGGCCCCTGCGTGACGATCGCCACGTCGGCCTCCAGCACGTGCCGGGCCGCCAGCAGCCCGGTGTGGGCGGTGACCGCCTCCAGGTCGCCGCCGAACGCCTGCCCGACCGTGACCACCCCGGCCAGCCAGCCGATCTCGCGCAGCCGGGCCGCCGCCATCGAGAACCAGGCGGGCAGCGCGCCGCCGTCCAGCATCACGTAGGCCACCCGCGTGGCGGGCGCCGCGGCGTACAGACCGCACAGGATCGCCGGCAGCGCCGAGTGCAGATCCGCCACGATCACCGGCATCCCGTCGAGGGAGTCGGCCTCCCGCAAACGGTCGTGATAGGGGGAATCCTGCTCGTCCGCGCCCTGCACGGTGGCCTGCAGCGGGGTGTACCTGGCCTTCACCAGGTGCCCGGGCCCCTCAGGATCTTGCGGCAAACGGTTAGGGACGGCCACCACCATGGCGTAACCTCCCGTACCGAGACCCATCGCGAGCGCGGTCGTGTTGAGCAGCACTTCGTCACCGGGTTCCGGACGCCCCACCAACGGCGGATACGCCAGCGCCCGGCACTCCCCCTCGGGGACGGCGACGTCCAGCTCCACCGCTCCCGGCCACTCGCGTCGGATCCGAACGACCTCGCCCTTGCGCCATCTGATCACGGGGGCAGGGTAGCGCCGATGAAGGAGGAGTGCGGATGTCGCGCCGGAAGACGGAACGGTTGCTCAACCTCGTGATCTGCCTGCTCGCCACCCGCCGCCCGCTGTCGGCCGAGCAGATCCGCCAGGCCGTGCCCGGATACGACCGCGATGGCGACGAGGCGTTCCAGCGCATGTTCGAGCGGGACAAGAACGAGTTGCGCGAGATCGGCATCCCCATCGACGTGGTGCGCGACCCGTGGGAGGACGAGCCGGGCTACCGGATCGAGCGGCAGTCGTACGAGCTGCCCGAGATCACCCTGGAGCCCGACGAGGCGGCGGTCCTGGGCCTGGCCGCGCAGGTGTGGCAGCGCGCGAGCCTGGCCGAGGCCGCCTCGGGGGCGCTGCTGAAGCTGCGCGCCGGCGGCGTGGCCACCGACGCCCCCGTCGGCACCGGCGCCCTTGAGCTGCGCGTCGACACCCGCGACCCGGCCTTCCCCGCCTTGTGGGACGCCGTGCGCGACCGGCGCGTGGTGCGCTTCGACTACCGGGCCTCCGGCAGCGAGACCGTCCGCAGCCGCACGGTGGAGCCGTGGGGCGTGGTCAGCCGCCGCGGCCGCTGGTATCTCGCCGGCTTCGACCGCGACAGGGACGCCCCGCGCGCCTTCCGGCTGAGCCGCATCAGCGGCCAGGTCGCCGCCACCGGCCGGCCGGGCGCGGTCGAGGTGCCCGAGGGCGTCGACCTGCGGGCCATGGTCGGCTTCCCCGACGAGCCGCTGGAGGAGCGGGTGGCCGTCGTCCGGGTGCGCCAGGGGGTGTGCGAGGGCCTGCGGCAGCTCGCCAGGGCCGTGCACCAGGGCACCGACGGGTGGGACGAGGCCGAACTGCCCTTCTCCGACGCCGAACGGCTGGCCGGCTGGATGGCCAGCCTCGGCGCCGACGTCGAGGTCGTCGAGCCGCCGGACGCCCGCGAGGCCGTCATCCGCCGATTGAAAGGGGCCTGCGCATGAGTGGGTCGGCTGACCGGCTGCCGAGGCTGCTGGCGCTGGTGCCGTACCTGATGTCCCATCCCGGGGCGCAGGTCGGCGAGGTGGCCGCGGTGTTCGGGCTGAGCGACAAGCAGCTCATCGACGACCTGCAGCTCGTCTGGATGTGCGGGCTGCCGGGGCACACCCCCGGCGACCTGATCGACGTGTCCTGGGACGGCGGCGAGATCATCATCGACAACGCCGACACCATCGCCAGGCCGCTGCGGCTCGGCATCGACGAGGCCAGCGCGCTGCTGGTCGCCCTGCGCATGCTGGCCGCCACCCCTGAGCTGGCCGAGGTGCCGGGCGACGCGCTGCCCCGCGTGACGGCCAAGCTGGAACGGGCCGCGGGCGAGGGCGCGGCCACCGTCAGCAGCCAGGTCACCGTGGACGTCGACGCCGCCCCCGACGCGCTGCCGCGGGTTCGCGACGGGCTGAGGCGGGGCCGCAGGTTGTCGCTGCGCTACTACGTGCCAGGCCGCGACGAGGTGACGCCGCGCGAGGTCGACCCCATGCGGGTCGTGGTCGTCGACGGCCGCGCCTACCTGGAGGGCTGGTGCTACCGGGCCGAGGCGATGCGGCTGTTCCGCCTGGACCGGGTGCTCGGCGTGGACGTGCTCGACGTGGCCGCCGATCCGCCGGCGGAGGCCGAGCCCATCGACGTCGCCCAGGGCGTCTTCCGGCCCTCGCCGACCGACGAGCTGGTCGAGCTGGAGGTCAGCGCGGCGGGCCGGTGGGTGGCCGAGTACTACCCGTGCGAGCGGATCGCCGAGCTCGGCGAGGGGCGGCTGCGGGTGACGCTGCGGGCCCGCGACGAGGACTGGATCATCAAGCTGGCGCTGCGCCTGGGCGACACCGGCCGGGTCGTCTCACCGCCCGCGATGGCCGAGACCGTGCGGCAGGAGGCCGAACGCGCCCTGGCCCTGTACGCTCACCAGCCATGACGTGGATCTTCTTGGCCGCGGGCCTCGGGCTGGCCGGGCTGGTCGTGCTAGGGATCGCCGGCGCCCGGATCGTCGCGGCGGCACGTACGCTGATGAGGGAAGTCGCCGAGGCGAAGGCCCAGCTCGAGCCGAGGCGGCCCAGATTGGCGCCCCGGGGGGATGAGAGCACGCCCCGGGCAGCGTACGATCGTGGCTGAAACAGGCAATCGCTAGAAAAGGGCGTTTACATGCCGAACCTTGGAGTTCCCGAACTTCTGATCATCCTGCTGGCGCTCGTCCTGCTGTTCGGTGCGAAGAAGCTGCCCGAGATGGCCCGCGGCGTCGGCCGGTCCCTGCGCATCTTCAAGTCGGAGACCGCCAAGCTCCGCGACGACGATGACACCGAGCACACCGTGCAGGCCCAGGCGCAGGCCCCCGCTCCGGCGCAGCCCGAGCCCGTGCAGCCGCAGCAGCTCTCCTCCGCCCCCACCGCTCCGGCTCCGGCCCCCGCCCCGGCGCTGTCCGCCGAGGAGCAGGCCCGCCAGCTTGAGGAGCAGGCCGCCCGCCTGCGCGCCGGCGCCGCGCAGGCCGACAAGCGTCTCTGATCCCCGTCCCTCCTCGTCACCTGGACTGCTAGATGGCGCTGCTGAAACGGTCGAGCCGCCCCGCGTCCGACCCCGAAGGCCGCATGCCCCTGATGGAGCACCTGCGCGAGTTGCGCAACCGGCTGCTCCTCGCGCTGGGCGCGATCGTGGTGGGCATCATCATCGGATGGATCTTCTTCGATCCGGTGTGGGAGCTGATCAAGGCGCCTTACTGTGAGACGCCCCAGTCGCGCCAGCTCAACGGGACGTGCAGCCTGACCTACAGCGGTATCTTCCAGTCGTTCTTCATCACGCTGAAGGTCTCGCTGATGATCGGCCTGGTGGTGTCCTCGCCGGCCTGGCTCTACCAGATCTGGGCGTTCGTCACCCCGGCCCTCTACCGCACCGAGAAGCGTTACTCCCTGGCCTTCCTCGGCCTGGCCGTCCCGCTGTTCGCCTTGGGCGCCGGACTGGCCTACGTCATCATGGACACCAGCCTCGGCATCCTGCTGGGGTTCTCGCTCGACGGAACCGTCGCCACGATCGGCATCGACGACTTCCTCGACTATGTCCTGATCATGCTGCTGATCTTCGGCATCTCGTTCGAGCTTCCGCTGCTGCTGGTCTTCCTCAACTTCATCGGCGTGTTGTCCCACAGCACCGTGAAGAAGCACCGCCGTACGGTGGTCTTCGCGATGTTCGTCTTCGGCGCGATCGTCACCCCCGGCGGCGACCCGATCACGATGATGGCGCTGGCCGCCCCGATGATCATCCTGTACTTCGTCGCCGAAAGCGTCATGTGGCTGCGCGAGAGACGCACGCCCGCCGGAGACGACTTCTCGCATCTGTCCGACGACGAGGCCTCGGAGCTCATCGAGGACTCCGCGCCGGTCGGCGACGCCGCGCCGGTGGACCCCGCGACGCCCATCGACGATGATCCCGATGCGAAGCGCACCTAAGAGAAGCGCACCCCAGAGGATTCCGGTTCCGGGCGATAAGCGATAAATTCCGGGCGTGTCCCCTCAACTCGCCCTGCTCGTCAACCCCGCCGCCCGCGGCGGCCGTACGCTGCGACTGCTCGAACCCGTGGCGCGCCGCCTGCGCGCCGGAGGGGCCGAGCTGTCGGTGATCGTCGGAGAGAACGCCACCGACGCCCTGGAACGTGCCTGCACCGCCGTCGCCGAGCGCCCAGACGCGCTCGTGGCCTTCGGCGGCGACGGCCTGGTGCACCTGGCCGTGCAGGCTGTGGCCGGCACCGACGTGCCGCTCGGCATCATCCCCGCGGGCACGGGCAACGACATCGCGGCCGCGCTCGGCGTGCCCGGCAACCCCATCGCCGCCGCCCGCGCGGTGTTGCGGATGAAGTCGCGGCTGGTGGACGTCGCCCGCGTCCGGGCCGGGCAGGCCGACGAGCTGTTCGCCGGGGTGTTGTGCTGCGGGTTCGACTCGCGGGTCAACGAGCGGGCCAACCGGCTCACCTGGCCGCCCGGCATGGCGCGCTACCTGGTCGCGACGGCGGGGGAGCTGCGCTCGTTCCGGCCGATCCCGTTCCGGGTCACCTTCGACGGGGACGAGGTGATCGAGCGGGAGGCCATGCTGGTGGCCGTCGGCAACACGCGGTCCTACGGCGCGGGCATGCGGGTGTGCCCCGACGCGCGGCCCGACGACGGGCTGCTGGACGTGGTGATGCTGGAGGCCGTGTCGAAGGCGGAGTTCCTGCGGGTCTTCCCCAGCGTGTACCGGGGGACGCACGTGGGGCACCGGGCGGTGACGGTGCGGCGGGTGCGCAGCGTGCGGCTGGAGGCGGCCGACACCGTCGTCTACGCCGACGGCGAACGGGTCGGGCCGGTGCCGGTGGACTGCGAGGTGCGGCCGGGCGCGCTGCGCGTCATCGCGTGAGATCTACTTTGTAAAGGCGTCCGCCGGATACGCGGGCCCGCCGCGCCGTGTCATGCGTGCGCCACGTCGTCCAGCAGCGCCATCACCTCGATGACGGCGCGCAGCTCCTCCTCGGCGCACCGCTCCCGCAGGGTCCGCGCCAGCCACTCCTGGCGGGCCCGGCGGTCGCCGAGCCGGTGCTCGCGGCCCTGGGCGGTCAGGGTGACGAGCTGGCGGCGCCCGTCCTGCGGGTCGGGGTGCCGCTGCACGAGGCCCGCCTCGCGCAGCGCGGTGACGATCTTGGCCATGGACTGGGGGCGTACCCGCTCGGCCGCGGCCAGGTCGCTGGCCGACGCGGGCCCCTGCTTGTCCAGCCGGGCCAGCACGGAGACCTGGGCCGGGGTGAGGTCGCCCTCGCCGGCCAGGTCCTTGAGCCTGCGTCGCAGGCGGCTGAATACGACCCAGACGTCGCCCGCCGCGCGGGCCGCCAGCTCGTCTCCGCTGTCGTCCATGACGCCCACGGTAGAACCTTCAGTCCAGACTGTACAGTTTGGGGTGGACAGTGATGAGTGATCACCTTAGGGTGCCTATATGGTGTTGTGTCGTGCGCGTGGGGCGCACTCGGCCGGAATTGCTGGGGCCACCGGGGAACGGGCGGGACGGACCGGAATGCCGATTTCGGTAGGCTGGCAGGTATGACAACGCCAGCGGAACGCTACGCGGCCTTCCGTCAGAAGCACGGGGACGACGGGGCGGCTCTCAAATCGTTCCGCAGTCACTACGACTTCGAGCTGGACGACTTTCAGCTCGACGCCTGCCGGGCCCTGGAGGCCGGTGACGGCGTCCTGGTGGCGGCGCCCACGGGCTCGGGCAAGACGGTGGTCGGCGAGTTCGCCGTGCACCTGGCCCTGGAGCAGGGCCGCAAGTGCTTCTACACCACGCCGATCAAGGCGCTGTCCAACCAGAAGTACAACGACCTGGTCAAACGCTACGGCACCGCCAAGGTCGGCCTGCTGACCGGCGACAACAGCGTCAACGGCGAGGCCCCGATCGTGGTCATGACCACCGAGGTGCTGCGCAACATGCTCTACGCCGGCTCGGCGACGCTGGCCGGGCTGGGCTTCGCGGTCATGGACGAGGTCCACTACCTGGCCGACCGGTTCCGCGGGGCGGTGTGGGAAGAGGTCATCATCCACCTGCCGGAGTCGGTCCGGCTGGTGGCGCTGTCGGCGACGGTCAGCAACGCCGAGGAGTTCGGCGAGTGGCTGGGCGACGTGCGCGGCGACACCTCGGTGATCGTCGACGAGCACCGCCCGGTGCCGCTGTGGCAGCACATGCTGGTCGGCAACCGCGTCTACGACCTGTTCGTGGCCGACGAGCTGACGCCGCGCATCAACCCGACGCTGATGCGGGTCACGCGTGACGCCGAGCGCCTGACGGCCGGCCGCGGCCGGCGCGGCTACGGCCGCCCGCAGCGTTCCCGGCCGGCGGACCGCGTGCAGGTCATCGAGAAGCTCGACGCCGAGGGGCTGCTGCCGGCGATCACGTTCATCTTCTCGCGGGCCGGTTGCAGCGCGGCCGTCCGCCAGTGCCTGCAGGCCGGCATCCGGCTCACCACCGACCGCGAGCGGCACGAGATCAGGCAGCTCGTCGACGAGCGCACGGCGCACCTGCCCGACGAGGACCTGACGGTGCTGGGCTACCTGGAGTGGCGCGACTGCCTGGAGCGCGGCCTGGCGGCCCACCACGCGGGCATGCTGCCGGCCTTCAAGGAGGTCGTCGAGGAGCTGTTCACGCGCGGGCTGGTCAAGGCCGTGTTCGCCACCGAGACGCTGGCGCTGGGCATCAACATGCCGGCCCGCAGCGTGGTGATCGAGAAGCTCGACAAGTGGAACGGCGAGACCCACGCCGACCTGACACCCGGGGAGTACACCCAGCTCACCGGCCGGGCCGGGCGGCGCGGGATCGACGTCGAGGGCCACGCCGTGGTGTTGTGGCAGCCGGGCATGGATCCGCTGTCGGTCGCGGGCCTCGCCAGCACCCGGACCTACCCGCTGCGCTCCAGCTTCCAGCCTTCGTACAACATGGCGGTCAACCTCGTCGGCCAGTTCGGCAGGGAGCGCGCCAGGGCGTTGCTGGAGGAGTCGTTCGCCCAGTTCCAGGCCGACCGCGCGGTCGTGGGGCTGGCCAAGCAGCTCCGCAAGCACGAGGAGGCCCTGGAGGGCTACCAGGAGGCCATGACGTGCCACCTGGGCGACTTCCCCGCCTACGCCGCGCTGCGCCGCAGGCTGTCCGACCGCGAGGCGGAGCTGGCCAAGCAGCGCGGCGCCGCCAGGCGGGCGGCGGCCGTGCGGTCGCTGGAGGAGCTGCAGCCCGGCGACGTGATCCGGGTGCCCGGCGGACGCCGGGCCGGCCTGGCCATCGTGCTCGATCCGGGGCGCAACCCGCGCGGCCAGGGGCCCAACCCGCTGGTGCTGACGATCGGCAAGCAGGTCAAGAAGCTCGACCCGGCCGACTTCCCGGTGCCGGTGGAGCCCATCGAGAAGCTGCGCATCCCGAAGAACTTCAACGCGCGCTCGCCCAAGGAGCGTGCCAACCTCATCTCCACGCTGCTCGCCAAGATGGGCGACCGCGACCTCGGCAAGCCGGTCAGGGCGCGCGACCACACGATGGAGGACGACGAGGTCAACGAGCTGCGCCGGAGCATCCGCCAGCATCCGTGCCACGGTTGCGACGAGCGCGAGGACCACGCCCGCTGGGCCGAGCGCTACTACAAGCTGCTGCGCGAGACCGAGGGGCTGCGGCGCCGCGTCGAGGGCCGCTCCCACGTGATCTCCCGTACCTTCGACCGCATCTGCTCGGTCCTGGAGCAGCTCGGCTACCTCGACGACGAGGCCGTCACCGACGAGGGCCGGCGCCTCGGCCGCCTCTACACCGAGCTCGACCTGCTCACCGCCGAGTGCCTGCGCAACGGCCTGTGGGAGGAGCTGGAGCCGGCCGAGCTGGCCGCGTGCGTCTCGGCGCTGGTGTTCGAGGCACGGGCGTCCGACGACGCCCGCCGGCCCAAGATCCCCGCCGGGCGGGCCCAGGACGCGCTGACGGCCATGATGCGGCTGTGGGGCGAGCTGGAAGGCATCGAGTCCGACCACAGCCTCTCCACGATCCGTGAGCCCGATCTGGGCTTCGCGTGGGCGGCGTTCCGCTGGACCAAGGGGCACAATCTGGACGCCGTGCTCATGGAGGGCATCAACGGCAACGAGCTGGCCGCCGGCGACTTCGTCCGCTGGATCAAGCAGCTGATGGACCTGCTGGGGCAGCTCGGAAACGCGGCGCCGCAGGGCAGCAAGATCAAGCAGACGGCGGGGAAGGCCATGGACGCCATGCGCCGGGGCGTGGTGGCCTACTCCTCGCTGACCTGATCCTCGGCGTGTTCGCGCGGCGGCCGGGCGGGTGCCCGGCCGCCGCCGCGTTCTACTCGGTCTCCTTCTTCCGGCCGCTCAGCACCGTCAGCGCCAGGCCGGCCAGGCCCGCCGCGATGTTCACGGCCGTCAGCGGGCCGCCGTCGAGCCAGTTGTGCAGCACGCCGAAGTCTCTGTCGAAGATGTGGCGGGCGATGAGGCCGCCGAAGCCCTGGATCATGAGGATCACACCGAGGAACGCCATGGGTCCAGGATGTCAGGGGCGGGCGGTCACTCCAACGAACCAAAGTATCGAGTGAATTGACGGAAAGCCGCACGCGCATTCTGTTACTTTCTGTAATTAATTGACCGCTGAGAGTAACTCTTCGTGTAAGGCGCGGATGTGTCTGAGAACCAGTTCTGATAAGCATCCTTGACTTTCGCCTGACTCCGGCCGGCGACTTTACTCATTTACGCATGATTTAACAGCCGTGCGGATTTCCCTTTGTCTGCTGGATTTACTGGTCAAACCTTGTTGGAATCGCACAATATCTCGTGCTTTATCGCAATTCAGGTGCTAGCGTCCAAATTGTGCAGATGTCAGCCAACGGGGGAGGAAACATGGCTAGCGCGAAGTTCTCTCAGGTCGGGTACCAGCAGGGATGGGG
Organism: Nonomuraea sp. NPDC002799; assembly: GCF_053592075.1. NCBI lineage: Bacteria > Bacillati > Actinomycetota > Actinomycetes > Streptosporangiales > Streptosporangiaceae > Nonomuraea > Nonomuraea sp. NPDC002799. Next base: position 265,416 of record NZ_JBSFVA010000005.1, read on the forward strand.
CTGCCGTAGGCGCCGTCGTCGCCGCTGGGGCTGGGGCTGCCGCCGTCGGTGGTGGGGGTGCTAGTTAACACCCGTGAGAGCCGGCGGCCTGGCCGCCGGCTCTCCTTGAGCGCCTCCGGCCGTGAACTCGCGCCGGCGATTTCGCTTCGCCGCACCTTTCGCGAGTTCTGGCCGGACACTCGGGGATTGCGGCGCTTTTTCGCGGCCGGGGTGGTGTTCGCCATCGTGGCCGCGCTCTGTGAGGTAGCCGCAATTCGCCTCTTCGGTCACATCACCGATAAAGTCCTTACAACCCGGGATCTGGCGGCGTTCTGGACGCCCGCGTTCAGCTGGCTCGGCCTCGCCGCGGTCGCCGGGGTGGCCTCCTTCGCCGGCACGTACGCCACCGCGCTCGGCGCTGAACGATTCCTGCTCGCGCTGCGCGACCGGGTCTTCGAGCACCTGCAGACGCTCGCGCCCGACTTCTCGGAGAACCGGCGGCTGGGCGATCTGATGGCCCGCCTCACCGACGACATCGAGGCCATCGAGGAACTCGTCGGGTCGGGGCTGGTCAAGATGGTCACCACGGTCGCCAGCGTGGTGTTCTTCGCGGGGGCCGCCTTCTTCATCCGCTGGGACCTCGCGCTCGTCACGATGGCGCTGATCCCGGCGTTCCTGGTGATCTCCAAGCTGTTCGCGGCCCGGTTCAGGACGGCCGCCGCGCGGGAGCGCGCCAGCAACGGGGCCATGAACAGCGTCCTGGAGGAGGGGCTGGCCAACCAGCCGCTCGTGCAGGCGTACAACAGGCAGGGGACGGAGTCGCGGCGGTTGCACGGAGAGGGCCGCCGCTGGCTGAGCGCCAACATGTCCCAGGCGTGGCTGTCCGGCCTGTACGGCCCGGCCGTGCAGGTCATCGAGACCGTCTGCCTGATCGTCATCCTCGGGTTCGGGGCGTGGGAGATCGCCGCGGGCCGGTTGACGATCGGCGGCCTGCTGGCCTTCGCGGCCTACCTGGCCCTGCTGTACCCGGCCGTGCAGAGCCTGGGGGAGCTGGCCCTGACGGTCTCGGAGGCGGCGGCGGGGTCCGACCGGGTGATCGAGGTCCTCGGGGCCCGGCCCGCCGTGACCGACGACCCGGGCGCCGTGGCGGCCGGGAGCAGCCGCGGCCTCGTCGAGTTCGAGGGGGTCGGATTCACCTATCCGGGGCGGGGGCGGCCGGTGTTGCGGGACGTGACGTTCGCCGCGGCGCCCGGCGAGGTCGTCGTCCTCACCGGGCCCAGCGGGGCGGGCAAGTCCACGCTGGCCAAGCTGCTGCTGCGCTTCTACGACCCGGACGCGGGGCGCGTCCTGCTGGACGGCACCGACCTGCGCGGCCTGACGCGCCGGTCGCTGCGTGACAACGTCACGGTCCTGCACCAGGAGACGCTGCTGTTCTCGGGGTCCGTGCGCGACAACATCGCCTACGGCCGGCCGGACGCCGCACTGGACGAGGTGATCAGGGCGGCCGAGGCGGCGGGGGTGCACGACTTCGTCAAACTGCTGCCCCAGGGCTACGACACGCCGGTCGGGCAGCGGGGACGGCTCCTGTCCGGCGGGCAGCGGCAGCGCATCGCCATCGCCAGGGCCATTCTGCGGGACGCGCCGGTGCTGGTGCTCGACGAGCCGATGAACGGGCTGGACGAGGCCACGGTCGCGCAGATCATGAAGCCGTTGCGCCGGCTCATGGCCGGCCGGACGACGCTGCTGATCACGCATGATCTGCGGCACGTGCCCGAGGGGGCCAGGACGGTGGAGGTGGAGCCGGTGCCGAGGGAGGACCGTATCCGGCTCAAGCGGGTCGGCATTCCCGGCCACGCGGCGCGGTTGTCGGCTCCGCCCTGATGTGCCCGTACGTACCGGCTGACGGCACCCGCCCGAGGAGGGCGGGTGCCGTCGTGCGATGCCGGTTGCGGATTTGGGGTGAAGGTGAGAAATGTCCTCGATAGAATCGGAGAGCCCTCTCCGTTTGTCGAAGGCAGGTTGATGTCATGGGCGACGACCACAGCTCCGCCCGGCCGCTGCGCGCCGACGCGCGGCGCAACCGCGAGCGAGTCCTGCAGATCGCGCAGGAGGCCCTGGCCAGTGACGGCCTGACCATCTCCTTCGACGAGATCGCCCGGCGGGCCGGGTTCGGCGTGGGCACCGTCTACCGGCACTTCCCGACCAAGGAGGCGCTGTTCGAGGCGGTGCTGCTCGGGCGGATCGAGCGGTTCGTGGCCGACGGGCGCGCGCTGAGCACGTCCGAGGACGCGGGCAAGGCGTTCTTCGGCTGGTTCTCGCGGGTGATCGAGCAGGCGTCGGCCAACCAGGCGCTGTGCGAGATGCTGGAGAGCGATTCCGGGATGGCGTTCAGGCAGGGCTCGACGTTGCAGGACGACTTCGCCGGTGTGGTGCGGCGGCTGCTGGACAGGGCGCAGCGGGCCGGCGCGGTGCGGCGGGACCTGGTGGCCGGCGACGTGCTGGACCTGTTACGGGGCGGCCTGGTCGCCGAGCGCAGGGCGCGGGCCAGAGGCGGGGCGGTGCGACTGGCCGAGGTCATCTGCCAGGGGATGCGGGCCTGATCGGGCGGCGGGGACGGCGGGGTCAGGCCGGGGTGAAGCGCACCTCGCGGGTCGCCGGATCCGCCCGCGCCAGGCGTACGGTGATCCGCTCCCCGAGGGGCAGGTCGCCGTCGCAGCGGGCGATCACGGCCGGGTCGCCGAGCTGCACCTGACCGCCGCCGCGCCGCTCGTCCACGTCGATCACCATCGCCTCGAACGCCTGCCCGATCCTGTCCCGCAGCACGAACGCCTCCACCAGATCCACGCACGCGCGATCCACCGCGCCCGCGCGCCGCCCGGTCGCCGCCATGATGTCGGGCAGGTTCGCCAGCGCCGCCCGCACGCCGGAGGGCACCGGCTCGCCCGCGGCGACCGCCAGGCACACCTCGGTCGCGTAGCGGTCGGTCAGCCGCCGCAGCGGCGCCGTGACGTGCGCGTACGGGGCCGCCACCGCCGCGTGCTCGGCCAGCCGGGGCGGCGCGCCGTCGAAGGCCACGTAACCGGAGCCGCGCAGCAGCACCTTCGACTCGTGCAGGAACGCGGCGTGCCGCGCCTGCTTCGGATCCAGGTCGTGCACCACCTCGCCGTAGCCGGCCCCGTCGGGCCACGGCACGTCCAGCGCCTGCGCCACCCGGCGGACCTTCGCCAGGTCGACGGCGTGCGGCCGGGGCAACACGCGCAGGATGCCGATCTCGGCGTCCAGCATCATCGCCGCCGCGGCCATGCCGGTCAGCAGCGAGATCTGCGCGTTCCACGCCTCGGCGGCCAGCGGCATCCTGAACTCCAGCCGGTAGCCGCCGTCGCCCGCCACGATCTCCTGATCGGGAGTGGGGAGGGTGACGCCGCCGCGCGCGCGTTCGAGGGCCAGCCTGAGCCCGCCGATCTCGGCCAGCAGCCCCAGCGTGCCGTCGGCGGTGCCGGTGTCGACGGCCGCCTGAACGTAGGCGTAGTCGAGGCGCTCGCGGCTGCGGACGAGGGCCCGCTGCACGTCGGCGCCCAGCATGCGCCCATCGGCGTCGAGGTCGATCCGCCACACCGCGGCCGGGCGCAGCGCGCCGGGCAGCAGGCTGGCCGCGTCCTCCGACAACACCTGGGGATGCAGCGGCACCCGGCCCGCGGGCAGGTAGATCGTCGCGCCGCGGGCGCGGGCCTCGGCGTCGATGACCCCGCCCGGGCGGACGAAGGCGCCGACGTCGGCGATGGCGTACCAGACGCGGTAGCCGGCGCCCAGCCGCTCCAGGTGGACGGCCTGATCGAGGTCCATCGAGCCGGGCGGGTCGATGGTGACGAACGGCATGTGCGACAGGTCCTCGGCGGCGAGCCTGGGCACCTGAGCCACCCACGAGGCCTCGTCGAGCACGGCGTCGGGGAAGCCGGCGGGGAGCTCGAGCTCCCGCTTGATCCGCTCGAACCCGTCTTCCAGCCTGACGGGTATCTCATCGGGCACCTGCATCATGGCCACAACCTACAGGCGCCGCCGCGCAAGTGAGGTGGCCGTCCCGCCCGCCGATCGGGTGAGTGGTCGTCCAGCCCGTGCGGCGCGGCAGCCGCCGATCAGGTGAGGTGGCCGTCCAGTCCCGTGATGCGCAGGAGCCGCCGCATGACGGGCGGAATGTTCGCGATCCGCAGCGGGGTGCGCTGGCCTTCGGCCTGGTTGCGGATGGAGACGAGGACGCCGAGTCCGGCCGCGTCGATGAAGGACAGGCGGCTCAGCTCGATGACCAGCGTGGCCGGCCGGCGGCCGGCCTCCCGCAGCAGCTCCAGCAGGTGGCCGCGGAGCAGCTCGGTGGTGGCGATGTCGAGCTCTCCGGCCACGCTGAGGGTCAGGGTGCCGTTATGGCGGCTGGTGGTCAGGTGCAGTGGGTGCATGTGCGGCTCCGCGCTCCGTCAGGGCCGGGAACGTCCTGTCCGATGCGCGGACCCGCCCTTTGCCGTAGGCATGTGCGTTACTAAGCGCTACTGTTCGATATCGGAATGGAGTGTACATGTCCGATCGTCCCGGTTGAGAAGCGGGCGGCTAATCGGAGGATGAGAGAATTCCTCAGGAAAACAATTCCGGTCTTCCGGTGGAGGAAATCTCACCCCGCGCGCATCGTGCGGCCCGTGTGCGCGGGCGATCGCGGGAGGCGGCGCGGTTCCCGTGAACGTGGCGAGCGCGGGTCGCCGACCTGACCGGCCAGATCACCCGGTGTGGCGACGACGCCCGACTTTTGCGGAAATGTGCGGCTTTATGAGGCTAGATCGCACTACGCTGCTACCTCGGGAACATACGAGGGGAAAGTAAACGCATCGTGTGGATAGCAGTTTTAGTGCTGACCGCCGCCGTTCTCGGTGCGGCGGTCTGGTGGTTCCGCCGCGATTCCGCCGGCGGCATCGGGGAGACGACGTTCGACACCGCGGGGACGGGCGGCTGGGGGCTCCGGCTTTCGTCCGAGGCGGAGGCCGCGTTCATGGAGGGCCTGCGGGCCTATCGTGACGCGGGCCATCCGCTGAGCGTCGCCGGGGAGCAGGGGGTGCTCACGGTGGACGAGCCGCCGCTGCTGATCTCGCTGCAGCTGCTCGCCGACGGGTTCGCGGCCAGAGGGGACGCCGCGATGCATGATCCGCAGGGCACGGTGGCGGGGCTGATGGCGTGGTGCGCGGACGCGGAGCGGCCCGGAGTGCTGCATCTGCGCCGCGACTGGCTGGCCGGTGAGGTGGACGGCATGGACCGTACGCGGTTCGCCGAGGCCGTGCGCGGGATCGTGTGCGCCGGCGGCGACGACCACGCGACCGCCGACGACGGCGCCGGTTCGTTGCGGGTCACCGTGATCCCGACCGAGCCGGCCCCGACCGAGCCCGCCTCGACCGAGCCGGCCCCGACCGAGCCCGCCTCGACCGAGCCGGCCCCGGTGGAGGAGGCGTCGCCGCAGGTCAACGGGAAGCTCGTGCACGGCGCGGCCGGCACGCTGGTCGAGGAGCGGCCGGGCGGCACGTCGCGGGACGAGGGCGGAAGTCCGGACGCCAACACGTTGATGCTGGATCTGGCCCGGGTGCTCGACCGCTACCGGGAGGCACGCGCGGAGCGGCCCGACGCGGCGGCGGCGGAGTTGCTGCGCGAGGCCACGGCGCATCTGGTCACCGCCGGCGGACCCGGCCTGACCTGGGTGCGGCCGCCGACCGGGGAGGAGCGGCAGACCGTGCTCACCGCCGCGAGCTCGTCGGAGTTGCGGTGATCTGCCCGGTCGACGTCACGATTGTGCATCTCGGCGACTGATTGCGAGGTCCGGGTTGGATCATGCTGAGGTGGGGGTGTCGCCGGACGGGCTCAGCCGCAGATGGCCGGGCCGCGGATGGCCGGGCCGCGGATGGCCGGGCCGCGGATGGCCGGGCCGCGGATGGCTCGTCGTGGTGGCCGCGCTGGTGGCGCTGGGGGGCGGGTTGTGGGCGGTCGCGCATGTCGTGCCGCCCCCGGCGACGGAGGGCACGCCGGTCGCCGAGCCCTCCGAGAACCCGGAGCCCGACCCCCTGCGTGTCGTCGTCGATCCGCCGAGATTTCCGGCCGGGACGGAGCAGGTGCGGGTGACCGCCCCCTGTGCGGAGACCAGCGCCGTCGCCGTCTCCGGCGCGTTCGACGGGGCGGTGTCCATGGATCGGCGTGTGGCCGCAGATCTGCAGGGCGACTTCGAGGTGGACGCCGGCCTCACCCCCGGCGCCTATGACGTGATCGTCAAGTGCGGTGACCAGGGGCCGTTCGGCCGCGCCGTGATCCAGGTCACCAAGGGCGCTTCCCGGCCGTCCGGACCACCGCGCGTCGCCACCACCTGGATCACGCTCTCCCCGGCCGAGCCAGGCTCCTGGCTGAACCACCCCGAGATCCGGGGCGAGCGCGACGTCTATCTGGTCGCCCCGATCCTGGAACTCAAGGTGACGCACCAAGTCCAGGTGCCCGCCGATGACCCGGACGTGGCCGGCCTGCGCGCCGGTGGCGCCGGATCATCGCCCGCCACGTTCACCGAGCACCGGATGGGCGTCGTCGTCGCGGACGGCACCGACAGCTCGGTCTCTCTCGCCTTCGACACGCCGGTCGTCAAGGTGGAGCGCGGCTCCCGCCAGGCCGTCATCACCTACAGAGGCACCGGCTACGTCAGCGCCTTGAGTCGCAGCGGCGGGCAGCGGTACGTCGGCGTCTCCTACACCCCTTGGCAGGGCGAGGGGGTGCCGCCCCTGACCGCCCACGACGTCGTCGTCTCCGCGACCGGTTGGACGTTGGCGGGGGTGTGGGGACCCGCGCCCCTGGAGCAGGACTCGCACTACCTGCGTCTGAACGCCGGCCTGATGCGGCTCGCCTTCACCGAGGACGGCCACACCGCCGACGTCTCCGGCTACCTGACCGACGACGCGTACATCGGCGCCTACCTCGACGACAGCGACCCCGAGGCGAACTCGGAGGCAGGCTCGGAGACGGAGAGCTTCTCCCGCGAGATACCCACGTTCCTCGACGGGCTCTGGACGGCGTTCCTCTTCGTCGCCTGGGTGGCCGCCGTGGTGGTGCTGCTGCGTGCCCTCGTGCTGGCGCTCGGCCGGGCGTGGTGGCGCCGCTTCAGCAACCTGCTGATCGTCGCCCTGCTGGTGGCCGGACCCGTGATGGTGGTCCTCGTCGGCTCGTCGCAGCTCCTGGGGATCGCGGGTGCCGCCCTGCTGCTGGTCGGTGTGCCCGTCGTGGCCCTTCTCTCGGCGGCCCGCGCCGTGCCGTCTGCGCAGCCGTCTTCTGCGCCGTCTGCGGTGCTGCCCGCCGGGTCGTCGGAGCGGCCGTCTGCGGGGACGCCGGAAGAGCCGCCAGTGGTGCCGTCTGAGGCGGCTTCTGTGGTGCCGCCGGGCGTGGCGCTGGTCAGGGCCGGGGCGGTGGCGGCGGCGCTGGCGGGCGTGATGTTGTACGGCTGGGCGTTGACGTGGCTCGTGAATTCGTGGCAGGACCTCGGCTGGCCGGTCGTCGTGGGGGCGCTGGCGGTGGTGTTCGCGGTGGTGCTCGCAGTGGTGCCCCGGCTCCGCCCCGGGCTGCCGGTGCTGGGCTTCCTGGTGTTCGGATCAGGGGTGTTGCTCGCGGGGCGGGGCGCCTCGATCGGGTTCTTTCCGCCGACGATGATGTGCATCGTACTGATCGCCATCTCGGTCTCGGCCGTGGCGGCCGGCTGGGCCACCGAGACGAACCGCCGCTGGTCGCTGCGCGCGGTGCTCCAATGGGTGGCGCTCGTGATGGTGACCACCGGCATGCTGGCCTACCCCGACTTCGCGGTCACGTGGTCCAGCGGTGAGTGGTTCCCACAGGAGGAGGGCCTGTTCTCCTACATGACACTGTTGTTCCTCTTCTTCAGCCTGCCGCTGCTGTCGCTGGCCATGCTGCTCGTACGGGCCCGCCGTGCCGGCCGGACCCCCGAAGGGCTCGTCGAGGCGACCCCCTTCCACACCGCCGTGCTGTTCGTGCTCCTGCTGCGCCTGCCGGGCATCGCCCACCCCGGACTCCTCGGCGTCACGGTGCTGCTGGCGTGGGCGGGCGTGTCGTTCCTGCTTCCGGCCGCCCGCGGGCACCTCGTGCGGCCGATCTCCGAGACGGAGCACCGGCAGCTCGTCCGCGACATGCTCCGGCGCAAGTCCGCCCGTCTCGCGCTGACGAACCTGCTGCGGCAGCCGGCGGGCGGCGACTTCGAGGAGCGGCGCCGGGCGCTGGAACAGGAAGGCGACGAGCGGTTTGGGCCCGTGGACTCGGACCTTGCACTCGCGACCCTGGCCGGGCGCACTCCGTGGCAGAACGCGCTGGCCGCGCTGGGCGTCGGGGCGGTGCTGTCGGTGCCGTTCTCGACGATCCGCGTCGTCGAGTCGGTGCGCGGCGGCCAGGGGAGCGCCGGCGAGCTGCTGCTCGCGGCCCTGACGCTGTTGTCGCTGCCCGCGCTGTGCATGGTGTTCGGCTACTTCTACCCGCGCGTACGCGGCACCGGCCCGATCGCGAAATCCCTGACGTTCCTGCTGGCGGCGCTGCTGATCGAGCTGCCCGTGTACGTCCAGACGCTGGTGATCGCCGCCGCCAGTGGCACGGACCTCGCCGGTGGCGCGGTGCCCAGCCCTGACCAGGCGCTCGTCGGGGTGCTCGTGGCCGGCGGCAACATCGCGGTCGTCAGCATCGGGCTCGGCCTGTGGTGGGAGTGGCGGCTGATGGCGCTGGCCGGCGAGCCGTGGGCGCGCGTCAGGAACATCCGCACGCTGCGCGCCCTGGCCGCGCCGCTGGCCGCCGCCTCCATCGCCGTCGGCACGACGCTGGCCACCGCGCTGGTCAACAACGTCGTCGCGCCCCTGCCCACCGCCCCGGTGGTCGAGAACCGCCCCGAACCCACGCAGAGCCCGTGACGGCCGGCGTTCGGATCCGTCGGCCCGTGACGGTCCGGCGGCTGTTCTCCACGCTCGGGGCTGGTGACCGTCAGCCGGTGTTCTCCGCTCTTCGGGGCTGGTGACCGTCAGCCGGTGTTCTCCGCTCTTCGGGGCTGGTGACCGTCAGCCGGTGTTCTCCGCGCGGCCCTGCCGCCAGTAGCCCATGAACGCCACCGCGCGCCGGTCCATGCCGCGCTCGGCCACCAGATGCCGCCGCAGCGTCTTGATCACCGACGCCTCGCCGGCCAGCCACGCGTAGAGCGGCCCGTACGCGCCCTCCGGCGGCACCTCCCACAACTCCTCGGCGTCGACGTCCACGTCGTCGAAACTGGCGGGCACCGGCAGCGGTGGCAGCAGCCGCCCCGCGGCGGCCCGGACGGCGGGGATGAGCCCGGCCCCGCGCTCGGCGCCGTTCCTGGCCAGCCAGTTGACCTTGACGGAGGACCGCGTCACCACGTCGAGGACGTCGTCCTCGCCGGGCACCTCCATGAACGCCTCGCCCGCCAGCCCGGCCGGCAACCGCTCCAGGACGGAGCAGATCGCGGGCACCGCGGTCTCGTCGCCGGCGATCAGCACGCACCCGGTCTCGGCGGGCGGCCGGAACTCCACGCCGCCGTGCTGCCCCTCGTGCCGCCCGTCGGGCCCGAAGAGCACGGCGACGTCACCGGGCCGCACCCCCTCCGCCCAGCGCGCGACCGGGCCGCCGTCCGGATGCATGACCACGTCCACGTCCACCTCGGCCGCCTCGGGCCGCACCAGCCGGGCGGTGTACGTGCGCATCGGGTTGCGCTTTTCTGCATCGAGTTGCCGCCATTTGAGGTACCAGTCCGAGCCTGTCGGCAGATGCGCCAGACCGTGCTCGGGGACCGGCAGGAAGAGCTTGAGCCGTTGGTCGAACCCGTTGTCGGCGAAGTGGCGCAGATCGTCTCCGGTGAAGGTCACACGGAGGAACGACGGGCTCAGGCGCCGCAGCCTGTCCACTCGTACGTCGAACATGCGGAAGGGTTCGGTCATCCCCGGCTCCAATTCTTAGGCCAGGCTAACCTAATCGATTGCCCGGAAGTTGGCCACTCGGGATCGATCGCACAGAGTCATGAAATGTCGTGAATAGGCGCGTATGGCCAGGTCAACAGGTGTCCGCACTACTCCGGACAAGGGGTGTGATGAAAGTTTCACAACTCATTGACAGCGGGAAAGCGCTTACCTATGTTGTGGCGTGTTCGCTCACACGTATGAGAACCACATATGTGAACGAGTGCTCGCTGGGGGGACACCACGTCGCAGGCCGTACGGGGCCTGCCGGGCCAGCAAGGAGCTTGAATCGTGCGACACAGAATCAATGGCAGAACGGCCGCGGTCATCGCGGGCGTCATCGCCCTGACGGGCACCACGGTGGCCGGCATCGCGGCCGCCTCATCGGCGGCGGCCGCTCCGGCGCCAGGCGCCTACACCGTGGTGAACAACGGCAGCGGCCTGTGCCTCACCGTACCGGGATCCAGCTCCTCCGATGCGGTCCAGCTCAGCCAGACGGGCTGCGGCGGCGCCGCCCAGATCTGGAACGTGGCGGCCAGCGGCAGCGGCTACACGCTGAAGGCCGCCCACAGCGGCAAGTGCGCGGGCGTGCAGGGCGCCAGCACCTCCGCGGGCAAGGCCGTGCAGCAGGAGACCTGCACCGGAGCGTCGTCCCAGACCTGGACGCTGCCCGAGTCGGGCAGCACCGTCAGGATCGTCAACGCCAACGGCGGCAAGTGCCTCAACATCAAGGACAACGCGACCTCCTCCGGCGCCCTCGTGCAGCAGAACTCCTGCGACTCGGTGGCGACCAAGCAGTGGCGGCTCGTCCCCTCGGGCGGCGGCACCCCCGGCCCGACCCCGACCGTGACGCCGACCGTGACGCCGCCTCCGACCGGTAACCCGACCGGCCTGGTCGGCTGGGCCACGCAGGGCGGCGGCACCAGCGGCGGCGGCAGCGCCTCGGCGGTCACCGTCACCAGCGCCTCGGCCCTGACCAGCGCGCTGTCGTCGAGCAGCGCCTCGGTGATCCGGGTGTCGGGCACGATCTCCTGCTCGGGCATGCTCCGGGTGGCCTCGAACAAGACCGTGCTCGGCAACTCGGGCGCGACCATCGCGGGCTGCGGGTTCAACATCGCCGAGGCCTCCAACGTGATCGTCCGCAACCTGAGCTTCCGCGACTGGAACGACGACGCCATCAACGTGCAGTACTCGACCCGGGTGTGGATCGACCACAACACCTTCAGCAACGGCTATGACGGCGCCGTGGACGTCAAGCGGGCCAGCGACTACGTCACCATCTCCTGGAACAAGGTCACCAACCACGACAAGTCCATGCTGCTCGGCCACGACGACGGCAACGGCGGCGAGGACCGCGGCCACCTGCGCGTCACGTACCACCACAACTGGTTCGACGGCAGCAACCAGCGCCACCCGCGCGTGCGCTTCGGCAACCCGGTGCACGTCTACAACAACTTCTACGGCAGCATCGGCAGCTACGGCGTCGCCTCCACCGAGGGCGCGGGCGTGCTCGTCGAGGGCAACTACTTCGAGAACACCGACGACCCGTACCACCTCGGCGAGGGTGACTCCGGTCCGGGCACCCTGGTCGCCCGCAACAACCACTTCGTCAACTCCGGCAGCGGCCAGGCCAGTGGCAGCGTCGGCTCCATCCCCTACTCCTACTCGCTCGACACCGCCTCCGGCGTCAAGTCCATCGTGACCGCGGGCGCCGGCGCCGGACGGATCTCCGTCTGATCCCGCCCCCGTGATCGAAGCCCTCCTGGCGCGCAGGCCAGGGGGGCTTCGCCATGCACCACCACGATCAGGGTGAAGGCCCGCATTCCGGTAGCGTCGCGTGCAAAAGGGCGCCTGGCGCCCGCCGAGAGAGGAGCCCTGACTTTGCCGCCCGTCATTCTCTCCGCCGCCGGCACCGCCCTCGTGATCGACGGCTCGGGGCCCGGCCTGCCCCGGGTGTGCCACTTCGGCGCGGGCCTGGGCGCCGTCGCCGGGTCCGAGCTGCCGCTCGCGCCGGCCGGCGCGCCGCCGCTGCTGCCCGCCCAGGGCGACGGCTGGTACGGCCGGCCGGGCCTGTCCGGCAGCAGGGCCGGCGAGCACTGGCCGGTGCGCTGGACCACCGGCCGCTTCGACGCGGACGCCGTCCCCGGTGCGGGCGGCACGGTGACCGTCGCGGCCTCCGACGCCAGGGCCGGGCTGGAGCTGGTGAGCGAGCTGGCCATGGATGCGGGCGGGGTGGTGCGGATGCGGCACACGGTCACGAACGCGGCCGCGTCCCCGTACCGGCTGGAGGGGCTGACCTGCGCGCTGCCGCTGCCCGCGCGGGCCGGGGAGCTGCTGGACTTCACCGGCCGCTGGGCGCTGGAGAAGGTGCCGCAGCGCAGGGCGTTCGGGCACGGCGTGTGGTCGCGCGAGAACCGGCGGGGCCGCACCGGGCACGACGGCACCGGGCTGCTGGTGGCCGGGACCGAGGGGTTCGGGTTCCGGGCCGGCGAGGTGTGGGCGGTGCACGCGGGCTGGAGCGGGAACCACGTGCACTACGCCGAGCGGCCGGTCGACGGGCCCGGTGTGCTGGCCGGGGGCGAGCTGGTCGAGGCAGGGGAGATCATCCTGGCCGAGGGGGAGAGCTACGCGACCCCGTACGTCTACTTCACCTGGTCGGCGAGCGGGCTGGACGAGGCGAGCGGCCGGCTGCACGACCACCTGCGCGCGGCCCGCACGCTGCCGGTCCGGCCCGTCACGCTGAACAACTGGGAGGCCACCTACTTCGACCACGGCCTCGACCGGCTGCTGCGGCTGGCCGGCCAGGCCGCCGCGGCGGGGATCGAGCGGTTCGTGCTCGACGACGGATGGTTCCGCCACCGCCGCGACGACCGGGCCGGGCTCGGCGACTGGTACGTCGACGAGGGCGTCTGGCCCGATGGGTTGCACCCGCTGGCCGGCCACGTGCGCGAGCTCGGCATGCAGTTCGGGTTGTGGTTCGAGCCGGAGATGGTCAACCCGGACTCCGACCTGGCCCGCGCGCACCCCGACTGGATCCTCGGGCAGGCCGGGCGCACGCCGCCGCCCCAGCGCCACCAGCAGGTGCTCGACCTGGCCAGGCCCGAGGTGTACGCCTACCTGCTCGAACGCCTCGACAGCCTGGTCACCGAGTACGCGCTCGACTACCTCAAATGGGACCACAACCGCGACATCGCCGAGCCCGTCCACGACGGCGTGGCGGGCGTGCACGCGCAGACCCTGGCCGCCTACCGGCTGCTGGACGAGCTGCGCCGCCGTCACCCGGGGCTGGAGATCGAGTCGTGCTCGTCGGGCGGCGCGCGCATCGACTACGGCGTGCTGGCCCGCACCGACCGGGTCTGGACCTCCGACAGCAACGACGCCCTCGACCGGCAGTCCATCCAGCGCTGGACCGGGCTGCTCGTCCCGCCGGAGCGGCTGGGCTGCCACATCGGCGCGCCGCACGACCACATCACCGGCCGGTCGCTGCCGCTGGCGTTCAGGGCGGCGACCGCGCTGTTCGGGCACATGGGCGTGGAGTGGGACCTGACCTCGGCGAGCGCGGCCGAGCTGGAGGAACTGGCCACCTGGATCGCGCTGCACAAGCGGCTGCGGCCGGTGCTGCACGCCGGGCGGGTGGTCCGCGCCGACCACGCCGACCCGTCGGCGCTGGTGCATGGCGTGGTGCTGCCGGAGCGCGCGGTGTTCGCGGTCGTGCAGCTCACGTCGAGGGTGGCCGTGCTGCCCGAGCCGGTGCGGCTGCCGGGGCTCGATCCGGCCGCCCTGTACGAGGTACGGGTGGCGGGGCCGACACCGCAGGGGGCGCTCCTGCCGGAATGGGCGGCCGGGCCGGTGCGGCTGCGCGGGGCGGTGCTGGGTGAGCTCGGGCTGCCCGCGCCGGCCCTGCGCCCGGCCTCCGCGCTCATCGTGGAGCTGGACCGGGTACCCGGCTGACCCTCCCCACCCCGAGAAAAGCCCGGCTCCGAGCGCGGAGCCGGGCCCGAGTCCAGCGGAGCCGGGTCAGAGGTCCAGTTCGGAGCCGCCGAAGCGGTCGCGCAGGAAGCGGCCCTGGTCGCGCAGCGCCTGCTCGTCGCCCGCGTGGATCGCCTCGGCCACCTTGCGCAACTGGGCGTCGAGCAGCGCCACCTGCGCGAGCAGCTCCTCGTGGGCGCTGTGCTCGCGGCCGGCCCGCCGGGTGAGCGCGTAGCCCCTGGGCAGGTTCGCGTACGCCTCCAGGCTGGCCGGCAGGTAGTGGCGGATCGTCTGCGACACCACGTGCAGCTGGTCGGGGGAGGTGGTGAGCTGCTCGGCCCGGCCGAGCACACCCCTGATGACCTCGGCCAGCGCGGCCACGGCGGCCCGCACGTCGCCGGGGAAGCGCCCCTCGATCCGCCGCAGCAGCGTGTCCAGGTCGGCCCGCAGCGCCCGCGTCTCCACCTCGGCGTGCGAGATCGTCAGCCGCACCCGCTCGGGCGGGGCGAGCAGCGCGCCCACCCCGTAGAGCGCGGCGACGACCACCGGCCAGTACGCCCCCGCCAGCCCCAGGAAGTGCGCCGCCAGGCCGAGCAGCGCCAGCGAGCAGCCGGCGATGTTCCTGGTCGAGCCCAGGTAGCGGAGCACCCGGTCACTGGTAGCCACGGATCTCCTTGAACGCGCTGCTCAGCGAGGTCGTCCGGGCGTCGAACACGGCGCCGCCGGTCAGCTCGGCCACCTCGCGCATCTCCTCGGCGTCGCTCTCCCCGAACAGCACCACGAACGCCGGCGTCCGCCGCCGCTCCTCCGGCAGCGACCGGTAGTGGGCCGCGAAGGCGGCGTAGTCGGCGCCGTCGGTGTTCTCGCCGTCGGTCATGAGCACGATCGAGGAGTAGTGGCCGGGAACGGCCGGGCGGTCGTAGGCCGCCTTGAGGCTGTCGTAGATCGCGGTGCCGCCCCTCGCGTCCAGCCCCTCGGCGAACTCCTTGATCTGGGCGAGCACCGGCCGCGGATCGTGTTCGGGAACGGTGAACGGGACCGGTGTCCCGGCCGAGCCGCTGAACGGGATCATCGTCACGGCCTCGCGGTTGCTGAAGCGCGAGAACACGCCGGAGGCCGAGTCGTCCGCGCCGGTCAGCGCGACCAGGGCCTGCCGCAGCGCCGCGATCCTGTCGCCCGCCATCGAGCCCGAGGTGTCCAGCACGAACGTCGTCCGCGCCGGGACCCGCACCTGGTTGAGGTAGGTGGCGATGAGCTCGTCGGCGGTGCCGCGCCGGTTCGGGAACGGCAGCTCGATGAGCGGCGCGGAGCCGAACCTGGCGTCGGGGGTCACCCCGGGCACGATCGGCCGCCGGTGGGTGACCGTCATGATCTCCTTCTGCACGGCAGGGGTGCGCAACCAGGCGGCGAGCTTGCCGTACAGGACCTTCTTCTCCTCCGGGGCGGAGGCGAGCAGCGTGAGCGGGTAGTCGGCGGTGATCACGCCGTCGCTCGGATAGACGAGCGTGAGCGGCTCGCGCAGGCCCAGCAGGACCGACTCGTAGTTGACCATGCCGTCCACCCGGGGGTCGCGGGCGTAGGCGTCGGCCAGCCAGCCGGACGAGCCCGCCGTCAGGCGCTGCGCGGAGAAGAACTCCTTCAGCCGGGGTGTCACCGCGCCGACCTGCTCGGCGCTGAGCGCGCCGGCCGCGTCCGACAGCGCCGCGGCCACGCCGACCAGGGCGGAGAACCCCGAGTTGGAGGAGGCCGGGTTCGTCATGCCGAAGCTGAACCGGCCTTCCTTGGCCGCCGCCGCGATGTCCGTCCAGGACACCGGCCCGCGGTCCCAGCCGAGCTCGGCCGCCTTCGAGCGCTTCAGCCCGAGGACGACCGGCGAGACCATGATCTTGGTCTGGGTGGACAGCCTGGCCTGGGCGCCGTCGATCAGCGACAGATAGCGGTTGGAGGAGAACCACGTGGCGTCCACGAGATCGCCCCTGCGGCCGGTCGCCACCTGCTCGGCGCCGTCGAGGGTGCCGGTGTAGGTGACGGCGACCCGCACCCCGGCCTCCCGCTCGGCGCGCTTCAGCAGCGGTTCGAGGTCCTTGATCTCGCTGCCGGCCAGGACCCGCAGCACGTGGGGGCCGTCCGCAGTGCCCGCAGGATCGGCGGCGCAGGCGCTGATGAGCAGGAGGGCGGCGATCAGCGCCCGTCTCATGACGCGCTCTCCTGGGCCCGCTCCAGGTACGTCTTCGCGTGCCGCAGCTCGGCGGACAGGCTGTCCACGGTGGTCGCCATGCTCTCGACGGCCTTGGCGCGGAAGCCGTCGATCAGGTCCATCGTGGCGTAGACGTTGTCGAACGCCTGCCGCAGCGTGTCCAGATCCACGGTCGCCGCTGCCGCCTGGTTCTGGATCGTGCCCGCCCGCGTGCGCAACATCTCGCTGGTGGCCAGGATCAGGTCGCCGGTCGTGGCGTTCAGGGCGGTGATCTGGTCGAGCACCAGCTTCTGGCCGGCCAGCGCCTGCGCCACCGTGACCGCCGTGCGCAGCGCGGCGACCGTCGTGGTGGTGGCCCGGTCCACCCCCTTGCTCAGCTCCAGGTTGTTCCTGCGCACCAGGTCGAGCGCCAGATAGCCCTGCGCCGAGACGGCGAGCTGGGTGAGCAGGTCCTGGTGCTTCTGCCGCACGGCGAACAGCGCGTCCGAGCGCAGCGCCGTGGCCCGCGCCTCGTCGGCCAGCATGATCCGCTCTTCCAGGGCGGCGTCCATCGCCTGGGCCATGACCGCGTACTCCTGCAGGCGCGTCATCGCCTCCCACAGGCCGGCCTTCTCGCCCTCGATGGCGGCGTTGTCGCGCAGCAGCTCGTCCTGGCCCGACTTCAGCGCGCGGATGATGTCGTCGATGTGCTTCTGCGCGGAGTGGAACCGGGCGAAGTAGTCGCGCAGCCGGTCGCCGAACGGGATCAGCCCCAGCAGCCGGCGCGGCCCGCCCGCCGCCTGCTTCGGGTCCAGATCCACGATGGTACGGCGCAGCGCCACCAGCCGGCCGGCCACCGCGGCCTGGGCGTCGGCGCCCTCGCCCCTGGCGGCGGAGAGGGCGGCGACCGGCCGCTTGAGCATGCGGTTGGCGACCTGCGAGGCCGACCTGATCTCGGTGTCGCCCATCGAGGCGACGTCGTGCACCTTGCGGGAGAACTCCGGCGAGCGCGGGTCCAGCCCGCTCAGCTCCCCGGCGAAGTCCCGCCCTTTCCCGGTCAGCTCGGCGGCGCGCTCGGCGGCCATCGGCAACATGCTCGCCGCCGTCTCGGGTGGGACCGGCGGCACCGGCTGGGGCGGCGTCAGCACCAGATCGGACACGTGAGAGCTCTCCTGTTCATGGCCGGGCGGAGTCGATGGTGGCGATCAGCTTGTCCAGCCGCTCGTACGCGGGCGGCTCGACGACGTCGACCAGGTCGGCCGCCGGAACCTTCGCCCTGGCGGCCTGGCCGGCGAACGCCTGGGGGTTCGTGGTGCGGAACCCGTGCGCGGCGGCCAGGGACAGCAGCTCGGGATCCCCGGTGAGCAGCTCGCCCACCCTCGTGCCCTGATCGGACAGGGGGACCAGCGTGTGCTTGCTGAGCACGGTCGGCGACGGGTAGACCAGCCGCATGTCCGGCTTGATCGCGCCGTCGCCGGCGAAGACGTGGGACAGGTACTGCGCCTCGTAGACGACCAGCATCGGCGTCTTGCCGGCGCCCAGCGCCAGGTAGTCGTCGAACGACGCCTCGCTGGTGGACTCGGCGAAGCCCTG
This sequence comes from Nonomuraea sp. NPDC002799, assembly GCF_053592075.1. Lineage (NCBI taxonomy): Bacteria > Bacillati > Actinomycetota > Actinomycetes > Streptosporangiales > Streptosporangiaceae > Nonomuraea > Nonomuraea sp. NPDC002799. The sequence continues at coordinate 283,146 of NZ_JBSFVA010000005.1, forward strand.
GTCGAGCACGGCGGGGGCGACGACGGGCGCGATCGCGGCGATCTGGGCGTCGGAGCTGATGACGTCGTCGCCGTTGGCCACGTAGCCGATCGCCGACAGGTACATGGCGGCGGAGTTGGACGTGCGGATGTCGGTGGTGGTGAGCAGCACCCGCTTGCGAGCCCTATAAGCCGAATTATCGGGAAGTTGATCCCAACGGGTGCCTTTAGCCACTAACTCTAGATATTTCTTAATATCGAGAGTTTGGTAGCCTTTGTCGGAATCGTGGAGCACGCCGGCCCTCGTGAGCAGGGCCGCGATCGGCGCGAACGTGGCCACCGCCATCGGCGAGTAGAACGGCGAGAACGTCGTCGTGGCCTTGCGATCGTGCTTGATCCGCTCCGCCGCCGGGACGCTGGAGGGGAAGGCGAAGGCGTACCGGCTCAGGTCGACGTCCGTGACGATCTGCCGCGAGCCGGCCGTGTCGGCTTCGACGCGCAGGCCGTGTCTGGCGAAGGCCGCCCGTACGCGCGGATCGTCGAAGAACGCCTTCTTCTCCGAGCCGATGACCCCCCGCACCACGGCCACCTCGGGGCCTTCGTCCGCCCGGCCGCCCAGGAGGACCGCGACCACCGCCGCCCCGGCGAGCACCACGGCCAGAATGACGCCGATCCACCGCTTCATCGCACCCCGTTTCCTGAAATAACCCCCATGTCTGGGATTATGGGATGGCGCTCATGGGCGCTGCGCGGCCGGAAAGGCGACCTTACGGCAGAATTCATGTGCCGTTCACGAACGGCGCCGACAGTACGTTGTGCGGAATTGTCCCATCGAATGGGCGCTTTGCCGCTGATCGGGCGATTCTTGGATTCTCGCGGCCTGGCGCTAAGATCGCCGCATCTTAGCTCGCATCCGGGCGTCTGCCCGCCGATACCGCTTCGGCCGCGTGGCCGCCGTCGTCGTCGCGCTCTACGTGAGCGCCGCGGTCGCCGCCACGGCGGTCGCCGTCGTCACCGGCGATCACGTCGCGCCGGCCACGTTCCTGGTGCCCGACCTGCCGTGGGAGGACACCACGGGATGGGCGCCGCTCCCCGTGTTCGCGGCCGTCTGCGCGCTCAACGCCTGGATGCTCTGGCAGGTCCTCCGCGGCCCCGCGCTCCCGCGTGCGGCCGGGCTCGGCCGCCAGGTTCGCTGGCTGCGGCGGCTGCTCTACCTGAGCGTCGCCGGGCTCCTGGTCCTGTGGGACGTGCTCGACCGGCTGCCCGGCCAGACGGGGGCCGTCGTGCCGCTGGGCGTCGAGATCGCGAAGATCGTGCTGCTCGCCCGGGTGATCGCCGGGATCTCGGCCGCGCACCGGGCGGCCATCCTCGTGCTCGGCCTGGTCAGCGTGGCACCCACGCCGCTGCTCCTGCTGGGAGAGGCCACCGGCCTGGAACTCGACGCGAGGACGTTCTTCTTCCTGGACCTGGCCGCCCTGGCGTGGCTGGCGCCGCTCCTCGCCGGGCAGCGGCGCGACGGCCGGTGGAGCCGCGCCACCGTCGCGACCGGCTGGTGGGTCCTGGGGCTGAGCCTGGGCTACTCGCTGGTCTTCGGGTTCCTCATGGGCCTGCGGGGCGGGAACGTGCTCATCGCCGCGGCCCTCGAGGCGCTGAACGTCATGGTCCTCGTGTGGACCGCGCGCACCGCCCACGAGCTGGCCGCGCCACCGCCGCCCGCCGTCCGGGCGCGCCCGCCCCGGCTGGCCGCGGCCACGACGGCGCTGGTGCTGGTGGCCGGCCTGGTAGCCGCCGAGGACGGGTCGCGGGCCACCTTCAGCGGCCGGGACGAGCGCTGCGACGCCTGGATCGACGGATCCTTGTCCTACGACGCCACCCCGCCGCAGGACCGGCGGGCCGCCTTCCTCTGCCTGGCCAGGCAGGGCATCACCCGTTCGCCGATGTTCCCCGGCGACGTGCCCGACCAGCGGATCCTGGCCCACGGCAAGGCCCTGTGCACCGAGCCCGGCCCCCCGTGGGAGGAAGAGCTCACCAAGATGCTGATCTTCCTCTGCCCTGACGTCGCCGGCCGCCGGATCGCGCTGGCCGCCCGCGACCTGGCCGTGGCGGACCGGGCGGAGAAGGCGCGGGTCGCGGCGGCGAACGCCGAGCGCAACGCCCGGTGCGCCGACCCCTGGCCGAAGGTGCGAGCCCGGCGGCAGGGCACCGCCGCCTACGAGCTCTTCGAAGCCGGCGGATACTACGTCCTGGACGACCGGGACGAGTCCTCTCACCAGGGCGCCGACGTCCACGCCGCCATCGACGACGGCTTCATCGACGCCGCCGGCAGCAGCGCCGTCGTCATGACCTACGGAGAGAACGAGACGATCTGCGTCACCGTCAAGGCGTTCACCACCGCGCCGCCGCGGCGCCTGCGAGGCTGGGACGACGTGGCCGAGGTGGGCATCGCCAGCGTCAGCGGCCGGCTCATCGTGCCGGAGCTCGGGGAGTGGGACGACGGCGGGGCCCTGAAGGAGCTGCCCAGCCTGGCGATCGGCGGCCCCGGCCACTACCGCATGCGCGTCTACGCCCGCCATCGCGAGCACGCCGGCGCCGACCTGCCCGCCGAGGAGCACCTGATCGTGGTCTACCCGGGCCGCTCCACCAGGAAGATCGTGTACGTGCCGTGACCCGCGCCGGCCGCCCTGGACGCGGACGCCCTTCCGGAGCACGGCCGAGCCGTCATGTTCCGGTCACGAGGTGAAGCCGGTTTAATGCCGCCGCAACCCCGGCGCCCGTGATCGGTTACCTGCGCGGTGCATGCTCGGTGTCATGAGCGATGCACCGAAGGTGACACATCCACGTTCCGGACCTGGGGCGCGGACGGCGCACTCCTGGCGGCGGGAGATCGCGGAGCTCGCCGCCCTGTTCCTCGCGGTCGGCCTGGCGCACCTGCTCGCGACCCTGCTCGGGCACGAGGAGCCGGGTCCCGTCGTACTGGTCGGGCTGGGGGTGGCGTTGATCGCCGGGGCGGCGATCCACAAGCGGCTGGGCCGCCGGCCCGTGCGGAGCGCCCCCGCGCTCCCGGTGGGGGAGGGCGCGGGGCCGCCGATGACGTTGTGGCGCATCCGCATGCGCGTGGTGGAGCGGCCGGGGCGGCTGGCCACCGTGGCGGGGGCGTTCGGCCGCCTCGGCTGCAACATCCTGGCGCTGCACATCGCGCCGACCGGCAGCAGCGCCATCACGCCGGCCGGATGCGACGCGCTCGACGAGTTCGTCATCGAGGCGCCGCGCCACCTGGCGCTCGGCGTGCTGGCCGCCGCGCTGACCGAGGCCGGCGGCCACGGCGTGGTGGTCGTGCCCGCGCAGGTCAAGGACCTCATCGACCCAGGCGTCCAGGCGCTGGTCCTGGCCCAGCGGGTCGGCGACGACCCGGACCGGCTGCCCGAGGCGATGGCCGAGCTGCTGCGGGTCTCCCAGGTCGAGTGGCGGCGGCCCGGCGACACCGTGGACGAGGGCGCCGAACTCAACACCACCATGGTGATCTCCGTCAACCCCGACCGGGCGCTGCTGATCAGGCGCCCCGAGCTGCCGTTCACCCCGACCGAGGCGGCCAGGGCGGCGGCGCTCACGGCCGCGGCCCGGCGCGCCCGCTACACCAGCGCGGCCTGATGGCGCACCGGTGGCCCTTGGCCACGTCCACCTTCGTGTCGATGAGGTTGCCGCAGGCCACGACCGGCAGCCCAGACGGGGGCGGTCATGCTCTCTCCTTGTTCCAGTTCTCGATCCCGCTCGCGTCGATGGGCAGAGCGGCGGAGAGGATCTCCGCGCCCTCCGCCGTGACCAGCAGGTCGTCCTCGATGCGCACGCCGATCCCGCGCAGCTCCGGAGGGAGCGTGCGGTCATGGGCGTGGAAGTACAGTCCGGGCTCCACGGTGAGCACCATGCCGGGCGCCATCTCGGCGCCGTGGTGGGCCTGCGGCGCGGACCTGGCGCAGTCGTGCACGTCCAGGCCCAGGTGGTGGCCGATGCCGCAGATCAGATAGCGGCGGTGGTGCTGGCCGCGCTCGGACAGGGCCTCGTCCACCGAGACCGGCAGCAGGCCCCAGCCGTGCAGCCCGCGCGCGATGACCTCCATGGCCGCGTGGTGGAAATCGGTGAACCGGCGGCCCGGCGCCACCTGGGCGAGACCGGCCCGGTGCGCCCGCTCCACCAGGTCGTGCACCTGCCGCTGGACCGGGGAGAAGGTTCCCGAGGCGGGGAAGGTGCGGGTGACGTCGGCGGTGTAGTGGCTGCGCGTCTCGACGCCCATGTCCAGCAGGAGCAGCTCCTCCGGCAGGACGGGGCCGTCGCAGCGCACCCAGTGCAGGGTGGGGGCGTGCGCGCCGCTGCCGACGATGGAGGCGTAGCCGGGGCCGTTGCCGTACGCCCTGGCGTACCGGTCGAACGTGCCCTGCAGCCAGCGTTCGCCCGGCCCGGCGATGGCCGCCGGCACCTCGGCGAGCACCGCCGCGAAGCCCTCGACCGTGCGGTCCACGGCCTCGCGGAGCTGCCCGGTCTCCCAGTCGTCTTTGATCATGCGGAGCTCGGCCAGCACCCGCCCGGCTTCCTCCGGCGGGGTGTCGCCGGGTGCGCCGTCGTAGTCGGCCAGCGGCTTGACCGCGATCCCGAGCGCCGCCGACCACTCGGCCACGGACGGTGACGGGCCCACCCACAACTCCCCGTGGACGGAGTCGGCGTAGAACGCGGTCTCGCCGGGACGCGCGGGCGGCGGCAGGTACAGCGTGGCGTCCCCGCCGGCGACCACGGCCACCGCCTGCTCCACCGCGCAGCCGGTCAGCCAGTAGAAGTCGCTGTCGACGCGGAAGTCGTAGTCCGTGTCGTTGCTGCGCACCGGCGCCCGCCCGGCCGCCACGACCACGCTCCGGCCGGGCAGCGCGGCGGCGAGCCGGGCCCGGTGGGCCGCCGCCGCCTCGGCCGCGCCGGGCACCACGCCGGGGGTGCGGGCGGGGGAGTCCCAGCCCTGGGCGATGTAGTCGTTGAACGCGGGGATCTCGGCCAGCTTGGGAAGTCTGCCGTCACTCACCCGTGATTCCTCCTCCGATGTCGCGGACGAGCCCGGTCAGCCTGGCGAACACGCGCTCCTCGCCGATGCCGTCGTGCTCGTACTCGTTGGTGACCCAGGCCTGAGCGTTGCCGACCCTCTGGGCGGTGTCCAGTTGCAGGCCGGAGTCGACGTACATGTCGTCGAAGTAGACCGCCGCGGCCAGCGGCACCTCGTTGGCCGCCAGGCGGTCCAGGTCGTACAGGGGCGGCCAGTCCGGGCGTCCGGCGAGCAGCTCGACGGCGGCGCGGAAGGGCCGCAGCGCGCGGATCTCCTCGAACATCCAGGGATAGATCATCTCGCCGGTGAACAGCAGCGGCCTGGCGTCCTCGGCGAAGGCCGGCTGCCGGGCGCGCTCCCGCTCGGCCGCCCACGCGGTCGCGCCGGGCCCGGAGCCGTAGATGCTCTCCTGCAGCGCGGCGAACAGCGGGTTGTCGGCGTAGGAGGAGCGGGCCAGCACCTGGTGCAGGAACGTCTCCGGCAGGCCGGCCGCCTCGTCGAGTAGCCAGTGCATGCGCTCGTAGCCGGGCTTCATGCCGAAGTCGATGCCGAGCGACTGCAGGCGCCGCACGGTCAGCACGTCGCCGTCGGGCAGCAGCACGTCGCCGGCGGCCAGCCGGTCGGCCAGGCGGGCGGTGGTCCCGGCGTGGTGCGGGTAGCGGCGGTAGAACTCCGCGTTCTTGGCCGCGACCCGGGGATAGGTGCGCCGGTAGACCTCCGCGGCGTCCGGCTCCAGCGCCGGCAGGCCGCCCGCCACGTAGCAGGCACTCAGGCCCTCGGGCGCCTGCGACAGGTACGTCAGCGTCAGGAAGCCGCCGTAGCTCTGCCCCAGCGTCGACCAGCGCCGGCCGCCGAAGACGGTGGTGCGCAGGTGCTCGGCGTCGGCCACGATGGAGTCGGCGCGGAAGCGCGCCAGGTGCTCGGCGCCCTCCCGCGCGCCGAGCCCGCTCATCAGGCGGCCGTCGATCCGCGAGCTGCGGCCGGTGCCGCGCTGGTCGAGCAGGATCACCCGGTACGTCCCCAGCGCCTGCCCCAGCCAGCCCGACGTCCCGACCGGCCGCGGGCCCTTGCCTCCCGGGCCGCCCTGCAGGTAGAGCAGGCACGGCAGGTCCTCGTGGTCGCGTACGGGATCGACCAGCTCACGGGCGAAGACCGTGATCGTGTCCTCCGGGTCCGACCAGTCGAGCGGCACCTCCACCAGATGGTCGCGCACCCGCATCCCGGGAATGCTGTAATCAGCGGTGATCATCGAAGCTCCCTCCTGCGGCGGTCCCACTCCGGGTTGATGCGCGGGATGGCCGCCGGCAGCGTCCGCGTGTGCTCGTCCTGCGGATCGCCGAAGACCCGGGCGGTCTCGCCCGGCTCGATGACCCGGCCCGCCGCCTCGTCGCAGATCACCCGTGCCCGGCGCGGTCGTTCGGACAGCGGCTTGACCTGCTTGGGCGCCGTGAAACTTCAATAAGGTGTGGCATTGCACTGAACCCTAGGCGTCCGGAAGCGGTGTTGCCAAGCCTCACGGACACACGTGGAACGTGACCCGCCCTGAATCGCCGGCCCCCGCGATTCCTGGAAATTTCCGCTCTTTCGGCTCTTTCCGCTCAGCTGTCAGCGGCCGGGCGTCGCAGTGCCATTGAGCACTGGCCGCGGATAACGCCGTTCTATCCGGTATGGATTAAATGTGGGAATTGCGGGTCTATTGCGGCGCTTGCGTTCTATGGTGTGCGAGTCCCCACTGCTCATCCCCCAGGAGTCGCACCATGCCGCTCACTGCGCGCCCGATCCTCGCGTTGCTGCTGATCATTTCCGCGACGCAGCTCGGCACCACCCTAACCGCTCAGGCGGAGGCTCCGCCGAATATCACGGGGCCGGATATCACGGGAAGACCGGCGAACTGCGCCTTGAAACCCAGTCGCTGCGGTTATCCCGACGCCACGAATACCGGTGTTCCGGCCGGGACGAAATTGACCGTCGTGAAAGGCGACCTCTCCATCGCCAAGGCCGGCGCCGTGGTGGAGGGCAAGGACATCCGCGGCTGCGTCCTCGTCAAAGCGCCCAACGTGACCATCCGCCGCTCCAAGGTCACCTGCACCGGCTACTACGCCATCGGCAACTTCATCGAGACCTACAAGGGCGGCGGCCTGCTCATCGAGGACGTCGAGATCGACTGCCGTGACCACAACACCACCGGCGTCGGATCCTACGGAATGACCGCCAGGCGGCTGAACGTGCACGGCTGCGAGAACGGCTTCGACATCGACGACACCACCAGCGTGCTCGACTCCTACATCCACGACCTGTACGAGGGCGCCACCGGCCACGCGGACGGCATCCAGCTCGCCGGCGGATCCAACATCAGGATCGTGCACAACACGATCTTCGTCCCCGGCGGCACGTCGGCCATCATCAGCCACCCCAGCAGGAACGCCAACGTCCTGGTCGAGGGCAACCTGCTGGCGGGCGGCGCGTACACGCTCTACTGCCCGCGCGACGTCAGCCGCGACTACCGCGTCATCGCCAACAGGTTCGGCCGCAACTTCTCCGCCAAGGGCGGCGCGTACGGGGCCTGGACCGCCTGCAAGAAGGCCTCCGTCGTCCGGGACAATTTCTGGGACAACACGCTGAAGCCCGTGTGACCGCCCCGACCGGCCGGCGGGCCACCCGACCGGCCGACGCGGTCGCGTTGCCGCGGGCTCAGTAGAGTTGCCCGGTGCGACGCGTATCGGTGGTGGGCAACTCCGGGTCGGGCAAGTCGACGCTGGCCGCCGGGCTGGCCGGGCGGCTGGGCGTGCCCTGGCTGGAGCTCGACTCCATCTTCCACATGCCGGGGTGGACACCCCGGCCGGTGGCGGAGTTCCGGTCGGAGGTGGAGCGGTTCACGGACGGTGACGGGTGGGTGGTCGACGGCAACTACTCCGCCGTACGCGACATGGTGTGGTCCCGCGCCGACACCGTCGTCTGGATCGACCTGCCGCGAGGCACGGTGATGCGCCGCCTCCTGTCCAGGACGCTGCGCCGGATGGCGGGCCGCACCGAGCTCTGGAACGGCAACAAGGAGTCCTTCCGCTTCCTGTTCGACCGTGACGAGTCCATCATCTGGTGGGCCTGGACCAAGCACGCGACCTATCGCGAGCGCTACCGGCAGGCGGCCGCCGACCCCGCGTTGGCGCATCTGACCTTCGTCCGGGTCGCCTCCCGCGCCGACGCCGCCCGCCTGCTGGCGGCCGGCCGCTGACCCCGTCCACACCACGCTCGCCGCGAGCGCACAGCAAGCTCACTGCGGGCGCACAACGGGCGGTAAGGGGCGCGGCACAGGGCGTGGCGCGGGCGGGCACAGGCGGGACACGAGGGGCGCGGTGGTGGTGCGGCGGCGCTATCGTGGCCGCGTGCACATCGACGAATGGCTCCAGGTGATTCCGGCCGGGTGGCTGTACGCGACGGTCGCCCTCGTCATCGGCCTGGAGAGCCTCGGCATTCCGCTGCCCGGTGAGATCGTCCTGGTCAGTGCCGCCATCCTGAGTGCCAAGGGTGTGGTGGACCCGCTCTGGGTGGGCGCGTGCGCGAGCGCCGGGGCCATCGCGGGCGACTCCGCCGGCTACGCCATCGGCCGCAAGGGCGGCGCGCCCCTGTTCGCGCGGCTCGGGCGGCGCTTCCCCAAGCACTTCGGGCCGCGCCACGTGGGCAAGGCCGAGGAATATTTCCATCGGTTCGGGATGTGGGCGGTCTTCGTCGGCCGCTTCATCGCGCTGCTGCGCATTCTGGCCGGGCCGCTGGCGGGGGCGCTGCGCATGCCGTACTGGAAGTTCGCCGTGGCCAACGTGCTCGGCGGGATCGTGTGGGCGGGCGGCACCACCGCGGTGATCTACTCTTTGGGGCTGGTCGCGGAGAAGTGGCTGAAGGGCTTCTCGTGGGTCGCGCTCGTGGTGGCCGTGCTGTTCGGGATCGCCACCACGCTCTGGCTCAGGCGCCGCGCCGCCTCAGCGCTCGATGAGGGTGACCTCAAGGGAGTAGTGGGAGGCCCGGTAGACATGTGAGCCGTGCTCGACCGCCCGGCCCTGGTCGTCGTAGGTGGTGCGGACCATGGTGAGCAGCGGGGCTCCCCGGCGCTCGTCCAGGAGCCGGGCCTCCGCCTGGGTGGCCGCGCGGGCGCCGATGCGCTGGTTGGCCACCCGCATCCGCACGCCCCCGCCGCGCAGCAGCTCGTACAGGCCGCGGCCCTCCAGGTCGGCGGCCGTGAGCTGGGCCAGGCCGATCGGGAGCCAGTTGTGCAGCACGGCCAGCGGCTCCCCGGCCGCGAAGCGCAGGCGCTCCAGGTAGAGGATCTGGGCCCCGGCCTCGACGCCGAGGATGGCGGCGATGTCCTCATCGACCGGGCGCGGCTCCAGGGCCAGCACCTGCGTGGCCGGCTCCTGACCTGACCTGCGCAGGTCGTCGTAGAGGCTCGTCAGCTCGACCGAGCGCTTGACCTGCCCGTGCACCACCTGCGTGCCCACGCCGCGCTTGCGGACCAGCAGGCCCTTGTCCACGAGATACTGGATGGCCTGGCGGATCGTGGGTCTCGACAACCCCAGTTTGTCGGCCAGCAGGATCTCGTTGTCCAGCCGGGAACCCGGCGCCAGGTCACCGCGCCGGATCGCCTCGGCGATCTGCTCGGCCACCTGGAAATAGAGCGGCACGGGGCTGGATCGGTCCAGGTCGATGGCCAGGTTCGCGGTCATGCTGATCAGCTTAACCGAGGTCAGAATGTCCTGACAAACGAGTCATGCGCGCGGGAACGGGCACGACGGTTCTGACGGCGCTGCAGGTCCGGCTACGGCCTGAGGCGGCTTCGGCCCGGTCGGGCTAGGGGACGAGCCGGGGGAGGGCGGTCAGCGAGGTGATGCGGGGGAAGCCGATCGGCGCCGGCTGGACGCCGAGCCGGTCGAGCCAGACCGAGCGCATCCCGGTCACCGCCGGCCCCGTCACGTCCTTGTCCACGTCGTCGCCCACCAGCAGCACCTCCTCCGGCGCCAGCCCGAGCGCCGCCGCGGCCCCGGTGTAGGAGGCCGGCGACGGCTTGTAGTGACCGCCCAGCACCTCGCCCGTCAGCACCGTGCGCAGCGGGCCGGCCAGGCCGATCGCCTCGACCTTCGCCTCCTGCACGATTTGCGCGCCGTTGGTCAGCACCCCCAGGACGAACCCGTCCAGCCCCGCCACCACCTCCGCCGCGTCCGGGTAGGCGGCCCAGCCCTGCCGGTAGCGGCCGGCGAACCCGGCGTAGGCCGCGTCGAGGTCGCCGGGCGCCGGCACGGCCAGCTCCCGGCAGAGCGCGCTCAGCCGCAGGCGCCGCTGCTCGGTCACCGTGCACTCGCCCGCCTGCCACATCGCCAGGTAGGGGCCCTCAAGGGCGGCCCAGAGCGCGGGCACCTCGGACAGGCGCGGATGGCCGGGGGAGTGGCCCGACAGCCAGGCGGTGATCGCGGCGTCGGACGCGGCCCGGTGGTCGAGCAGTGTGCCGTCCAGGTCGAACAGGATGCCCTTGATCACGGGCCAAGCGTACCGGCGGCGATCCGGGCGGCGGTCTCGCGGGGTGGGTAACCGAGCGTCAGCCCGCGTACGGCCAGCGGCGCCCGCGCGAAGCGCGACTCGGCGTCGTCGCTCAGGACGTAGGACAGCGCGGGGGAGCGGGCCCGGTGCTCGTCCAGGGCCTCGGCCTCCGGCTCGGCCAGCTCCCGCGGCAGCGCCTCGCGGTAGTCGGCGATCAGCGCGTTCAGGTCGAAGAGCTGCCCGTAGCGCTCGGCCGTGCCCGCCACCACCCTGATCAGGTCGCCGGTCGTCCGCGCGTGGTAGACCAGCCCGGTCCCGCCGCTCTTGGCGAACCAGCGCAGCGCCTCCTCGGCCGGCAGCGTGAACGCGCCGTACGGCTTGCGCCCGTACAGCAGCGCCTCGGCGATCCACCGGTCGCACCACAGCTCGTCGCGGTAAGGTGCGGGGGCCTGCGGATCGACGGTGAGCCCCTGGGCCAGCACCGGGTTCCAGGCCGACACCAGCGGGCTGCTGAAGCGGGGCATGCGCGGGCCACGCCAGTGGCTGAGGGTGTAGCCGAACCAGATGGTGACGACCTCGATCTGCCGCTTGGCGCGGCGGCGCTCGTAGGTGCCGTTCATGATCTGGCCGCCGTCGGGGTGGCGCCACGGCCCGGGAGCGAGGCCGGGGTCTGCGGGGATCGGCGGAGTCCGGTAGTCGGGATGCAGGATCCACGCGTCCGCCACAGTCCCCGCCCCTTTCCCGATCGGCATATGCATTACGTGTCAGACCACTAGAGTGGCATCGTGCATCACCCGTCACTTCCTTGCAACAGACCAGGTGTAAACGCTGATTTTTGTCATCGATGCGCATGACGTGCGTATGCAGTTGAGCGTGGTGGCGGCCCGGCTCGCGACGTTGCGCGCCGAATGCCGGATGTCGATGAAGGTCGCGGCGCGGGCGGCCGGGCTCAACACGTCCACGATCTTCCGCATCGAGCACGGTCTCGTGGCGCCGCGGGAGTCGACCGTGCGCACCCTGCTGGAGCTCTACGGCGAGGGCGAGCACGCGCCGCGGCTGCTGTCGCTGCTGCGCGAGGAGCGGGTGCCCGGCTGGTACGACGCGCCCGCGGTGCCGATCGGGTTGTCGGGGTTCCTGGCGCTGGAGGACCGGGCGCAGGTGATCTACACCTACTGCCCGCGTCACGTGCCGCCGCTGCTGCAGACCCAGGCCTACGCCGAGTCCGCCGCGTACGCCGCGCTCCCGCCGGGCGCGCCGCACGAGCGGATCGCCCGCGTCGCCGATCTGGCCGGGCGCCGGCAGACGGTGCTCGGCCGGCGCGACGGGCCGCATCTGTGGACGGTGCTCGACCGGCACGCGCTGCTCGACCCGCCGCTGCCCGACCCCGGGGACCGCCTGGCCCAGCTCGACGCGATCATGCAGGCCGTCCAGCGGCCGCACATCGCCGTGCAACTGGCCAGGCCGCGCGCCGAGACCGGCTACGTCTACCAGGGGCCGCCGTTCACGCTGCTGCGCTTTCCCGAGCCGGACCGGGCCGACGTGCTGGTGCTGCACCTGCTGCACGCCCCGGTGGTCATCGAGGACCGGCGGCGGATCGAGGAGCACCAGCAGGCGTTCGCGCGGTTGTCGTTGTCGGCCTTTCCCCGCGACCGCACCGCCGACGTGCTCGCCGGGCTGCGCGGGACGCTGACCGCCTGACAGGGGTCACTGCCGCTGGCGGTAGTCCCCCGCGCGGCGCACATGGTCGATCATGATGCGTTCCGCCGCGTCGGCGTCGCCGGCCTCCAGCGCGGCCAGGATGCCCTCGTGCGCGTCGAGCTGGGCTTTGACCTGGGTCTCGTCCAGCCAGAGCGACGCCTCGGCGGGCACGGGGACGTTGTTGCGCACCGACCTGGCGTGCGCGCCCAGGAAGGCGGGCCCGCCGATGTCGGTGATGCGCAGATGGAACGAGCGGCTCTGCTCCCCGAGCCGCTCGTGCCTGCCCTGCTCGGCGTCGGCGGCCATCGCGTGGTGCAGCTCCCGCAGCGACGCCAGCTCCCCGGCGGTGATCCGCCCGGCGGCCAGGCGCGCGCCCAGCCCCTCGACCACCGCGCGCAGGCCGTAGTACTCGGCCAGCGCCTCATCGCCCAGGTCCACCACGGTCGCGCCGTGGTGCGCCTCGTAGCTGATCAGCAGGTCCTTCTCCAGCCGGCGCAGCGCCTCGCGCACCGGCGTGACCGAGACGCCGAGCCGCTTGGCCACCTCGCCGGCCCGCACGGCGGCGCCGCCGGGGATGCGGCCGGTGCGGATGTCGTCGAGCAGCACGCTGTAGACGTACTCCGCCTTGCTCATCGGCGGCCGGGGCTCGCTGGTCGGCATGTCGTTAAGTGTCCCGCAACATCGCAGTTCGTCAGTCCAAATCTTGACCTATGACATATTTCTTATAAGTTACATAACCATGACGAGCCTCGCCGACCTCCGGGTCATCGACGCGGCGACGCTGTTCGCCGGTCCCTCCGCCGCGATGATGCTGGGCGACTTCGGCGCCGACGTGATCAAAATCGAGCATCCCCGGCGTGGCGATCCCTCACGCGGCCACGGCGCGTCCGTGGACGGCGTCGGGTTGTGGTGGAAGACGTTGTCGCGCAACAAGCGCACCGCCGCCGTGGACCTGTCGCACCCCGGCGGCCAGGACATCCTGCGCCGCCTGGCCGGGCGGTCCGACGTGCTGATCGAGAACTTCCGCCCCGGCACGCTGGAGCGCTGGAACCTGGCCCCCGAGGATCTGCTGGCGGCCAACCCGCGGTTGATCGTCGCCCGGATGACCGGGTTCGGGCAGTTCGGGCCGATGTCGAAGCAGCCGGGGTTCGGGACGCTGGCCGAGGCCATGAGCGGGTTCGCGGCCATGACCGGGCAGCCCGGCGGGGCGCCCACCCTGCCGCCGCTGGCCCTCGCCGACGGCATCGCGGGCCTGGCCATGTCGTACGCGATCATGGTCGCCCTGCGCGCCCGCGACCAGACCGGCCGCGGCCAGGTCATCGACATGGCGATCATCGAGCCGATCCTGGGCCTGCTGGGGCCGCAGATGAGCGCGTACAAGGCGCTCGGCGTCGTGCCGGAGCGCACCGGCAACCGCTCCAGCAGCAACGCGCCGCGCAACACCTACCGCACCCGCGACGGCCGGTGGCTGGCGATCTCCACCAGCGCCCAGCCCATCGCCGAGCGCGTGGTCACCCTGGTGGGGCGGCCCGACCTGGTCGAGCAGCCGTGGTTCGCCAGCGGGCACGGCCGCGTCCAGCACGTGGACGAGCTCGACGAGGCCGTCGCCTCGTGGATCGCCGAGCGGGACGCCGCGGAGGTCATCGCCCGCTTCGAGGAGGTCCAGGCCGCGGTCGCGCCCATCTACGACGTCGCCGACATCGCCCGGGACCCGCAGTACGCGGCGCTGGACACCTTCGTCGAGGTGCCCGACGAGGAGCTCGGCTCGCTCACCATGCAGAACGTGTTCTTCCGCCTGTCGGACACTCCCGGCGAGATCCGCTGGCCGGGCCGGCCGATCGGCCGCGACACCGACGAGGTGCTCGCCGAGTCGGGCTACTCGGGCGAGGACATCGCCGCCCTGCGCGCGGACGGGGTGATCGCGTGAACGTCACCTGGCTCTACGTGCCCGGCGACCGCCCCGAGCGGTTCGCCAAGGCGGTCGCCTCCGGCGCCGACGTGGTCATCATCGACCTGGAGGACGCCGTCGCGCCCGCCCGCAAGGACGAGGCCCGCGCCAACGCCGTCGCCTACCTGCGCGAGCGCCCGGCGGGCGCCCGGGTGCACGTGCGGATCAACGACCTGGCCGGCGAGCGCGGGCGGGCGGACCTGGAGGCGGTCGGCGACCTGGCCGACGCCGTGCGGGTGCCCAAGGTCGAGTCGGCCGGGACGCTCGACGCGATCACCGGGGCCGCGCCCGCGTACGCGCTGCTGGAGTCCGCGGCCGGGATCGTCGAGGCCCGCGCCGTCGCCGCGCACCCGCGCGTCGCCGGGGTCGCGCTCGGCGAGCAGGACCTGGCCGCCGAGTTGTCGATCACCGACGAGCACGCCATGAACCACCTCAGGCTCCAGGTCGTCCTCGCCGCCGCCGCGGCGGGGCTGCCGCCGGTGCCCATGTCCGTCTACCCCAACATCCGCGACGAGGAGGGCCTGCTCGCCTCCTGCGTGGCGGGCCGGGCGATCGGCCTGTTCGGCAGGACCGCGATCCACCCCCGGCAGATCCCCGCGATCAGGCGGGCGTTCCGGCCCACCGGCGAGGAGACGGCCAGGGCCGCCGAGATCGTCGAGGCGGCCGAGCGCGCCGAACGGTCGGGGATCGGCGCGGTCGCCCTGCCCGACGGCCGGTTCGCGGACGCCCCCATCGTCGCCAGGGCCCGCCGCACGCTGGCCCTCGCGAAGCGGCTCGCCGGCGACGGCCCGGCCTCCGGAGGCTAGCGCTCGTCTCGCGATCCGTCGCCGGCCGCCGGAGACCAGGTGGAGGGGCTCCAGCGTTCGGAGAGCTCGACGTCCTCGGGCGGCGGGCCCGGCAGCTCGCGGTGCGCGGGCGGCACCCGGAGCGAGTCCGCCATCAGGGCCAGGTAACGCAGGCGGAGCTGCCGGGTGCGCTCCTCGCCGCCCAGCTTGATCGAGGCGAGCTGCTCGAACAACATCGCCACGTCCGCCGCCGTCACGTCCGGCCGCAGCACGCCCGCCGCCACCGCCCGGTGGTGCACCTCCGCGGCCAGGGCGCCGGCCCTGGCCGCGTCCTCGTGCAGCTCCTGCGTGGGCTGGAAGGTGCCCGCCAGCTTGATCGTCAGCGAGTTGGTGTCGGCGTCCACGATGCCGCGCAGGTATCCGGCGAACGCCTCCCACGGCTCGCCGTCGTCGGCCAGCGCCCGCTCGGAGACCTCGACGTAGAGCTTGAGCCCGTCGCCGCAGAGTTTCTGCAGCAGCGCCTCCTTGCTGGGGTATCGGCGATAGAGTGCGCTGATCCCGACACCCGCCTTCTCGGCCACGGCCGCGATGGGGGCGCCGGGATCGGCGGTGAAGACCGCCCGTGCCGCCTGGAGGATCAACTCGTCGTTACGCGCGGCCTGTGCCTTGCGGCCGCTCATGGGTGCGGTGCTCATACCCCTAGCATATGGGAACGTAAGGTTCCGTTCTACTGTTGGCGCGCCCGGCGGGTGAGCCACGTCTCGGCCGGTCGGCACAGCAGTGTCGTACCCGAGGCCGTGCACCAGGTCTGGTAGTCGGAGGAGAACAGCCGCTCGCCGAGCCAGTGGTAGTCGGAGCGCGGCTCCTGGCGAGGCGTGTGGGCGGCGAAGTTCGCCGCGTCGTCGACGCTGCCCGTGCCGTCGTAGCGCGCGACCGCGGGGTAGGGATACACCGGCCGCGTCCGCGTGACGGCGCCGTCCGCCACCTTCGACGCGACGATCCTCGCGGGCTCCCGGCCGCTCTCGGTCCAGGCCATCACGGGGGTGAGGATGTCGAAGGTGTTCGGCCCCTCGCCGCCGCCGCAGTGCGCGACCCCGGGGAAGAGGTAGAGCTTGGCGAACCGGTCGACGGTTCGCTGCCCCATGCTCGCGCGCATGGCGTCGTAGTAGGCCAGCGTGCCCTGCGGCGAGATGTGCTGGTCGTTCCAGCCGTGCCAGAGCAGCAGCTTCCCGCCGCCGCGCTGGAAGCGGCCGAGGTCGGGGTCCATCGCGGACAGGTAGGCGGAGGATCGCACCGTGTTCCAGAACGACGCGACCGTGAACTTCAGATCGGACAGCTTCCAGCTCGGGTTCACCACGTTGGTGTAGCCGAGGTAGCGCGCGAAGCTCACCACGAAGTTCTCGCTGCCCACGGTCTGTCCCTGCGCCGCCGGCACGAACAGGGTCCATTCGAGCTCGGATCCCCACTCGTGGGCGATCGCGGGCTCCAGCCGCCGGCCCCGCTCGTCCACCGCGCCGTCGTGCAGCCGGCGGACCACCCCGGCCTCGGCCGGGGACAGGCACGCCGCCGGATCCCCGCCCGGCTCGCAGATCAGCGTGGCCGGGTCGAAGCCGCACCGGCGGGGGTCGTCGATCACACCGTCCGTCAGGCCGTCCGTTCCGTCGCAGGCGGCCAGCACGGCGTCGTGGATCAGCGGCAGCCTGCCGGCGAGCAGGATGGAGCGCCCGTCCTCATCGAGGTTGGTCAGGACGTTCCACGCGTGGTGGAAGGTGTTCTGGACGACCATGTTGTTCGCGGGCGCGCCGGCGGCGATGCCGTCGAAGTCGCCGGGGAAGCGCTGCGCCTCCATCAGCGCCTCGCGGCCCCCGTCGGAGCAGCCGTTGAAGTAGGAGTAGACCGGGGCGCGGCCGTAGAACCGGGTGATGACGGCCTTGGCGACCTGGGCCGTCACGTGCACGCCCCGGTAGGCGAAGTCGATCTGCGCCTGCGGGTCGCCCGCCGCCCAGGTCCCGTCGTTGCGGCCCTGGTGACCCATGTCGGTCGTCGCGCTGGCGACCGTGCCGTCCGCGATCGGCGGGCAGGCCGACGCCTGCGTGTAGCCGATGTTGGCGCTGCCGCACAGGCCGCCGCAGCCGGTCTGCACGTAGCGCTGTGTCCAGCCGTTCACGGGCAGGCGCAGGACGATGGTGTCGGCGGGGGCGATGGTGCCCCGGACGTCGCAGTACGGAGCCGGCGCGCCCGCGGTGGCCACGGTCGCGGACCGGATCGTGACCGGCGCGTCGGTGACCCCGTCCAGGTCGAGGCCCGTCAGAGCGGCGCAGTCCAGCACGGGGCGCAGCGCGGGCAGGTCCGCGAGCCCCGCCGCCGTGATCGGGCGCCGCCCGGAACCGGCACCGTACGCGCTGTCGGCACCGGTCGCCCTATCGGCGCTGACTGCGGTATCGGCACCGGCCGCGGGATCGGCGCCGGCCGCGCTGCCCGCGCTCATGGCCGGGACCAGGGCGGCCACCAGGACCGCGACGACGAGGGCACCGGCCGGCCGGCCGGACCGGCCGCGCGCGCGTTCCGCGACGCTCGACCGGTGCCTCCTGCCAGGAACGAAGAAGCCGCGCATGGGACAACCGCCTCTCAGGGGGGCCGCCGGACCGGGAGCCGGCGGGCGTGCGGAGAAGGTCATGGACCTGGGCGATGGCCGCCCTTGGCCCGCTGGATGAGCTCGTAGACGTGGGCCCGCAACTCGGCGAAGCGGGGCAGCGAGCGGGTGGTGAGCTGGTCGCGCTCGTCCGGCAGGTCGATGGCGACGTCTTCGAGCACGACCGTCGGCGAGTCGGACAGCACGATGACGCGCCGGCCGAGATAGACCGACTCGTCGATGTCGTGGGTGACGAACAACACGGTGACCCCGAGGCGCCGCCACAACGAGCGGACGAGGTCTTCGAGATCGGCCCGGGTCTGGGCGTCGACGGCGGCGAAGGGCTCGTCCATCAGCAGCAGATGCGGCTCGTAGGCGACCGCGCGGGCGATGGCCACCCGCTGCTGCATGCCCCCGGACAGTTGCCAGGGGTGGGCGTCCCCGGCCTCGGTCAGGCCGACGGCGTCCAGCGCCTCCGCGACCAGCCGCCGCCGCTCGGCCTTGGGGACCTTCTTCTCCTTCAGCGGGAGCTCGACGTTCTGCCGCACGCTCATCCAGGGGAACAGGCTGCGGCCGTACTCCTGGAAGACCACGGCCATGCCGCGCGGCGGGCCGGTGACCCGCTCGCCTTCGAGCAGCACCGCGCCGGCGGTGCTGTCCAGCAGGCCGGCGATGCACTTCAGCAGGGTGGTCTTGCCGGCGCCCGAAGGCCCCACGATGCAGACGAGCTCGCCGGACCCGACGGTGAAGGTCAGGTCGCGGACGGCCTCGACGCTGCGGCCCCGCCCCTCATAGACCTTCTTGAGGCCGCGGACGTCCAGCATCGTGGTGACGCTCTCCGGGCGCGCGGCGGCGCCGACGGGTGTGGTGGTCATCTCAGCCCTCTCGCTGTGACATGCGCAGACCGGTGTACCAGCGCAGCAACCGGCTCTCCACCACTCGGAAGATCATCGACAGGGCGATGCCGATCAGCCCGAGCATGATGATCCCGGTCCACATCTGCGGGATCGCGAAGCTGCGCTGGAACTGGATGATGGTGAAGCCCACGCCGTTGCTCGCGGCGAACATCTCGCTGATCACCATCAGGATGATCCCGATGGACAGCGCCTGCCGCGCGCCCGCGGCGATCTGCGGGCTGGCCCCGCGCAGCACCAGATGGACGAGCCGGGACCGGCGGCGCAGCCGGTAGCTGCGGGCGGTGTCGCGCAGCACCTCGTCCAGGGCGCGGACGCCCTCCACCGTGTTCAGCAGCACCGGCCACACGCAGCCCGAGACGATCACCAGGATCTTCATCCCGTTCCCGATGCCGGCGAACAACATCAGGATCGGCACCAGCACCGGAGACGGGATGGCGCGGAAGAACTCCAGCACCGGCTCCAGCAGGCCCCGGAGCGTGGGCGACGAACCGATCGCGGTGCCCAGGCCCACGCCCAGCGCCACGGCCGCGAGGTAGCCCGCCAGCAGCCGGGCCAGGCTGGGCAGCACGTCGGCGGCGAAGCGCCCGGTGAACCAGGTCTCGCCGAAGGTGCCCGCAATCTGGCTCAGCGGCGGCCAGAAGAAGCTCGTGCTGTCCGCCGTCGCCGCCCACCAGGCCGCGACCAGCAGCACCGGCACCGCCAGCAGCAGCAGGACCCTGCGGCCCGCGCGGCTCACGCGGACACCTCCCTGCGGATCGAGGGGTGCCAGCGCAGTGCCCGGCGCTCGGTGGCGCGCGCGATGACGTTGACGACCACACCGATCAGGCCGACCACGATGACCAGGGCGTACATCGAGGCGACCGCGCCGGAGCTCTGCGCCACCGCGATCTGCCGGCCGAGCCCGGGGGAGCCGATGATCAGCTCGCCGGTGATCTCCAGGATCAGCGCCACCGCCGCGCCCAGCCGGAAGCCGGTCAGCACGTACGGCAGCGCGGTCGGCCAGATCACCGTGCGCACCTGGGTCAGCGCACGGAACCGGTAGGACCGGGCGGTCTCCCTGGCGACCGGGTCCACGTCCCGCACGCCGTACAGCACCTGCACCAGCACCTGCCAGAAGGCGGCGTAGACCACCAGCAGCAGCGTCGAGCGCATGTCCGTGCCGAACAGCAGCACGGCCAGCGGGATCAGCGCCACCGACGGGATCGGGCGCAGGAACTCGATCGTCGAGTTCAGCGCCGCCCGCACCAGCGGGACACCGCCGATCACGATGCCCAGCAGCACGCCCGCGCCCATCGCGATCGACAGGCCGATCGCCCAGCCGCGCAGCGTCTGCGCCAGGGACTGCCAGAACTCCGCCGTCCCGGCCTGCTCGGCCAGGGCCGCGACCATGGAGCTGAACGGCGGCAGGTACCGCTCGTCCACCAGCCCGATCCTGGGCGCCAGCTCCACCACCATGACCAGCCCGGCCAGGCCGATCAGGCCCAGCAGCCAGGCGGGCGGCGGGTGGTGCCGGCGGGTGTCCCGGCCCCGGCCCGCCGTCGCCACCGCTGTCACGGAAGGAGCCCGCTGAGGTCGGGAGCGCTCTGGATGAGGCCGTCCTGCACGGCGAGCTTCGACAACGTCTCCAGCGAGTCGCCGTTGACCTCCGCCGGATAGGTGGGGAGCGTGAGCGAGCCGGTCAGCGACGGGTCGATCTTCGTGTACGTGAGCAGGACCTTGCGCACCGCGTCCGGGTTGTCGCTCGCGTACTTCAGCGACTTCTGCATCGCGGAGGTGAAGCGCTTGACCAGGTCGGGCTTGGCGGTGAGGGTCTGCTGGGAGGTGAAGTAGCCGGCGATGGTCAGGCCGGGGGCGGTGTCCACGTAGTTCGACGCGATCACGCGGTCGCCGTTCTTCTTGGCGGTCGCCAGGAACGGCTCGACGACCTGGACCGCGTCGACGTTCCCCTTGTCCAGGGCGGCGAGCATGTCGGGGAAGGCCAGCTCGGTGAAGGTGACGTTCTTGGCGTCCCCGCCGGCGGCCCGGATGGAGGCCCGCACCGTCGTGTCGTTGATGTTGTTCAGCGTGTTGACCGCGACGCGTTTGCCGGCCAGGTCGGCGGCGGACTTCAGCGGGCTGCCCGCCTTGACGACCACGCCGCCGAAGTCCTCGCCCTGGGTCCCCGTCGAGCCGGCGCCGGGTGCGACGACCTTGAGAGGGAGGCCCTTGGACTTGGCGATGATCAGTGAGGTGAAGTTGCTGAATCCGAACTCCACCTGGCCGCTGACGACGGCGGGCACGATGGCGGCGCCGCCCTGGGCGGGGACGAGCTCCAGCTTCAGCCCTTCCGCGGCGAAGAATCCCTGCTGGTTCCCGAGGTAGATCGGCGCCACGTCGATGATCGGGATGACGCTGACCTTCACCGGGGTGGGAGCTCCCGAGGCGCCGCCGGCGTCCGCGGGAGGGCTCTGCCCGCCGCCGCACGCGGCGAGAAGGAGAGCGGAGGCGGCGGCCAGAGCCGCGCGGATTTTGATCACGGTGTTCTCTCCAGGCGTCGGTCAGGGGTGGAGATGCCGGGCACTCGTCACGGACGAGGCCCGCCGGGTCGGGACGCGCGGTCTGTCCTCCCGATGACACCGCTCGTTGGGTGGAGTTGATGCTATGAATGATGAACGAGATTGTCAACGATTTGTACGCCAAGTGCTACGCCGAAGTTGTCTGCACTTTTCGGGTCACGACATGCGCGAACAGGCCCCGGCGCGGACGGCCAGGACCTGCTGATCAAAGGGTGTTGCGGTGCTCCGGAGAAGCCTGGGAGCTCAGGCCTTGGTCACCACGGCGCTCTCCAGGTGCGGCGCCGCCGTCCGCGAGATCTGGGCGATCACGTCGCTCAGATGCGCGCGCATCGCGGCCTCCGCGCCCGCCGGATCGCCGGCCACGATGGCATCGACGATCTTCTCGTGCTGGCCGAGCGACACGCTGGAACGCCCCGGCTGCAGGGAGAGCCGGAACTGGTGGCGGACGAGCTGGCCCTGGAGCCGGATGAGGATGGTCCGGGCGGTCACCTGCCCGGCGATCTCCTGGATCAGCTCGTGCAGCGCGGCGTTGAGGTCGGAGTAGGCCAGCGGGTCGTGGGCCGCCACCCGCTCGCGCATCGCCTCCTTGATGCCGATGAGCCGGCCGGCCTGCTCGGACGTCACCCGCTGCGCGGCCTTCGCCGCCAGCAGGCCCTCCAGCACCATCCGCACTTCGGTGATCTCCACGGCCTCGGCGGTGGAGATCACCCGGACCCGCGCCCCCTTGTTGCGCTGCACCTCGATGAGGCCGTCGGCGACGAGCTCGCGCAGTGCCTGCCGCACGGTGGACCGGCTGACGTGGTAGAGGCCGCACAGCTCGGCTTCGACGAGCCGCTGTCCTGCGGCGAAGTGCCCGTCCAGCACCGAGCGGCGGATCTGCACGACGAGGTCCTGGGGGTCGCCCGCTCCCATGCCTTCCTCCCGCGCCGGTCGCCGCAGAATGGCGACTTGAAGTGGTTGACAGTATAGGCGCCGGACATCGCGCCATGATCCCGTCCGGGTGGCCGCTACCATTCATCTCGTCAGCACGGCTGCGGATGACTGGTGGGACGTGGGGGAACTTGACGTGTCGGCTGAGCTGAAGACCCCGCAGGCCGGCGCCACGGCCGCGCCCGCACCCGGGTCCCCGCCCGTCAGGCGGGTGGAGACGGATCCGGACCAGGTGCTCGGCGAGATCCGCGACGCCATCGCCACCGGCGAATACGTTCCGGACCAGCGCCTCGTGGAGGTCGACCTGGCGGCACGCTTCTCGGCCAGCCGCAGCGCCGTCCGCGCGGCGCTGCTCCAGCTCTCCAACGAGGGACTCGTGGAGCGCGTGCAGAACCGTGGCGCGCGGGTGCGCGCGGTCCCCCTCGACGAGGCGATCGAGATCTCCGAGGTCCGGATGGTGGTCGAGGGCCTGTGCGCGGCCAAGGCGGCCGAGCGGGTGACGGCCGCCGACATCGAGGAGCTCCGCCGGATCGGCGCCCGGATGGCGGAGTCGGTGGCGGCCGGCGACGTGCTGGCCTACTCCGCGGCCAACCAGCTCCTGCACCGGCGGATCCGCGACCTCGGCGAGCAGGGCACGGCGGAGCGCGTCCTGGAACGGCTGCGCGCGCGCAGCGTGCGCCACCAGTTCCGGCTGGCCCTGCAGCCCGGCCGGCCCGCGGTCTCCCTCCTTGAGCACCAGGCGATCATCGAGGCGATCTGCGCCCGCGATCCACGGGCGGCGGAGCTGGCGGTCCGCCGCCATCTGGGCAGCGTGATCGAGGCGCTCAAGGCGACGGGCACCCGGCCCGCGGCGGGCCTGCCGCGTTAGGCGCCGGGCGCTCGATTCTCCGGTGGTTGAACCTGGCGGCGGAGGAAGCCGTACCACGCCAGAGACCACCGAAAGGGTCATCATGAACATGCGCCCCCTCATCGTCACCGGCCTGGCCGCGGCCGTCGCCCTGGTCGCCACGTCGCTCAGCCCGTTGTCCGCGCAGGCAAGCACGCCCATCTACCTGGCCGCGTCGCTCAAGGGCGCGAACGAGGTGCCCGCTCAGGGCACGAAGGTCGGCGACCCGGACGGCAGCGCGCTCGCCGTGTTCCGCATCCACGGCCACCGCGTCGACTACGCCGTCCGGTGGCAGCGGCTCGCCGCACCCAGCGGGTTCCACATCCACCGGGGCCGGGCCGGCCAGAACGGCGACGTCAGGGTCCCGTTCCTGGGCCAGGCGCTGCCCGCCTCGCTGCACGCCGTCAAGGGCACGGTCGTGGTCAAGGACCTCAACCTGCTCGGCCGCATCATCAACAATCCCGGTAACTGGTACGCCAACCTGCACAACGCCGAATTCGGCGGCGGCGCCGTACGGGCACAGCTCCACCGGATCCGGCCGGTGGAGCTGGAGTCGGTGTTGTCGCACGGGTTCGGCCACACGCTGACCACGCGGGCCGACGGGCGGCAGGAGGTGGCGGCGCCCGGCACGAAGGTCGGCGACGGCGACGGGCGCGCCGGGTGGCTGGTGCAGCCGGAGGGCGGCCGGGTGTGGTTCGCCACCGCGTGGAAGCGGATCGGGGCGCCGGTCGGCGCGCACATCCACCGCGCCGTCAAGGGCAGGAACGGGCCGGTGGTCGTGCCGTTCTTCGCCGCGGCCAAGGGCCTGCCGGCCGGCGTCAACGGCGTGGCGGGCAGCGTGGCCACCCCCGCCGCGCTGGGCCGCCGCATCTGGAACAACCCGAAGAACTGGTACGTGAACCTGCACACCGCCGAGTTCCCCGGCGGCGCGGTACGCGGCCAGCTCTACCGGGGCGACTGGTGACGGTGTTCGCCGCCTAAGCGCGGTGCTCCAGGATGCGGGCCACCTTGCGCCAGTCCACGAGCTTGAAGTTGGTGGTCTCCCGGTCGGAGTCCGCCGGGGTGTCGGCGCCGTCGTGCACGACCAGCAGGCCCTGGGGGAACGCGCCGCCCAGCGACGCGCTGGTGACCATCGCGCCGTCGCTGACCTCGGCGCCGTCGGCCCGGTCGCCGGGCCCGACGCGGAACTGGGCGAGGTGCGCGCCGCCGTCGCGGTCGTAGACGGCGAAGGTGTCGTCGCCCTGGCTGGAGGCCAGCAGATAACCCCGGCCGCCGTCGCCCCGGTAGATCGTCAGCCCTTCGGCGTCGGCGGCCAGGTGCTCGCCACCGTAGCCGCGGTCCTGGCCGGGGACGCACTCCTCGGTGGCCGGGTCGTAGGCGTCCTGGCGGCCGTACTCCTTGACCTTGTCCATCAGCGCCGGCCGCCCGGTGAGGTCGGCGCGCAGGCGCCAGATGCCGACGTCCTCCTGCGCGGCGTAGAGCACGCCGCGTTCGGCGTCCACGACCATGCCCTCGACCTGCGGCAGCTCACCCGGCTCTGCGCACGGCGCCCAGGTGGTCCCGTCCGGCAGGGGGAAGCTCGCGGGCAGGTCCAGGGTGCGGGCCCGCTGGTAGGTGACCTTGCCGCCGGGGGCGGCCACGAGCCGCAGCAGGCCGAGCGTGGTCGTGTGGCGGCGGCTGACGAGCACGTGGGTGCCCGCGACGGCCAGCCCGTACGCGGTCTCGGCCGCGTCGACCTCCTCCTGGGTCGCGTTGAACACGAACGGCGCCGAGGCGTCGGTGACGTCCGTCAGCGGCGGCCGGCCGGCGGCGGCCGCGGCCGGGTCGATCGCGTAGACCCGAAGCTGGTCGCGCCCCCGGTCGGAGGCCACGGCCAGGTCCGCCCGCGCGCCCGTGGACAGGCGGAACCCGTGGACGAGGTCGACGTTGTTGAGCCGGCCCGGTTCGTGGCCGGGACCGGGGGCGGGCTGGGCCGGGAGGTGCTGGAGCTGCGCGCCGGACAGGGAGTAGACGTACAGGCCGCCCTCCTTGGCGGTGGTGATCACCACGCTCCTGCCGGGGCGCGACGGGTGCACCCAGATGGCCGGGTCGTCGCCGTTGGCGTGGCCGCCCGCCTCGTCGTCGTGCAGGGGCGGGGTCTCTGCGGCGGCCGTCACGGTGGGCAGGCCGGTGGCCGGTGCCGTCACGGGGGTGAGAAGCAGGAGCAGCGTGGATAAGAAGGAATGCACGGGCATCTCCTCACACGGAACGAGCGGTGAACGTGCTGGGCATAAGTCAGCATGTCTATACAAACAGATGATATTGAGGTAGAACCAGGGCCAAGCCCGTTGGTCTTGGAGGTGTCCTATGAGACGTACCCCGATCGTGCTGGCGCTGCTGGGCGCGCTCGCGGTGACCGGCTGTTCATCCTCGGGAGGGCAGAGCCCCACGCAGAGCGCGCCGGCGGCCTCCGCGCCCGCGGCGCCGGGCGGCAACTTCGCCGTCATCACCCACGGCGCCCCCGGCGACTCCTTCTGGGACGTGGTCAAGAACGGTGCCGAGGCCGCGGGCAAGCAGTACGGCGTGCAGGTCACCTACCAGGGCGACGGCGACCCCGCCAAACAGTCGCAGCTCATCGACCAGGCCGTCTCCGCGAAGGTGGACGGCATCGTGGTCTCCCTGGCCAACCCCGACGCCTTGAAGGAGGCCGTCGGCAAGGCCGTCGCGGCGAAGATCCCGGTCGTGACGATCAACTCGGGCGCCGACTCCTCCAAGGCGCTCGGCGCCATCACGCACGTCGGCCAGTCGGAGGACGTGGCCGGGCGCGGCGCGGGCGAGCAGCTCAAGGCGGCCGGCGTCACCAAGCTGCTGTGCGTCATCCACGAAGCCGGCAACGTCGGCCTCGACCAGCGGTGCAAGGGCGCCGAGCAGACGCTGGGCGGCACGGTCGAGCGGCTGCAGGTGGACGTGAGCAACCTGGCCGACGTCACCTCCAAGGTGACCGCCAAGCTCCAGACGGACGCGCAGGTCAACGGCGTGCTCGCGCTCAACCCGGCCGTCGCCGTGGCCGCCAGGGACGCCATCAAGGACGCGGGGTCGCAGGCCAAGCTGGCGACGTTCGACCTGTCGGCCGACGTGGTGACCGCGATCAAGGACGGTGAGGTCCTGTTCGCCGTGGACCAGCAGCAGTACCTGCAGGGCTACCTGCCGATCACGTTCCTCGGCCTGTACAAGAACAACCTCAACACCGTCGGCGGCGGCCTGCCGGTCAACACCGGGCCGGGCTTCGTGACCAAGGACAACGCCGAGCAGGTGGCCGAGCTGGCCGCGGCGGGCACCCGATGACCACCGCGCCGGTGCGGGCCGACGAGCGGGTGGCCGGCCTCGGGCCGGCCCGCCGCCTGCTCATCAGGCCCGAGCTCGGCGCGGTGGTCGGGCTGGTCGTGGTCTTCACCTTCTTCGCCGCGCAGTCCCCGGTGTTCAGGTCGCCGGCCGGCATCGCCAACTGGCTCGATCCGGCCGCCACGCTCGGCATCATGGCGGTCGCGGTCGCGCTGCTGATGATCGGCGGCGAGTTCGACCTGTCGGCGGGCGTGCTGACCGGCACGAGCGGGCTGATCCTGGTCACGCTGGCCACCCGCTACGGGTTCAACGTGTGGCTGGCGATGCTGGTCGGCCTGGTCGTGGCGCTGGGCATCGGGCTGGCCAACGGGCTGATCGTCACCAGGACCAGGCTGCCGTCGTTCATCGTCACGCTCGGCACGTTCCTCATGCTGCAGGGCGTCAACCTCGGCGTGACCAAGGCCATCACCGGGACCGTGCAGGTCGGCGGCCTGCGGCGGGCGTCCGGGTTCGAGGGCGCGAACGCCCTGTTCGCCGGGACGATCGAGATCGGCGGGACGTCCTTCCGGGTGGCGATCCTGTGGTGGATCGTGGCGACGGCGCTGGCCACCTGGGTGCTCATGCGCTCCAAGGCGGGCAACTGGATCTTCGCGGTGGGCGGCAACGAGCAGGCGGCCCGCGCGGTGGGCGTGCCCGCCGCCCGTACGAAGATCGCGTTGTTCATGACGACGGCGTTCGCCGCCTGGCTGGTCGGCTCGATCCTGGCGCTGCGCTACACGTCGGTGCAGGCCAACATCGGCATCGGCCAGGAGTTCATCTACATCATCGCCGCCGTCATCGGCGGTTGCCTGCTCACCGGCGGGTACGGCTCGGCCGTCGGAGCCGCCGTCGGCGCGGTCATCTTCGGCATGGCCGACAAGGGCATCGTCTTCCTGGGCTGGGACGCCGACTGGTTCAAGTTCTTCCTGGGAGCCATGCTGCTGCTGGCCACGCTGGCCAACCGCCTGGTCAGGCGGTACGCCGAGGAGGTGAAGCATTGATTCTGGAAACCCGGGGCATCGGCAAGACGTTCGGCTCGGTGCTGGCGCTGCGCGAGGTGTCGATGGCCGTGGAGGCCGGCCGGGTCACCTGCGTGCTCGGTGACAACGGCGCGGGCAAGTCCACGCTCATCAAGATCCTCGCGGGGGTGCACCAGCACGACGAGGGCGTGTTGCTGGTGGACGGCGAGGAGGTGCGCTTCGGCGGCCCCCGCGACGCGCTCGACCGGGGCATCGCCACCGTCTACCAGGACCTGGCGATGATCCCGCTCATGTCGGTCTGGCGGAACTTCTTCCTCGGCTCCGAGCCGCGCAAGGGCCTGGCCTTCGACGTGGCCAAGGCCCGCCGGGTGGCCCGCGAGGAGCTGCGGGCGATGGGCATCGACATCCGCGACGTGGACCAGCCGGTCGGCACGCTGTCGGGCGGCGAGCGGCAGTCGGTCGCCATCGCCAGGGCCGTCTACTTCGGCGCCCGCGTCCTCATCCTCGACGAGCCCACCTCGGCGCTGGGGGTCAAGCAGGCGGGCGTGGTGCTCCGGTACATCGCCCGCGCCCGCGACCGGGGCCTCGGCGTCGTCTTCATCACCCACAACCCGCATCACGCCTATCCGGTGGGGGACCGGTTCCTGCTGCTCAAACGGGGGACCAGCCTGGGGGAGTTCGGCAAGGCCGAGATCACCACGGACGAGCTGACCGCGCTCATGGCGGGCGGAGCGGAGCTGGACGAGCTGGCCCACGAGCTGAAGCGGGATCAGATGGAGATTTGACGGGTTCGTGAGGTGGCCTCGACGCGGGACGCGGAATGATCCTGTCGGCGGGACGTACACCCGGATCTACTTTGTAAAGGCGTTCGGCGTGGAGCTGTGGTGCGATCGGCCCCCGGGACCGTTATTACCGGGGCGCGGGTTTTCACCCGGCGGCCCGGAAGGGCCGCCGGGACCGCGCTGGCGGCTGCCGGATCGACGGCGCCGCTTCCAGCTCGCCGGTCACCTGATGCCGCGCCGGCCCCGTCCGTGTCATGCTCGTCCTACCGGACGAAGGGGGATCCTGCATGGCCTCGCATGACGGGAGCAGACTGCTGGCGGTCAGCGACCTGCACGTGTCGTACGCCGAGAACCGGGCCATCGTGCAGGACCTGAAACCCACGTCCTCCGGCGACTGGTTACTGGTCGCGGGGGACATCGGCGAGCTCCTGGAGGACATCGCCTGGACACTGCGCCTGCTGGCCGGCCGCTTCGAGCGGGTGGTGTGGGCGCCGGGCAACCACGAGTTGTGGACCCCGAAGGGGGAGCTGCCGGAATTGCGGGGCGTGGCCCGCTACGAACGTCTGGTGGAGATCTGCAGGGAGCTGGGCGTGCTCACGCCCGAGGACCCGTACCCGCTGTGGGAGGGCAGGGGCGGGCCGGTCAGGATCGTGCCGCTCTTCCTGCTCTACGACTACACGTTCCTGCCCCCGGGCCACCGCACGAAGGAGAGCGGCCTGGCCTACGCGCACAGCACCGGGGTGGTGTGCACGGATGAGTTCCTGCTGCACCCCGACCCGTACCCGAGCCGCGAGGCCTGGTGCCGGGCGCGGGTGGAGCTGACCGAGCGGCGGCTGGCGGAGCTGGACGACGTGCCGCTCGTCTTCGTCAACCACTATCCGCTGGTCCGCGAGCCGACGGACGTGCTGCACTATCCCGAGTTCGCCCAATGGTGCGGGACGACGGCCACGAGAGACTGGCACACGCGCTACCGGACGGCCGCGATGATCTACGGTCATCTGCACATCCCCCGCGTGACCTGGTACGACGGCGTGCGCTTCGAGGAGGTGTCGCTCGGTTACCCCAGGGAGTGGCAGCGCAGGACGCGCGAGCGCGAGCTGCTGCGGGAGGTCCTCCCCTGACCATCCGTCAGGGAGCCGGCCGATCTCGCACCGAGCGGTCCCCGGACGCGGCCACCGCCACCCGGGGCAGCATCGCCGCGACCTCGCCGGCGAGGATGGGGTCCGCCTGGAACGCCTCCACGATCGCCAGCCGCAGCGCCTCGCGGGCGGCCTCGTCGTCGGACCCCGCCAGCCGCTCGACCACCTTGCTGGAATAGGTGTCGCCGCGGCCGAAGACCCGCTGCAGGATGCGGGTGCCGCGGGCGACGGCGGTCTCGGCGGCCAGCTCGTTGGTCTTGGCCAGCACACTCGTGCCATAGGCGCCGATAGCCGCGGTCACCAAGGGCATGATGTCGTTGGCAGTGTCCATAAGACCCTCCCGTAAGTCCATATGGACGGCATGGTAGCCCGCGAAGTTCTCCGGGCGCAGGGCATACCCTGTCGAATGTGCCAGCCTCGTACCTCACTCTCACGACCGTCACCGTGCACGAGACCGAGGCGCGGCGCTCGCGTTTCCTCTGCGCCCTGGCCCCCGCGCGCACGGTCGAGGAGGCGGCGGCCTTCATCGCCGGGCGCCGCCGTGCGCACGCCGGCGCCAGCCACAACTGCACGGCCTACGTCGTCGGGCAGCGGGTGCAGAAGGGCGACGACGACGGCGAGCCGGGCGGCACGGCGGGCACCCCGATGGTGCAGGCCCTGGTCGGCCGGGGATTCAGCGACGTGGTGGCGGTGGTGACGCGTTACTTCGGCGGCACGCTGCTGGGCGCCGGCGGCCTGGTGCGCGCCTACGGCTCGGCGGTCACCGAGACCCTCGACCGGGCCGAGCCGGTGCGGATGGTCCCGGCCAAGCTGGTCGGCGTCGCGGTGGCGCACGACCAGGCCGGGCGGGTGGAGAACGACCTGCGCGCCTCCCGCTACGCGGTCCAGGACGTGACGTACGCGGGCCAGGTCACCTTCGCGGTCGCGGTGGGCGACGACGAGGTGGCGGCGTTCACCGACTGGGTGGCCACGCTGACGGCCGGGCGGGCCCGCGTGGACGTGGGCGCCGACATCCACGTCCCGGCCTGATCACGTCCCGGCCTGATCACGTCCCGGCCTGATCACGTCCCGGCCTGATCGCGTCCCGGCCTGATCACGTCCCGGCCTGATCGCGTCCCGGCCTGATCACGTCCCGGCCTGATCGCGTCCCGGCCTGATCGCGACGGGCCTGATCATGCGTGGCCGAACGGCGCCAGGGCCGCGTGGTCACCCCTCCAGCGCGTACTGCATGACGCGGAACTTGGCCTGCGCCTCGGCCAGCTCGGAGGACGGGTCGGAGTCGCCCATGATGCCGGCGCCGGCGAACAGCCGCGCCCGGCGCCCCTGGACCAGCCCGGAGCGGAGCGCGATGCCCCACTCTCCGTCGCCGTGGGCGTCGATCCAGCCCACGGGCCCGGCGTAGCCGGCCCGGTCCATGCCCTCCAGCTCCCTGATGACCTGGATGGCGGTCGGCGTCGGGGTGCCGCCGACGGCCGCCGTCGGGTGCATGGCCGCGACCACGTCGAGCACCGACGCCCCGTCGGCCAGCCGCCCGGTGACATGGCTGGCCAGGTGCTGGACGTTGGGCAGCACCAGCAGCTCGGGCTCGTCGGGCGTCTTCAGCGCCGAGCACAGCGGGGCGAGGGTCTGGCGCACCGAGGCGATGGCGCACTCGTGCTCGTGCCGGTCCTTCTGCGAGGCGAACAGCGCGGCCCCGCGGGCGATGTCGTCGGCCGGGCCGATGCCGCGCGCCGTGGTGCCGGCCAGCACGAGCGACTCGATCTCCTGCCCCGTGCGCCGGATCAGCAGCTCGGGGGTGGCGCCGACGAGCCCGGCGACCGAGAACGTGTAGCACTCGGGATAGCGCAGGGCCAGCCGGGTGAGCAGCAGTCGCACGTCGATGGGGCGCTCGGCGGTGGCGAGCAGGTCGCGGGCGAGCACGACCTTCTCCAGCTCGCCGTCGCGGATGCGCTGGGCGGCGCGGGCCACGACGTGCTCCCACTCGGGGGCGGTCAGGCTGCCGTCGCCGTAGCTGATGCGGCCCGGCTCGCGGACGGGGGTGAACGACTCCAGCGGCGCCTCGCCGACGGTGGTCAGCCAGGCGTGGCCGTCGCGGCGGGCGAGCACGGCCCGCGGGACGACCAGGACGGAGCCGGCGGCGTCCTCGTCGAAGGTGAAGCTGCCGAAGGCGACGGGCCCGGAGCCGGGCGTGCGCACCGCGTCGTCGACGTGGGCGTCACCGAAGACGGTGGCCAGCCACTGGCGGGCCCAGGCGAACCGGCCGGGACCCGGCGGGACGGCCACGCGGGCGGCCTCCCCCCAGCCGACCAGGCCCTCACCATGTCTGACCCAGGCATAGGGTGCCGTTGCGGGCAGGGAGGCCAGCAGGTCGCCGGGGTCGCCTACGAGGGTGGTGCGAACCGGTAGCGGGTGGGTTGTTCCGAGCGCGACACTCACCCGAGACACTCTATGCGGGAACTGAACACGTTCGACTCGGGCCCCCGTGAATGCGAGATTACGGTCAACGCACCCGGATAAAACCGCACGTCGGTGGGTATTGGGAGCAACCTGATCGCGAGGGGTCTGTCAAGCGATGATAGGAAGTGGGTCCTGAAATCACAGACCTTGCCGAAACGCCATAGCAGGCCCGTGATCGGCTCCCTACCTTTGGGCTCATGATCGGTCGCCTGGGGCCCGTCCTCGCAGCAGTGGTTGTCCTGTCCGGTTCAGGTGTCGGCGCGCGCGCCGACACCTCGGCCGCCCAGCCCGTCCCCGAGATCATGGCCGCGCTCGGCGACTCGATCTCCACCGGCTTCAACGCCTGCGGCTGGTACGTCTCGTGCGTCTCCCGCTCGTGGTCCGCCGGTGACAGTCCCGTGGTCAGCAGCCACTACCAGCGCCTGGCTCAGCTCTCTGGAACGCTCCAGAAGCACAATCTCAACTTCGCCGTCCCCGGCGCGACCAGCGCCGACCTGCTCGGCCAGGTGAAGAAGGCGATCGCGGCCAAGGCCGACTACGTGACGATCCTCGTGGGCGCCAACGACGCGTGCGCGCGCACCGAGCAGGCCATGACGCCCGTGCCGGCCTACCGGCGGCGGATGGCGGGGGCGCTCACCGAGCTGCGGGCCGGGATGCCGCGGGCCAGGGTGCTCATCGCGGGCGTTCCCGACCTGCGGCGGTTGTGGAAGGTCGGCAAGGACAACGCGCTCGCCCGCACGTTCTGGACCCTCGGCAAGGTCTGCCCCACGATGCTGGCCGACCCCAGCTCGGCCAAGCGCGCCGACGACGAGCGCCGGGCCAGGGTGCGCGCGCGGGTGCTGGACTACAACCGGGCGGCGGCCGAGCTCTGCGCCGCGTACGGCCCGGGCTGCCGCACCGACGGCGGCGCGGTCTTCTCCTACCCCTTCACCATCGCCCACGTCAGCGGGTGGGACTACTTCCATCCCAACGCGGCCGGGCAACAGGTCATCGCGGAGCAGACGTTCAAGCACGGCTTCTCCTGGATCGACCCGCGTTAACGGCACTGCGCGAGCATGGCCTTGCGGTCGGAGGCGGTGACGGGCACGTCATACTTCAGCGCCACCTGCGCGAAGCGCGTGACGTAGGCGCAGCGGATGACCTTCTGCGGCGGCAGCCAGCTCGCCGGGCCCGAGGCGTCCTTCTCCTCGTTCGTGGCACCGTCCACGGGCAGCAGGTTGAGCGGGTCGTTGGCGAAGTCGAGCCGCTTGGACATGGACCACCGTGGCGCCCCCATGCGCCAGCCGTAGTTGAGCGGCACCACGTGGTCCACCTGCACCTCGTCGGCGTCGGCCTTGTGCCAGTGGATGATCCTGCCGGTGTAGGGGTCGGTCAGCTCCATGGAGACGACCTCGCAGCTCGACCCCGAACGATATTTCACCTCGCGGCCGTCGCGGGCCAGCAGGTCGTCGCGGGTGCGGCAGCCGTTGCGCGCGTACGGCACCCCGGTCGCCTCGTCGGCCCAGTTCTCGCCGTACCTCGTGCGCTCGTAACCCGTGTTGGGGCCTAAGCCCTTGACCCGCAGCCGTTTGACGAGACCGCGTGCCTCGGCTTTCTCGGCGTCCGAGATGATGGGGGCCAGACCGGGCAGCGTGCCGCTGACGTTGCCCAGCGGGCTGGCCGCGGTGGCCGGCGGAGACTTGGCGGTGCCGACGAAGGAAGCGACGATGATGGCTCCGGCGAGGAACGCGATCGCGTCCTTCGTGCTCAATCAGGCCTCCCGTGGCTCCAGTTGTCTAGAGAAATTCCCGGCATCGGCCGTTTCGACACAGGGAGGGTTGTGTGACTGATCGTCCAGAAGATCCGGCCGCCGACGCCCATGGTGCCGAGCGGCACGATGCCCATGGTGCCGAGCGGCACGATGCCCATGGTGCCGAGCGGCACGATGCCCATGGTGCCGAGCGGCACGATGCCCATGGTGCCGAGCCGCACGATGCCCATGGTGCCGAGCGGCGGGCCGAGTCGCAGGGGCCGGTGGTCGCCGTGATCGCGGCCGGGGGCGCGCTGGGCGCGCTGGCGCGGCACGGCGTGCAGACGGTGTTGCCCGCCGGGCCCGCGGACTTCCCGTGGGGGACGTTCTGGGTGAACGTGTCGGGCTGCCTGCTGATCGGGATCCTCATGGTGGCGGTCACGGAGGTGTGGCGGGCGCACCGGCTGGTGCGGCCGTTCCTGGGGGTGGGCGTGCTGGGCGGCTACACCACGTTCTCGGCGTACGCGGTGGAGATCCAGCGGGTGGCCGGGGCGGGGGCGCCGCTGACGGCGCTGGCCTACCTGGCCGCGACGCTGGTGGCGGCGCTGGCCGCCGTGGCCGCGGGCACCTGGCTGGCCAGGCGGGCCGCCGGGCGTCTGACGGGTGCGCGATGACGCTGCTGCTGATCGTGCTGGGGGCCGCCGTGGGGGCGCCGGTGCGTTACCTCACGGACCGGGCGGTGCGGGCACGGCACGACACGGGCTTCCCGTGGGGCACCCTGACGGTGAACGTGATCGGCTCGGCGCTGCTCGCCTTCCTCGCCGCGCTGCCGGTCGGCGACGGGATGATGACGCTGGCGGGCACCGGGTTCTGCGGGGCGCTGACGACGTACTCGACGTTCGGCTACGAGACGGTGCGGCTGCTGGAGAAGGGGGCCGGATTCCACGCCGTCGCCAACGCCGTGGGCAGCGTGCTCGCCGGCCTGGGCGCGGCCTGCGGCGGCCTCCTCCTGGCCCAGGCCGTCGGGTAGCGGCGCGACGGTGCCTCCGGAGTTACTGTGTAAGCGGGTAATCATCTGGAGGTCACCGTGGCCGATCCCCTCGACGCCTACTCCCAGGTCGTGTCCTCGGTCGCCGCCGAGCTCCTCGCGAAGGTCGCCGCCGTGCGCGTGCCCAGGGGGAGCGGCTCCGGCGTGGTGATCGACGCGAACGACGTCTTGACGGATCGTGTCTTCACCCGTGGCTCGCCGAGCTTCCTGCTGACCAACGCGCACGTGGTCGGCTCCGCCCGCGCCGGCACGGTCGCCTTCGCCGACGGCGCATCCGGTGACTTCGAGGTGGTCGGCCGCGACCCGCTCTCGGACCTCGCGGTGCTCAGGGCCCGGACGGCCACCCCGCCGCCGGTCGAGCTCGGCGACAGCGACGAGCTGGTGGTGGGGCAGCTCGTGGTCGCGGTCGGCAACCCGCTCGGGCTGACCGGATCGGTGACGGCCGGGGTGGTGTCGGGGCTCGGCCGCTCGCTGCCCGCGCGCAGCGGGGCGGCCGTACGCCTGATCGAGGACGTCATCCAGACCGACGCGGCCCTCAACCCGGGCAACTCCGGCGGCGCGCTGGCCGACTCCCGCGCGCGGGTGGTCGGGATCAACACGGCCGTGGCCGGGGTCGGCGTCGGGCTGGCCGTGCCGATCAACGGCACGACCCGCGCCATCATCGCCGCGCTCATCAGGGACGGCCGGGTCAGGCGGGCGTTCCTGGGGCTCGTCACCTCACCCGCGCCGCTGCCCGAGCGGTTGCGGCGGCCCACCGGGCAGGACGGGGCGCTGCGCGTGATGGAGGTGGTGCCCGGCTCGCCCGCCCACCGGGCGGGGCTGCGCGCGGGGGACCTCGTCCTGAGCGCGGGCCGCCATCCGGTGGGTGACGCGCAGAGCCTGCAGCGGCTGATGTTCGCCGAGGCGATCGGGCGGCCGCTGCCGATCACCGTCTACCGCAACGGCGCCCTCGTGGACGTCATCGCCGAGCCGGTGGAGCTCACGGGCTCCGAGGTGTGACCCCGGCGGACGCCGTGCCGGCGGCCGGTGTGCCATGGGCCGCTGCGTCCGAGGCCGGTGTTCCGGTGGCCGCTGGATCCGAGGCTGGTGCGTCGGCGGCCGGTGTGCCGGGGGACGGTGGCGGGGTGGGCCGGACGTACGTGCCGTCGCGCCGGGCCAGCAGCTCGGCCAGCAGCGCGTCCCACTTCTGGCCGATCACGTCGACGTCGTAGGAGCGGGCCGTCTCCAGCGCGCCCGCGGCCAGCTCGCGGCGCAACTGCTCGTCCTCGATGACCCGGATGAGGGAGGCGGCCAGGTTCGCGTTCGTCCGCGGCTTGACCAGCAGCCCGTCCACCTCGTGGGTGATCATCTCCTTGGGGCCGTGCGGGCTGTTGAAGCTGACGATCGACAGCCCCTTGGCCATCGCCTCCAGGATCGTCATGGGGAAACCCTCGTGGCGGGAGCTGAGCGCGTAGATCGACGCCTTCTCCAGCTCGGCGCCCACGTCACTGGTCGGCCCCGGCAGCTCGACCTTGCCCGAAAGGCCCGCGTCCACGATCTGCTGGGCCAGGTTCTCCTCCTGCGGCCCGGCGCCGAAGATGCGCAACTTCCAGTCGGGATGCGTGGCGGCGACCGTCTCCCACGCGGTGATGAGCCGGTGGAAGCCCTTGATGCGGGTCAGCCGGCCGACCGCGATGGCCACCTTGGCGTCGAGCTTGGCCACGTCGCCCGACATCGGCGGCACGGCGTTGGGGATGCGGACCAGCTTCTTCGGCTTCTTCGGCAGCGTCTCACGGTAGTCGCGCAGGTCGGCCTTGGTTAAGGTGACCAGGGCGTCGAGGCGGCGGTAGCGCCACTTGAT
The DNA here is from genome assembly GCF_053592075.1 of Nonomuraea sp. NPDC002799. NCBI lineage: Bacteria > Bacillati > Actinomycetota > Actinomycetes > Streptosporangiales > Streptosporangiaceae > Nonomuraea > Nonomuraea sp. NPDC002799. The sequence continues at coordinate 319,413 of NZ_JBSFVA010000005.1, forward strand.
GAGCTCCTGGATCGGCTCCGACTGGGTGCGCAGCGCCACGTGTTCCTGCCCGATCGTGATCACGCTGGGCAGGGCCAACTGGGCCATCGCCAGGTTGAGGCCGGGGCGGGTGGCCATCAGCACGCCGGTGTCGAGCGAGCGTACATAGCGGGCCAGCTTGTAGTCGGTCCACAGGTTGAAGCGGTGGTAGGCCGACTCCTCCTTGGGGATGATCCGGCTGGGCATCTTCGACAACACCGCCCGCAGCGGGTCGGGGCTGGGACGCAGCCGGTCGTCGAGAAAGCGGAAACGCACACGCGGGTCGATCGGGAAGAACGGCTCCTCGGCCTCCTTCAGAATGCTCACGATCTCGACGTCGTGCTCCTTGGCCAGGTAACTCGCCAGGTTGAACACGGTTCTGATCGTGCCGCCCATGCCGTAGGCGTGCAGCAGCAGGATGCGGACCTGCTTGGTCGACGGCGGCGGCGCCTTCTGCACCTTGCGCCGGTTGTACCCCCGGTACAGCCGGACGACCGTGGACTTTCCCTTGCGTGCCAGTGCGCGCACGTGACAAGACCCCCTCTTTAGCGGAACAAGTCTGGACACACGTGGCCGGTGATGAGGACGTACGCCCCACCACCGGCCCATTGTCTTGCCTGGGCGGGGTGCACGATGTTCATCCCCTATGCGCTATCCCCACCTATGATCTTTAGACGCCGGAAGGGTGCTTAAGGTTGCATACGCGGCCTGTGTCGTGGATCAGGAGTATGCGGCGGGTGTTCCGCCAGCAGCGCCAGCGCCACGTCGATGGCCCGCTCCAGCTGGGTGTCCACGCCTCGCGCGTAGTCCTGCGGGGTGATGTCGACGTCGATGTCCGGATCGGTGCCGTAGTTCTCCACCTGCCAGCCGACGTCGTCGAAGGCGAAGGAGAACTCCGGCTGTGTGGTCACGGTGCCGTCGGCGAGCTGGTGACGCGGCCAGATGCCGATGACGCCGCCCCACGTGCGCTTGCCGACCAGCGGGCCCAGTTTCAGCAGCTTGAAGGTGTGACTGAAGATGTCGCCGTCGGAGCCCGCCCACTCGTTGGTGATGGCCACCAGCGGGCCGCGCGGCGACTCCGGCGGGTACGGCTCCGGGTCGCCCCAGCGCGGGTAGTCGTAGCCGAGGCGGCGCCGGGCCAGCTTCTCCAGCAGCAGCGCCGACACGTGGCCGCCGCCGTTGAAGCGCACGTCCACGATGAGCGCGTGCCGGTCGTACTCCGACAGGAACCCGCGGTGGAACTCGCCGAACCCCTCCACCCCCATGTCCGGCACGTGCAGGTAGCCGACGCGCCCGCCGGTGCGCTGGTGGCACTCGGCGCGGTTGAGGTTGACCCAGTCGCGGTAGCGGGCCGGCTGCTCGTCGGCGATGGCGCGCACCGTGGCCGTGAAGATCCGCTCCTCGCGGCGCAGGGTCAGCTCGACCTCCTCGCCGGCCTGGTTGACCAGACGCTCGTTCGGGGTGGCCGTGGTGCCGATCGGGGCGCCGTTGATGGCCAGGACCGCGTCTCCGGGGCGTACGTCGAGACCCAGCCTGTTGAGCGGCGAGGTGCACTGCGGATCCCAGGGATCGCCCGTCACGATGGCGCGGATGTGGTAGACGCCGTCGCGATGGTCCCAGTCCACGCCCAGCTTGCCCTGGCTGTAGTCGGGGCCCGGGCGGTATTCGCCGCCGCTCTCGTACGCGTGGCTGGTGGCCAACTCGCCGTGCAGCTCCCACAGCAGGTCGGAGAACTCGCCCCGGGTCGTCACCCGCTCCACCAGCGGCTGGTAGCGCTCGTAGACGGCCTGCCAGTCCACGCCGGCCATGTCCTCGGTCCAGAAGTTCTCCAGTTGCAGCCGCCACGCCTCCCGGAACATCTGCCGCCACTCGGCCTCCGGGCACACCGACACCTTGATCCGCGACAGGTCGATCCAGCCGCTCTCGCGGCCCGGGGCGTCCTCGTCGTTCTCGGGCGCCTCGTTCGCCTTGACGACCCGCACCCTGGAGCCGGCCCGGTAGAGCAGCGTCTTGTGGTCGCGGCCCAGCTCGAACTCGCTGACGCCCTCGGCGAACGTCTCGCTCTTGCCCTTGGCGAAGTCGTACAGGTGCAGCGTGTTGTCGCCCTCGATCGGGCTGGTCAGGATCAGCGCCTTGCCCTTGAGCCCGGCCACCTGCTCGTAGCGCCCCTCCGGCAGCGGGAAGGCGGTGACGCGGCGGGTCAGCCCGTCCAGGTCCACGCGCAGCGGCTCCGGCTCCTCCCCTTCCTCGCCGTCGTCGTCCTCGTCGTCCTGGTCCTTGGCGTCCAGGGGGCGCGGCCGCGGCACGAACGGGTCGGGCACGTCCGCGCGCAGCGCCACCGCGTACGGGCGGGTGCCGAGCGGGAAACCCAGATCGAACTGGAGCTGGTCGTAGACGGGCGTGAAGACCCGCTGGCCGAGGAAGTAGAGGTAGCGGCCCTCCGGATCGAAGGCCGGCATCGAGTCCTTGAGCACCGGCTCGGTGGCCTGCGTGGTCCGCCCGCTCTCCGGATGGTGCAGCTTGATCGCGCTCGTCTGGGGGCCCAGCGGGCTGGTGTAGGCCAGCCACTGCCCGTCGGGCGACCACGCCGGATCCTCCGGCGGGCCGTGCCGGTTGGCCTCGACGAGCGTGGCCTGCCCCGTGGACAGGTCGAGCACGTGCAGCTCGTCGCGGTGGTTCAGCACGGCCACGCGGTCGTTCGCCGGGTCGGGCACCAGGTCGTTGATCCGTCCCAGCCCGGCCAGCTCCGTCGCCGTCCCGCCCGCGTGGCCTTCGAGGAGCACCAGCTTCTCCTCGTCGCCGTCGCCGCTGGCCGCCGCGATCAGCCGCTCGCCGTCGTTCAGCCAGGTCAGGAAGCGGTAGCGGACGCCGTCGGGGGCGCCGTGCTGGCGCACCGGGCCCTCCCAGTGCGCCATCGCGTACGCCTTGCCGCGCGCCGTCACCGCCAGCGCGCTGCCGTCGGGGCTGAGCGTGGCGCTGTCGAGGTAGTCGGCGGTCTCCACGAACCTGCGGTTGCGCTGCGTTCTGGAGCTGGCCACCCGCACGTCCAGCTTGCGGGCCCGCTCGCCGGGATCCAGCAGGTAGAGGTCCCCGCCCGCGTGGTAGACCAGCCGGTGGCCGTCGCCGGACAGGTTGCGGGCGTAGTAGTCGTCGTGCCGCGTCAGCTTGCGCAGGTCCTCGCCGTCGGGGGTGCAGGAGTAGACGTTGCCGACGCCCTCGTGGTCGGAGATGAAGCACACCCGGCCGTCGCTCCAGCAGGGGGAGGCCAGGTTGCCCGGCAGCCTGATCAGCCGCCGGAACTCGCCGTCGCCCGTCGGGTCGATCCACAGGTCGCCGACCGTCCCGCCGCGATACCGCTTCCACCGCGCCGGGTCGGCGGTGTTGCGGCCGAGCACGATCATGCCGTCCGGCCCGTGCGCGATCGAGTTCGCCGGTCCGTACGGCAGCCGCTCCGGCACTCCGCCCGGCGCGACCCGGTGCAGCCACTTGCGGCCCTCGAACGGCTGGGACTGGTCGCTGGCGTACAGGATGCGCCCTTCGGGGTCCCAGCCGGTCACCGTGCAGCGCGCCCCGTGGAAGGTCACCCGGCGGGCCGCGCCGCCACCGGACGGCATCACGTAGACCTCCTCCGGCCCCTCCTCGCGCCCGACGAACGCGAGCTGGTCGCCGGGCGGGGAGATGCGCGGATAGCCGGCCTCGGCGAGTCCGGCGGTCAGCCGGAACGCCCGGCCGCCCTGGGCGGAGACCATCCACAGGTCGTCTTCCGCGGCGAAGACGACCACATCCTGGAAGACGGCGGGGAAGCGCAGGTAGGCCGACATGAGTGCAACTCCACGATCGATCTGACAGCCGGGGACCGGCCCTCGGCTGTCAGATCATGTCATCCGGGCGGCTTGCGCCCGCCCGGCCCGGGTCAGCCTTCGTCGGTCGTCTTCCGGCCTTCCCGCTTGGTCTCCTTGGCCTGGCGGCTGCTCTTGATGGCCTGCTTCTTCGACTTGCCGGACTTCGCGGCCGGTTTCTTCTTCGTGTCAGCCATGTGGAATCCCCCTGAACGGACGAGATGCGCCAGATTGGCACACCAAGCCACTTAATACCCATCTATCCACGAAACACGACATACCACCTCACGGGAGGGGCGGCGCCCGGCGGCTCCGGCCGCCATGCGCCGACCCCGGCGGCCCGCTGCTCGAACTCGTGCGCCACGGCTCCGGCGGCCCGCTGCTCGAACTCGTGCACCAAGGCTCCGGGATCCACCGCGTCGTCGCACCTGCGGGTGCCATGTGCCGGGCCGTCGGCTTGCGGGTGGTCACAGCAGGCGTAGTTGCTCGGGCATCGGGGGGCCCGCGGCGCCCGGGGCGGGGCGGGGTGGGAGGCGGCGGGCCATGGCCGGGACGGCGCGGCCGACGCCGTGGCGCCGCGCGAGCTCCCGCACCCGATCCGTGATCCGCTGCTGGTAGGCCTGGGGCGCGTAGGAGCCGCGGCCGTACAGCTCCCGATAGCGGGGCACCAGCCGCGGATGCTCGCGGGCGAGCCATGCCAGCCACCACTCCCTGGCCCCCGGCCGCAGGTGCAGCACGATCGGGACGAGGTGGGTGGCGCCCGATTCGGCGATCTCCTTGACGGTGCGGTCGAGCTGGGCGGGGGAGTCGGTGAGGTAGGGCAGGATCGGTGCCATCAGGACGCCGCACGCGACGCCGTTGTCGTTGAGCGTCGCGCACGTCTCCAGGCGCCGGCGCGGGTGGGGCGTGCCCGGCTCGACCGCCCGCCACACGTCAGGGTCGGTGAAGCCGACCGACACGCCGGCGCTCACCTCGGTGACGTCGGCGGCCTCGGTCAGCAGGTCGAGGTCGCGCAGGATCAGGGTGCCCTTGGTGAGGATCGAGAACGGGTTGGCTGCGTCGCGCAGCGCGGTCAGGATGCCGCGCATCAACCGGTAGCGGCCCTCCGCGCGCTGGTAGCAGTCGACGTTGGTGCCCATGGCCACGGGGTGGCCGCCCCAGCGCGGCGAGGCCAGCTCCTTGCGGGCCAGCTCGGCCGCGTTGACCTTGACGATGATCTGGGAGTCGAAGTCCGCCCCGGAATCCAAATCCAGATATTCGTGCGTTTTTCGGGCAAAACAGTAAATACAGCTATGGCTGCAGCCCCGGTAAGGGTTGATGGTGTAGTCGAACGGAACCCGGCTGGCCCCGGGAACCCGGTTGACGATGGACTTCGCGTGGATCTCGTAGAAGGTCATCCCCTTGAACTCGGGTGTGCCGAAGGTGCGGGTGACCGCGCCGCCGGCGAACAGCGGCACGGCCGGATCGTCCCGGCCAGGGGTGGCCGGGCGCAGGTTGTCCCAGCGCATTCCATGATTAGAACAAGAGTTCGGCTTGATCGCAAACCGAAAAGAGCAGGCAATTACATGGTCAGCGGGGGGCTAATGATCTTCAGGGTTGGGCAGAAAGACGCCACAGAGCTTGCGTTCCGGAGGTGCGTCTATGGCCTGGTCGCAGGACGAGGAGCGGATGCTGGCCCAGATCGAGCAGCACCTCGTCGATGACGATCCGCGACTCGTCGCACGGCTTGAGTCGTTCAACGAGCGGGTTCGTCGCAGCGAGGCGAGGTCCAACGATCAGAGCGCAGGCCGGCATCGGCCGCGTCGCTCCACGGTCATCATCCTGATCAGCTGGCTGCTCATCGCCACGCTGGTCGCCACCCTTCTGATCATGGTTCTCCGGCACGAGGCCGCCGCCGCCCTGGCGCTGGCCGCGGCCTTCTGAGTGTCAGTCCCGAGCGAGCGGCCTCGCCGGCGACGTCCTCCCGTGACGTCACCGAGGGGTCCGCCTCACCATGCCCGCCGTAGCGTCCCGTAGTCGATCACCACGATCCCTTCCCGCCGGATCAGCTCGCGCGCCTCGGGCGAGGTGAGAAACTCATGGTCGCTGAGCCGTACCCGCCACCCCTCCGGATCCACCGCCCGCGCCTCCGCGTCGCCCAGCCCCGGATGCACGGCCCATTCGCTCAATCCGGCCGGCACCTCGCGCAGCAGCTCCGCGTACGCGGCCGCCTTCCCGTCGAGGTCCAGCCGGAAGCTGTCCAGAAAGTCGTGCTCCACGACCGGCAGCCCCCGCTCGCGCAGCTTATGGCGGGCGGGATCGAGCCAGGCCCGCACCGCCAGGCCGTGCTCGCCGGCCAGCGCCACGGTCAGGTCGAAGATGTCGGCGCGCCCACCGTCGGCCAGGCAGTGCCAGTCCAGATGGGTCGGCGCGAGCCCCGCGTCCGTGGCGGCGGTGATCTGCGCCCGAAACTCCAGCTCGACCTCCTCCAGCCGCGCCTGGGCGAGCAACTCGGGAATGCGGCCGGGCGTGAACAGCCCGCCCGTCCCGTCGAGCAGCGACGGCACCTTCTCCGGAGCCGTCAGCGGCCCCCACCGCTGGACGGGCGCCTCGCAGACCAGCGTCAGATGGATGCCGAAGGAGATCTCCGGCCGATCCCGCAGCAGCTCCATGGCGTGCGACGCGCCAGGACACGGCGTCATCAGACTGCACGAACCGGCGATCCCCTCCTCGATCGAGCGGACGACCGCCTCGTTGACCGCCCGGTACATGCCGAAGTCATCGGTGTTCACGATCAGCAGCCGCGCGTCGGCCGGATAGCCCAGAAGCTCGTTCACGCCCCCAGCGTGGCGCACCCGAGCCAGTAAGATCCACCGACTTTCGGCCGCGTGCCGCCCGGTTGAGTCAGCCGGTCACGACGGTGGGCTCATGCCGCACCGGGAAGTTGACCGAGCGCGCGATGAAACAGGCCGCGTGCGCGTCTTCGTGCAGCCGGACGGCGCTCTCGATCATCTCCGGCGACGCCACGGTGACGACCGGGCGCAGCACCACCTCGGTGAAGTGGCCGCCGTCGGCGGTCTCGGCCATGGTGCCGACGGCGTTGTCGGCGTAGGCGGTGACGACCACGCCCGAGGTGGCGCACTTGTGCAGATACCACAGCATGTGGCACTGCGACAGCGAGCCGACCAGGAGCTGCTCCGGGTTCCAGCGGGACGGGTCGCCGCGGAAGGCCGGGTCGGAGGTGCCCGCGATGTCCGGACGGCCCTCGGCGGACAGGTCATGGTCGCGGCCGTAGTCGCGGTAGCCGCTGGTGCCGGTGCCCTTGTCGCCGGTCCAGGTGACGACGACAGGATAGGAGTGCAGGCGGGTCATGCTGGGCGATCCTTCTCTCGGGTGACGCGTCGAGCACGTGTGCGAGACCCGATCGTAGACCGTCGCGCGCCGGCGGCTCACAGCCCCTTGAGGAAGGAGGCCGCGACCGGAGCGGCCACCGCGCCACCCCCGCCGCCGCCCTCCACGACCACGGCGAAAGCCACGTCGTCCTTGAACCCCATGAACCAGGCGTGGCTGTTCAGCTTCTCGCCGGTGCCGTACTCGGCGGTGCCGGTCTTGCCGTGTGTCCCCGAGGGCAGCCCCGCCGACCTGGCGGTGCCCTTGGACACCACGGCCGCCATCATCGAGTGCAACTGGTCCTTCACCCCGTCGGGCAGCTCCCGGTCGGTGGCCTTCTGCTTCAGCGAGGGCACCAGCGTCGGGGGCCGCCAGGTGCCGTCGGCGATCGCGGCGGCGACCGAGGCCATCGACAGCGGGCTGGCCGTGATGCGGCCCTGCCCGAACGCCTCGGCCGCCAGCTCGGCGTCCGACTGCGCCTTGGGGAAGCTGGCCTTGGCCGCGGGCACCCCGATGTTGAGCGGCTGGTTGAAGCCGACGTCCTGAGCCACGTCGAGCAGCTTGTCGGCGCCCAGCTTCGACTCGGCCAGCGGCGCGAACGTGGTGTTGCACGAGTGCGCGAAGGAGTCGAGGAACGACAACGACCCGAACTCCTCCTTCTCCGAGTTGCGGATCTTCAGCCCGCCGACGGTGGCGTACATCGGGCACGTCACCCTGTCCTGCGGAGCCATCCCCGCCGCCAGCAGCCCGATCGCCGTGACGGCCTTGAACGTCGACCCGGGCGGATAACGGCCGTCCAGCGCCCGGTTGAACCCGCCCTGGTTGTTCACCACGGCCAGGATCTCGCCCGTCGCCGGCTTGATCGCCACCATCGACGTGGGCTTCTTCATGTCCTTGACCGCGCCCACCGCGGCGGCCTGCACGCGGGGGTCGAGCGTAGTCTGCACGGGCTCGCCGTCGGTGCCCTCGATGGTCTGCAGCGTCTTGCCGCCGAGCTGGATCTGGGTGGCCGGCGTGCCCGCCAGCCGCTTCTGGAACGTCTCCTGCAGCCCGCCGCGCCCGATGGCCTGCCCGGTCTTGTAGGAGGTGCCGAGCTTGGCCACGTCCTTCTTGGTGGCCTTGTCGAGATAGCCGACGAGCTGCTGCACGGACCCGCCCACCGCGCCGGTGTCGATGCGGTCGCCGCCGGCGTCGGTGATCTCGGCCCGGCCGGGCCAGTCGGTCTTGAGGGCGAAGGCGGCCCCCGGCGTCATCGACGGATGCAGGGTCGTGGGCGTCCAGTCGACCTTCCAGTGGCGGTCGGCCACCACGAGGTCGATCTGGCCGTCGTAGGACCACTCGCCGACGTTCTTGAGGGCGAACGTCGCGGTGTAGGGGGCGCTGGCGCGGCCGTCGCCCTCGGTGATCCGGCCCAGCTTGATCGCGGCGGACTCCACGGCGAGCGCACTGCGCTGCTGGTCATAGACGCCGAGCTGCTGCGCAGTGGCCAGCTCGGCCGCCATCGCCGGGTCGTCGCCCGCCTGCCAGGCGGCCACGAAGCGCTGCGCGGTCTCGGCGGGCGTGCCCCTGGTGTGCAGCATGTAGTACGCGCCGCCTGCCGCGGCCCCCACCGCGAGCACGGTGACGCCGGACACGATCGCGATGGTACGGCCCCGTGCCACTGATCAGCCCCCTGCTCCTCGACGACGGATGACCGAGCCTAAGCCACGCCGCCGGCGGCCTTGACGCTGGAGGCGTAGGCGGGAACGTATTCCTGCCCGGACAGTTTCTGGATCGCGGCCATGATCTCGTCGGTCACCCGACGGCGATCGCGCGCCTTGGTGTGGTCGCCCTCGAACCGCATGGGCTCCCCGATGGAGATGCCGATCCGAGCCGGCCTCGGCACCTTCGCGCCCAGGGGCAGCACCTTCTCGGTGCCGCTGAGTGCCACCGGCAGCACCGGCGCCCCCGTCTTGAGCGCCAGCCAGGCCACCCCGATCTTGCCGCGGTAGAGGCGGCCGTCGGGGGAGCGGGTGCCCTCAGGATGGATGCCGAACAGCTCCCCCCGCTCCAGCAGATCGGCGGCGGCGTCGAGCATGGCCTGCGCGGCGTGCGCGCTCTCGCGGTCGATCGGCAGGCTGCCGCCCAGCCGCATGAAGAACCCGGAGACGGGGTTGCCCGCGAAATACTCGGTCTTGGCGGTGAACGTCACGTGCCTGGGCAGCAGCGCCGGCAGCAGGAACGAGTCGAGCACCGACAGGTGGTTGGCGGCCAGGATCGCGGGTCCGGTCCTCGGCACGTGCGAGGCGCCGGAGATGTGCGGCCGGCACATCGCATGGGCGAGCGGTGCGGCGGCGAACTTGACCACTTCGTAAAGCAACGAGCTCTCCTGGATCATCGGGCGGTCGGCCACCCCACCATAAAGCAGGCGTCCCGGCCTGATGGCCGGGACGCCTGGGAAAAGCTGTTAAGGCCGATGTGGCGGTCGCCTCCTCGGCGAGGTGCACAACACGGCTCCAGCCGAACGGTATTCCGTGAAGGCGGTAATTTGCGGCCCGGGGGACACAGACCACATCGGCAATATCGAGTTAAGCACACGGTCCGGCCATCGGGGTAATCGCGTCGGCCCCTTTGGCGCGCCCTTGGGTGACGTATGACCGGCGCAGGCCACTTCGCTCCAGGTCGGCGCGGGTTCGGGACCCCCCGTTGACGTCCTTCAGGTGAGACGAGCGGCCGCGTACGCCGGATCGCTCCGGGCGCACGCGGCCATGGGCGACGTGGCGCGCTCCGCGTCAGTCGGCGACGTTGCCGGCCCAGTCGGTGCATCCAACGTGCTTGAAGCAGTTCGTATACAGGGCCGCTGAGGCGACCGGTTCACGCTCGCCAAGAGCCTGGAGGTCCTGAACGTCGAACGACATATGTTTCACCCCCTCCCTCGTCTCGATGCCGATATGTCGACCGCCGCCGTCAGGAGACCGCGGCGGCGAGTTCGGGAACGGGCCGGCGGCCGAGGCCGGCGACGTCGTCCAGCATCCAGGGCCGGGCGTGCCCGTGCCGCAGGCGCAGCAGGAACGCGAGCGTTCCGGCCACGCCCCCCAGATAACCGGGGACGAACGTGTCGAACGGGTCGGGGACCAGCAGCAGCCGGCCCGTCCTGACGGCCTTGGCGGCCAGGCACCCGGCCACGTCGCCGGCCCACCGGCGATAGCGGGCCTCGCCGGTGAAGGCCGCCATGTCGAGCAGGAAGTCGCCTTCGCCCGGCAGGCCGTGGCAGGCCGCGGCGCCGATCCGCCAGCGGGAGCGGTGCACGGCGGAGGCCGCCTGCCCGGCCAGCGACAGGGCCGCCTCGTCGCCCGTCACCCTCCAGTAGCGCACCAGGAAGGAGCCGATGCCGGACGATCCGCTGCACCAGTGCGGGCGGCGCGGCCTGGCCGTGGCCGGGTCGTCGCGCAGGGTGGGCCACCAGGCGGTGTCGCCGTCCAGCTCCGCGCGTCGGCGCAGCAGGGCGGCGGCTCCGTGCACGGCCGGCATCCAGTCGGGGCGGCCGAGGGTGGTGGCGGCGTACAGCAGGGCCGTGGCGATGCCGGCGACGCCGTGCGCGAACCCGAGATGGCCGCCGGTGCCGCGGGTGCGGGCGTCGCGGCTGTGGGCGGGCCATCGGGGGTGGCCGCCGGGGTAGGAGGCGGCGGCGTGCAGGTGGGTGAACGTGGTCACCGCCTGCTCGCGCAGACGCGCGTCGCCCGAGAGCAGCGCCAGGCGCAACACCGCCATGCCGCAGCCGGCCAGGCCGTGGGTGACGTCGGTTCTGGGGTGGGCCGTGGGCAGGTTGCGCGCGGCGCGCAGCGCGGCGGCCCGGTCCTCGGGGCCGGTGGCGGCGTCGTACAGGGCCCAGACGGCTCCTGACCGGCCCATGTGCAGACCGGGCGGCCAGACGGCCTCGGCCTCCATGCGCCGCCGCAACCACCGGGTGATCGCCGAGGTGTCGGCGGCGGCGGCGGTGTGCACGGCGAGGATTCCGGCGGCTCCGTGCGCGACCGCGCACGGGTCGGCGTGCAGGCCCTGGACGCGGTCCGGCCACAGGGACGGCGCGTCCTCGCGGCGGTCCATCGTCTCGGCCAGCCACGCGAGCCCATCCGAGATCAGCTCGTCCCATTCCCCCGCAGCCGCGGCACCGGCTTCCGTGGGGCGGCCGTGAGTTTTGGCCGGGTGGGGCGCGGGCTCGTCCGGGGTGAGCCGCTGGAGGAAGGCGGCGCATCTGTCCAGGGGCCAGCGGTCCTCCGGGCCGGTGAGCAGGCCCGCCACCAGCGGCCACAGCAGCGCGAGCGTCGGGTTCGCCGCGCTGACCCGGCGCGCGTGCGCGGCCACCCGCCCCGGAGCCGTCCCCTCCATGAGTCCGGGGCCGCTCCCGGTGGCCAGGAAGAACAGCATCGCCCCGAGGCTGTACAGGTCGGCTGACGGCTCCGGGGCCGGTCTGTGGCGTCCCCGGTGCGGCACCAGTTCGGGCGCCATGAACTCCGGTGTGCCCCCGATCAGCACGGTCGCCCCGCGCTCGGCCGCGAACTCCAGGTCGATGAGCCGCACCTCGCCATCGGGCCGCACCATGACGTTCCCCGGCGAGAGGTCCACCAGCACCAGCCCCCGCTCGTGGACGGCCGTCAGCCCGCGCACCAGCCCGCGCGCGACAGGCAGCACGTCGCCGGCCGCCCCGCCGAACCCGTCGTCGCCCAGCGGCCCGGCCGTGCGCTCCGACCAGCGCTGCAAGGTGGTGCCCGGCACGAGCTCCTCGGCCAGGAAGACGTGCCCGCCCTGCTCGAAGAAGCCCACCACGGCCGGGACGGCGCCGGTGCCGGCCAGCGTGTCGAGGCGGGAGCGCTCGGCGGCCAGCTTGTCGCGCGCGTCGGCGCCGCTCAGGTCGGCGCAGGCGTGCGGCCGGGCCTCCTTGACGACGACCTCTTCACCGGTCTCGGTGTCGCGTGCCAGGTAGACGCCGCCGCGGTTGCCGTGCCTGATGGCCTCGCGGACCACGTACCGGCCGTCGAGGAGCACGGCCTGCGGCGTCGCGTCGGGCGCGCGCACCGGCTCCGTCCCAGCGGTTTCGGCGGTTTCGGCGGCGGCGGCGGAGATGTCGGAGGTGGTGAAGGGGGAGATCGCGAACGGTGGGGGTGTGAAGCGTGGCAGCCGTTCGTCCCGTACCGGCTCACCCTGCGGCGAGCGCAGGCACACCTCGTAGAAGCCGTCGGCGCCGAGCAGCCGGTGGCCCTCGAAGGCGCCGTACCGGTAGTGGACGATGCCGCCCCGCCGGAAGGGCCGATCGGACAGCACCGCCGGACCGGGCAGCCCGCGGGTCGCCTCGTCGAGCAGGCCCGCGAGCCGCGCCGACGCGCGGTCGTCCGGCGGGTAGACGGTGACGAGCTTGCCGCCCTGCGCCCGGTCGCCGTGCGGCCCGCACAGCTCCCAGTAGTCGTCGAGCGTGGCCGCGAACTTGAACGCGCAGCGCTCCCGCGCCAGCACCCCAGCGACCCTGGACAGCACGACGGGAGCGGCCAGCATCGTGGCCGAGACGTGCAGCTTCCAGCCCTGCGCGGGCATCCGGTAGCCGTCCGGCTCGGCCAGTTGCCAGAAACCCCGGTCCGCCACCCGCCAGCCCCCGCGAAGGGCCGCCGCGACGATGTCGCCGAAGATCGTGGCGTCCCTGCTTGTCATGCCGGTCCCCCCGTCGGCCGCGCCCGGCGCGCCCGTCAGGACCGGCGCGCCGCCAGACCCCTATGGAAGCCGCCGATCCGGGACGGAGCCAGCACCACTCCGCCCCCGGATTCGCGGCATAGTGGTGCTGGCCGGATTGGCGGTAGTGGTGCGGCCCGGCCGGTTACGTCCGCGTCCAGCGCGGCTGGACCACGTCGAAGACCCGCTGCTCACGGCCGCGCAGCGCCACCTCGGCGAACTGCCACAGGATCGCCCCGGTCGGCGCGTGCACCACGATCGAGGGCCCCAGCGGCATCTGCAGCAACTCCCCCTGCCAGCGCGGCACCCCGGGCGCCAGGAACCGTTCCAGCGGCACCGCGTGCACGGAGGCCACCTCGCGCGGATCGGCCACCGGCTCCTGCCGTCCGCCGAACGCCACCACCGGCGTGATCACGAATCCGGAGTCGGTGACGAAGTCGTCGAGCAGCCCGGCCACCTCGACCCCCGAGATGCCCGTCTCCTCGGCCAGCTCCCGCAGCGCCGCCTCCACCGGCTGCTCGCCGTCGTCGAGCCGTCCGCCGGGGAGCGCCCACTGCCCGGGGTTGCGGCCACGGGCGGCCCGCTTGATCAGCACGGTGTACGGGAGGCGCTCGGCGTCTTCCAGCACGCACACGGTCACGGCGGCCCGGCGCACCCCTCCGACGGGCGGCACCTCGCGGCGGTCGAAGAGGGCCAGATGGGCGATGATCTGCTCACGCAGCACGTCGATGGGCGACAGCACCCCTCCAGGATGTCACGGCGGGGTGCGCGAAAGCGTGCGGCGGACGGCCGTGCCGGTCAGCCGTGCCGGTCAGCCGTGCCGGTCAGCCGTGCCGGTCAGGCGTGCCGGTCAGGCGTGCCGGTCAGGCGGACGCGCCGGTCAGGCGGACGTGCCGCTCATGACGATGGCGCCGAGCACCATGCCGACGATCATCCCCACGCCCGCCGCGACGGCGGCCCACTTGCCCAGCGGCTCGCCCCGCGTGTGCCCGACGATCCCGAGCACGATGCCGGCCAGGCCGAACAGGATCGGGATGAACAGCACGGCCACCACGGCGCAGACGAACCCGATGATCGACAAGACCTGGTTGCTCGGCTGCTGTTTGTAGGGCGGCTGCGGATAAGGCGGAGGTTGCGACCACTGACCCTCGCGGGTATGCGGATCGTCACCCTGGGGCGGCTCCTGCGACGAGGTCACTAGCGGGCTCCTCTCGATACGTGAAACACATCACACACCGAGCACGAGGTCCTGTCGAGTCGATGTAACCAGGACATCTGCCCATTTCAGGCGGCTTCTACAGGGCGAGAAAGTTGCGGCGGAAGGGGCCTGGCGTGCACGACGTCCAGACGGGAGACGGCCCGGGTGAGGGCGACGTACAGCCGGTTCAGGCCGCGCCGCTCGGCCTCGGCGATGGCGGCGGGCTCGGCGACGATCACGTGGTCGTACTCCAGGCCCTTGGCGAGCGAGGCGGGCATGACGGTGAGGCGCCCGCCGACGTCCAGGCCCGCGTCCCACAGCGCGGACGTGAGCGTCTCCACGGCGGTGTCGGCGGCGATCACGCCGATCGAGCCCTCGAACGTCAGCGCCTCCCGCGCCGCCTCGACCACGCCCGCCGCCAACGCGGGCGACGGAGTGACGCGCAACCTGCCGTCCGACCGGTACGACCGGGTCGCCGGCACCTCCGCCTCCAGCGCCGCCAGCAGCGTGTTGGCCAGCTCGACCACCACCGCCGGGACGCGGAACCCGGTCGTCAGCGCGATGACCCGGCCCTCCGGCTTGCCCAGCAGCGCCATGTGCTCCGGCCAGGACGTCGCGGCCCACGGCGTGGTGCCCTGCGCCAGGTCGCCGAGCACGGTCAGCGAGCCGTGCTCGCTGCGCCTGGCCACGGCCCTGCACTCCATCGCCGACAGGTCCTGGGCCTCGTCCACGATGACGTGGCCGTAGCCGCGCGGGCGTTCGATCAGCGCGCCGATCTCGTCGAGGAGCACCAGGTCGGCCGGCGTCCACGCGGCGCTCCTGACGCTGCGCGGCGGCCTGGCCCAGGTGATCGCCGCACGCTCGTCCGGGGTCAGGACGCCCGCCGCCGGGTCCGGGCCGTCCGCCGGGCCGCGCAGCACCTCGTACAGGACCTCCTCCGGTTTGACGGCCGGCCAGAGGGCGTCCAGGAACGGGGTGACGCCGCGGCCGATCTTGCGGGTCCAGGCCGCGTTCGCCGTCGCCCCGCGCGCCTCGGCCTGGCGCCGGATCGCCTCGACGATCCTGGCCCGCACCCGCTCGCGCCCGATCCCGTACGGCAGGGCCTCGCGCCGCGTGTCGTCCACGAGGCGGCGCAGCCTCTCCTCGCTCACCCGCCACCGGTAGGAGCCGTCGGACACCACCACGGGCCCGGCCGGCTTCGCGATCCGCCCGTACAGAGCCTCGCGCAGGACCCGGGCCATGCGCGCGTCGTGCTTGACCAGCGCGGCGGGCTCGGGGTCGCGCGCGGTGACGGGGACGGAGGCGAGCAGGCGTTCGAGGGTGGTCTGCTCGACGTCCACCTCCCCGAGCGCGGGCAGCACGGCCGAGATGTAGCCGAGGAAGGCCCGGTTGGGGCCGAGCATCAGGACGCCGGAGCGGTTCAGGCGGTCGCGGTGGGCGTACAGCAGGTAGGCCGCCCGGTGCAGGCCGACCGCGGTCTTGCCGGTGCCGGGCGCGCCCTGGACGCAGAGGGAGGCGTCCAGCCTGGCGCGTACGAGGTCGTCCTGCTCCGGCTGGATGGTGGCGACGATGTCGCGCATGGGGCCGACGCGGGGGCGTTCGATCTCGGCGGCGAGGATCCGGCTCTCGCCCTCCTCGCCCTGTCCGAGGCGCTCGTCCTCGAACCCGGTGAGCGTGCCGCCGGACCAGCCGAAGCGGCGCCGGACCGCGACGCCCTGGGGGTCGCGGGCGCTGGCCCGGTAGAAGGCGCGCGAGACCGGCGCGCGCCAGTCGATCACCACGGGCGGGCCGCCGCCCTCGCCGGTGATGTGCCGGCGGCCGATGTGGTAAGCCCGGCCCCGGTGCTCGGCCGAGCCCTGGCCGAAGTCGAGCCGGCCGAAGAACGGCGGCCCCTCCGGCTCCTCGCTCAGCTCCTTGGCCAGGCTCTTGAGGTGGCGGCCCAGCCGTTCGGCGCTGTAGCGGTCGCCGGCCACGCTCTCGCCGACGATCACGTTGTTCCGCGCGCCGTCGAGCATTCTGCGCAGCCCGGTCAGGCAGTGTTCGACGTACTGCCGCTCGTCGTCGAGCGTCGCCATGACACCTCCGCAAGTGTTAACTCGGTTAAGATATTGACCAGGTTAACACTTTGCTAGAGTGTGCTTCATGACAGGACTGCGTGAGCTCCAGCGCCGGCGTGTGCACGAGGCCATCTCGGCGGCGGCCATCGCGCTCTTCCTGGAGCGCGGCTTCGACGAGGTGCCCGTGACCGAGATCGCCGCCGCGGCCGGGGTGTCGAAGCCGACGCTGTTCAAGTACTTCCCGACCAAGGAGGACCTCGTCCTGCACCGGATCTCCGACCATCGGGGCGAGGCCGCCCGCGTGGTCCGGGGGCGGCGGGCCGGCGAGCGGCCGCTGGAGGCGCTGCGCCGCCACTTCCTCGACGGGCTCGCCCGGCGCGATCCGGTCACCGGGCTCAACGACCACCCCCAGGTGGTGGCCTATCACCGGATGGTGTTCACCACCCCGAGCCTGGTGGCCCGGCTGTTCCAGCAGATGTCGCTGGATGAGCGGGCGCTGGCCGAGGCGCTCGCCGAGACGACGGACGAGCTGACCGCCGATCTGGTCGCCGCGCAGGCGCTCGCGGCGCAGCGGGTGTTGTCGCGCCGCACCTGGGCGCTGCTGGCGGCGGGCAGGCCGCTGGCGGAGGTCGAGCGCGAGGCGGTGGACGCCGCCGAGCACGCGTTCGCCCTGCTGTCGCTCGCCGCCCGCTGACCGTGAGTTTCACGTCTGGCGAACATCCTGGCCGTACCCCGTTTAACCAGGTGGGAAGGGGTGTACTTGATATCCTGACGACCTCTTGACCACATTGCGGGGCTGGCTTTACCCAAAGGAGCGCAAGATGGGCGAACCTTGCACGCGCACGACCGATCACACGGCGAGTTCGAAGGGCGACAACACGTGACCGGCGTGCTGTTCGCGATCTGGGCGCGGATCCGTTCCCTGCTTCCCGAACGCGACACGCTGGCCGACATGCGCCGCCGGCCCCGCCAGGACCTGCTCGCCGGCCTCACGGTGGCGATCGTCGCGCTGCCGCTGGCCCTCGGGTTCGGCATCAGCTCGGGCATGGGCGCCGCCTCCGGCCTGGCCACGGCCGTGGTCGCCGGCTCGCTGGCCGCGATGTTCGGCGGATCGCCGCTGCAGGTGTCCGGCACGAGCGGCGCGATGACGGTCGTGCTCATGCCGATCATGAGCGCGCACGGCGCCACCGGCGTGCTCACGGTGGGCGTGCTGGCCGGGCTGCTGCTGGTCGGGCTGGCCCTGGCCCGCGCCGGCCGCTACATGGCCCTGCTCCCCGCTCCGGTCGTGGCGGGCTTCACCGTCGGCATCGCCTGCGTGATCGGCCTGCAGCAGGTCCCGCACGCGCTCGGCGTCGACGCCAGGGTGAGCGACAAGGTCGCCGTCGTGGCCTGGCACGCGCTCATGGACTTCCTCGCCAGGCCCCACTGGTGGGCCATGTCCGTCACCCTGCTCATGGCCGCGGCGTTGCTGGTGGCCGCGAGCCTGCGGCCGGCGCTGCCGTTCTCGCTGCTCGCCGTGGCCCTCGCCACCGTCGCCGCCGAGCTGGCCGGCCTGCCGCTGGCCAGGATCGGCGACCTGCCCGCCGGGCTGCCCGCGCCGTCGCTGCGGTTCCTCGATCCCGCCGCGATGCCGTCCCTGATGGCGCCGGCCATCGCGGTGGCCGCCCTGGCCGCCCTGGAGTCGCTGCTGTCGGCCACCGTGGCCGACAGCATGAGCCGAGGGCCGCGGCACGACCCCGACCGCGAGCTGTTCGGCCAGGGTCTGGCCAACCTCGTCACGCCCCTGTTCGGCGGCATGCCGGGCACGGGGGCTATCGTGCGCACCGCCGTCAACGTGCGCTCCGGCGCCCAGTCCCGGCTGGCCGCGCTGGCCCACGCGCTCATCCTCGGCGCGATCGTCTACACCGCCGCCGGGCTCGTCTCCCGGATCCCGCTCGCCGCGCTGGCCGGCGTCCTGCTGGCCACGTCGGTGCGCATGGTGGAGGTCGACGCGGTCCGGGCCATGTTCCGCTCCACCAGGGGAGACGCGCTGGTCCTCGTGCTGACCGCCGTCGCCACGCTGACGCTCGACACGGTCCTGGCCGTCATCCTCGGCCTGGTCGTGGCCGGGGCGCTGGCCGTGCGGGCGATGGCCCGCAACGCCCGCCTCGACGCCGAGCCGCTCCGTCACGACCTGCAGCCGCACCACACCGTGGACGAGCACGCCCGGCTCTCCGAGCACATCGTCACCTACCGCCTGGCCGGGCCGCTGTTCTTCGCCGCGGCCCACCGCTTCCTGCTGGAGTTGTCGCAGGTCACCGGCGTGTCCGTGGTGGTGTTGCGGATGTCGCGCGTCACCACCATCGACGCCAGCGGCGCGCTGAAGCTCGGCGACGCCATCGAACGCCTCGAAGGGCGCGGCATCTCGGTCTACGTCTCCGGCATCCCCGACGGGCACCACCAGCCGCTGGAGGCGCTCGGCGTGATCGCCCGGCTGAGCCAGGCGGGGCAGGTCTTCGCCACGACCACGGAGGCCATCGCGGCCGCCCGCGACCGGCTGCACACCACCGGCATCGTGCCGCGCCTGGCGGGCTGAAGGCGGGTCAGGAGAGGGGGCGGGCGGCGGGCAGGCGGAGGCGGTCCACGGCCTCGCGGCGGGTCTTCTCCGGGCGGCGGTCGTAGCGGGCCGTGGTCGCCGGCGACGAGTGGCCGACCAGGGCCTGTGCCGTCGCCAGGTCCACCCCGGCGTCCAGCAGCTCGCCGATGAACGTCCGGCGGAAGTCGTGCGCCGTGCGCCGCGACGCGCCCGCCGCGCCCAGCCGGCGGGCCAGGATGTCGGCGATGCCCTGCCCGGTCAGCCCGACCGGGCGCCCGTCGCGCTCCCGCAGCCGCCCGGCCCGGCTGATCGGGCAGAACAACGCCCCCGGGCCGCCGCCGCGGATCGCCAGCCAGCGCTCGACCAGCCCGATGGCGTCGGTGGTCAGATAGACCAGCCGCTCCTTGTCCCGTTTGCCGCGCACCCGCAACGAGCGCGCCCCCGGGTCGTAGTCGGCCAGCGCCAGCCCGCCGATCTCCGCGCGGCGGCAGCCGGTGGAGTAGAGGACGGCGATCAGTGCCGCGTCGCGCACCCCGGCCGGTGCGTCGTCGCAGGCGGACAGGGCCGCGCCGACCACTTCGGGCGGCACGTGGTGACCGGTGGGCAGGCGGCTCTGGCGTACCGGAGCGAGGTCGGAGGCGCGGGCGAAGTCCTCGGCGCTGCTCTGGCCGAGCCGCCACGCCTCCTTCAGCACCCGCCGCAGCGCCACCAGGTGCTTGTTCACGTAGGCGGCCGACCAGCCCTGGCCGGTGAGCATCGTGCGGATGCGCACGGTGTGCTCGTAGCGCAGCAGATGCCACGGCTGGCCCGCGCCCGTGGCGGCCTCGTCGCCGGTGAGCAGCCGGGCCAGCCGGTCGAGGCAGCCGCGCATGGTGCGGCGCGACTCCGGGCTGGTGAGCGAGTCGAGATAGACGTGGTACGGGTCGCGCGCCGGCTCCATCGGCAGCGCCGCCAGGTCAGGTAGGACAGGCAGGCTCACCCGGACGATCTTACCGGTCTTCGCGGCGGCGATCCGGACGACGACTGCCCTCCCGCGAAGCGCGGAAGGGCAGTCGTTCATTTCACCCGGGTCGGGAGAGGCGCAGCTTCAGGCTCTAGGGCGCGGTGCTGCATTCCTTGGAGACCTGCTTACCCTTCTGGTTGACGCAGACTCTGCAAGTGCGTTTCGGCATGGCCGGGTCCGGAGTCGTCGTCTTGCATTCGGTCTCGGTCGACTCATGCTCCTTCTGTTCGCAGTGCTGCTTCTTCCAGCCGCCCTTCTTTTTCTTGCAGAAGAGGCATCTCTTGTTGCCTTTGTCATACCACTTGCAGTCCGCGTTTCTGCTGGACGCGCAGTCGCCGAGTGAGGTGGATGACGTGGGTGTATCGGCGGTTCTGACCTTGGCGGCGTTCGCCTGGGCGGCCGCCGAAGGGACGAGAGTGGCAGCCACAAGGGCGCTGATAGCGCATGCTTCTTTGAGCACGGAATCCTCCCCGCTGCTTGCTGGTCCTCCTGCCTCTCTCATCGTGGCCGGTCGCGACCGGGAAACGTCAAGGGTGCGGCCGCTGTTTTTTCTCGGCCGCCTCATGGCGCCGGCGATTGCCAAAACGTGTTCGCGCGCTTTCCTTGCGCGAACACCGCCTCGCCGATAAGGCTTTTTACCTCGGCCTCGCCCGCCTTTCATCGCCGTAAGGCGGCCATTGGCGCAGGCTTGACGATTCTGGCCGGGCCGTCCGGGTCAGCGGCGCGTCGCGAAAGAGGCAAGACCTGCCCGTGTGACGGTCGGCGACGGGACGAACACGCCTCAGCCCAGGCGGGCCACGCCCTCCAGGAGGCGATCCACGTCGGAGCGGTCGTTGTAGGGGACCAGGCCCGCGCGCACCGCGCCGCCCGAGTCGCGGATGCCGAGCGCGGCGGTCAACTCCCAGGCGTAGTTGTGCCCGTTCCAGACGTTCACGCCGCGCCCGGCCAGGTGCTCGGCGACCTGGCGCGGGGTGCGGCCGGCCACGTTGAAATAGGCGGTGGCGGTCCGCCTGGCCGGCTTGCCGTACACCGTGACGTGCGGCATGGTCTCCAGCTCCTCCAGCAGCGCCCCGAACAGCTCCATCTCGTGCTCCTCCGCCGCGGCCATCGAGGCCAGCAGGCGCTCGCGCCGGCCGCCCGCGCCCGGGACCATGGACGCCAGGTGGTCCACGGCCGCCGTCACCCCGTCGAGGTCGGCGAACGCCGCCGTCCCGGTCTCGAACCGCTCCGGCACCGTGTCGGCCGAGGAGGCCAGCTTGTCCGGCCTGACGGTCTCCAGCAGCGCCGGGTCGGCCACCACGGCGCCGATGTGCGGGCCCGACCACTTGTAGGCGCTGGTGGCGTAGAAGTCGGCGCCCAGCGCGCGCATGTCGACCGGGCCGTGCGCGGTGGCGTGCACGCCGTCCACGTACGTCAGGGCGCCCGCCCGGTGCGCCAGCTCCGCGATCGCGGCCACGTCGGGCCGGGTGCCCAGGATGTTGCTGGCCGCCGTCACCGCCACCACGCGGGTGCGCCCGCCGATCAGCTCCGCGTACTGCTCGACCGGCAGCTCCCCGGTGACCGGGTCCACCTCGGCCCAGCGGACGGTGGCGCCGGTCTGGGTCCAGGGGCGCACGTTGGCGTCGTGGTCCAGCCTGGAGACCACCACCTCGTCGCCAGGGCCGGCGAGCGCTCTGGCGAGGCGGTAGGTCAGCGTGGTCATGTTCGGGCCGAGGATGACGCCGTCCGGATGGCCGCCGACCAGGTCGGCCACGGCGGCGCGGCAGGCCGCCACGATCGCGCCGGAGCGGTGGCTGGCGGGGAAGGCGCCGCCCACGTTGCCGATCCCGGTCCGGTAGGCGGAGGAGATGGCGTCGATCACCGATCGGGGGGTCTGCGTGCCCGCGGCGCCGTCGAGGTAGGCGTAGCCGTCGGTCAGGGCTGGATACGAGGAGCGCACCGCTTTAATCGGGAAAGGCATGATAGGTAAATGCTCACCCTCAGAGACCTCAACCGGGCGACTTTGGCCCGCCAGCATCTGCTCACCCGGCACAAGGGGGACGTGGCGGACGTCATCGGCCGCCTGGCGGGGCTGCAGGCGCAGGAGCCGAGGCCGCCGTACCTGGGGGTGTGGTCCCGGCTGGAGGGGTTCGAGCGGGACGATCTGCACGCGGCGCTGCACGCCCGCACCCTGGTGCGGGCCACCATGTGGCGCGCCACGCTGCACCTGGTGACGGCCGCGGACTTCGCGGCGTTCCGGCTCGCGCTGCGGCCGATGCTGGCCGCCGCGATGCGCCGGTTCGAGGGCATCGACGTCGAGGCGGTCGTGGCCGCCGCCGACCGGCTGCTCGCCGGCGGGCCGCTGACGTTCAACGAGCTGCGGCCACGGCTGCTGGCGGAGTTCCCCGGGGCCGACGACCGGGCGCTCGGGTACGCGGTGCGCATGCTCACGCCGCTGGTCATGGTGCCGACCGAGGACCGGTGGAGCTTTCCGCGCGATGCGGCGTTCGCGCTGCCGGGCATGGAGCTGAGGCCGTCCGGCGGGCTGGAGACGCTGGTCGAGCGATACCTGGCCGCGTTCGGCCCCGCCACGCCCGCCGACGTGCAGACCTGGTCGGGGCTGGGCGGTCTGCGGCCCGTCATGGAGGCGATGGACCTGGAACGGCTTCCGTTCGCGGGCAAGACGCTCTTCGACCTGCCCGGCGCGCCCCGGCCCGGTGGCGACACGCCCGCGCCCGTACGTTTCCTGCCCGATTTCGACACCTTGATCCTCGGTCACGCCGACCGCAACCGCGTGCTGGCCGACGAGCACAGGAGCCGTGTCACGACCAAGAACCTGCGGATCAAGGCCGTCTATCTCATCGACGGTTTCGCGGCGGGGACCTGGCAGATCAAGCGCACGGCCAAGAAGGCCACGCTCCTCATCAGCCCGTTCACCACGAGCTCGCCCGGCGTACCGGACCTTGGTGTCCTGGAGGAGGAGGGCCTGCGTCTGCTGGCCTTCGCCGAGCCCGGCGCCGCGCCCGCGCTTGAAGTGGCGGACGGACTCTGATTGGTTCGGGGCGGAGGTGTGACCCATGCCCCAGCTCGCCGCCCTGGACGCGCAGTTCCTCCATTTCGAGACCGCCACGAACATCGCCAACATCGCCGGCCTGGCCATCCTCGATGGCGACCTCAACCGGGCCGACCTGCAGGCGTTGCTCGAACAGCGGCTCCCGTACGTGCCCGCGCTGCGGCGCAAACTCGCCCCGGTGCCGCTCGGGCTCGACCACCCGTACTGGCGGCAGGAGGACGACCTCGACCTCGACTACCACGTACGCGAGATCGGCCTGCCGCCGCCCGGCGGCGACCGGCAGCTCGCCGAGCAGGTCTCCCGGCTGCACGCCCGCCGGCTCGACCGATCGCGGCCCCTGTGGGAGATCTACCTGATCCACGGGCTGTCCGGCGGCCGCATGGGCCTCTACACCAAGGTCCATCACGCGGCCGTGGACGGGATCGGCGGCGCCGACGTGCTGGCCGCGCTGCTCGACACCGGCCCCTCGCCCGCCGCGCCGCCCGCCGGGTCACCCGAACGCGACGCGCCGCCGCCCGGAGCGGCGGAGATGCTCGCCCGCGGGCTGGCCAGGCTGGCCGGCAATCCCGCCTACGCCGTGCGGTTCGCGGCCCGCGCCATCCCCCACCTCGACGAGATCCCCGTCGTGTCCTGGATCCCGGGCAGCCACCTCGTCTCGGGGCTCGCCCGCCGGCTGGCCGGGTCCGGGCAGGCGCCGGAGCTGCCCACGCTGCCCGCGCCGAGGACGCCGTTCAGCGGGCCCGTCTCGGCGCATCGGCGCTTCGCGTTCGTGTCGCTGCCGCTGGAGGAGATCAAGCAGGTGCGCAAGGCGTTCGGGGTGACCGTCAACGACGTGGTCATGGCCGTGTGCGCGGGAGCGCTGCGCCGCTGGCTGGCCGCGCACGGCGGGATCCCGCGCCAGCCGCTGGTGGCCGGCGTGCCGTTCTCGTTGCGGGCCGCCGGGGTCGAGGGGCGCGGCAACCAGGTGGCGATCATGACGGCGCCGCTGGCCGTGCACCTCGACGATCCGGTCGCGCGGCTGCACCAGGTGCGGCAGGCCATGCAGCGGATCAAGGACAGGTTCGCGCTGTCGCCGGCGCGGTGGTTGCGCGAGTTCAGCGAGTCGATGCCGGCCGCGCTCATGGGGCTGGCCTCCAGGTCGGCGTTCGGGCTCGTCGGGCAGACCTCGCCGCCCATCAACGTGGCCATCTCGAACGTGCCGGGGCCGCAGTTCCCCCTGTACGTGTGCGGGGCGCGGTTGCTGACCCACTATCCGGTGTCGGTGATCACGGACGTGAGCGGCGGGGTGAATCTGACGGCGTTCTCCTACGACGGCTCGCTGGACATCGGCGTGGTCACCGACAGGGAGATGGTGCCCGATCCGTGGGAGCTGGCGGGACACCTGCGCGAGGCCCTCGACGAGCTGCGCGACGCGGAGTCCGACCTGCCGGACTAGGGGGGCCGCGTTCACCCACAGCAGGTCTGAGCTGCGTGAACGCGGGTAGGGCCGCGGTATGGACAACGATCGGGAGACGCGCGGAGCCGTCATCGTGGTGGGAGCCGGGATGGCGGGGCTGGCCTGCGCGGTGCGGTTGCACGAGGCCGGCGTTCCGGTACGCGTGCTGGAGGCGTCCGACGGCGTCGGCGGCCGGGTGCGCACCGACGTCGTCGGCGGGTTCCGGCTGGACCGCGGCTACCAGGTGTTCAACACCGCCTACCCCGAGGCCCGCCGCGTCCTCGACATCGGCGCGCTCGACCTGCGGCCCTTCGCCTCGGGACTGATCGTCCAGGGGGCCCACGCCCGGGCCAGGGTGATGCTGCCGTGGCGGCATCCCCGGCACGCGCTGAGCGGGCTGCTGACCGGCGTCGGCACGCTCCGCGACAAGGCCGCGCTCGCCGCCGTCACCGCACGTGACCTGGTCCTGCCCGGCTCCCGCCTGCGCGGCGGGCGTGAGCGGCGTACCGAGGACGAACTGCGCGCCTGGGGCATGTCCGCCAAGATGATCGACTGCCTGATGCGTCCCTTCCTGGCCGGCGTGCTCCTCGAACGCGACCTGGAGACCTCCAGCCGCGTCTTCCACCTGTTCTGGCGGGCGTTCGCGCGCGGCACCATCGGCCTGCCCGCGCTCGGCATGGGCCAGATCCCGCGTCAGCTGGCCGACCGGCTGCCGCCGGGCACCGTCACCCTCGGCGCCCGCGTGCGCGAGGTCGCGGCCGGCGGCGTGCGCCTCGCGGACGGCACCACGATCGGCGGGCGGGCCGTGGTGGTGGCCGCCGACCCCCGGTCGGCGGGTGACCTGCTGAGCGAGATCGAGGTGCCGCCGATGCGCGCGGTGACCACCTTCTACCACGCCGCTCCCCGCTCGCCCCTGCGGGAGCCGATCCAGATCGTCGACGCCACCGGGGCCATCACCGACACCCTGGTTCTCACGGACGCGGCCCCGGAGTACTCCGCCGACGGGCGAGCGCTGGTGTCCACGTCGGTCCTGGGGCTGGACACCGACGAACGCCCGGTCCGCCGGCGCCTGAGCGAGATCTACGGGGACACCTCCGGCTGGGAGCACGTGGCCACGTACCCGATCGCGGCGGCGCTGCCCGCGATGCCGCCGCCGTACCCGCTGCGCAAGCCGGTGCGCCTGCGCGCCGGGCTGTACGTGTGCGGCGACCACCGCGACACCGGCTCCCTCCAGGGCGCCCTCGTCTCCGGCCGGCGCGCGGCCCAAGCCGTGCTCACCGACTTCCCGTCCCACCGCGCTCGGCCGGTTCCCGGGCAGCTCGCCCCTTCGAGTCAGCAGGTCGGCTCGTAGGGAATGCCGGGGACGGCGGCCTGCCACTGGGTCCGGTCCAGTTCGCCTCCGGCGGCGACGCAGGCGGCTTCGGGCAGGTGCCCGGACAGCCGGACGGCCCACCGGATGTCCCACAGCGTCGCGGTGCGGTCGGAGCTGGCGGCGGCCACCACGGTGGCGTCCGGGCTGAAGGCGACCCGCTGGATCTGGCCGGTGTGCCCGGTCAGGGAGATCAGGCGGATCGGCAGGGCCGGGTCACTGGTGTCCCACACCCCGACGGACCCGTCGGATTCGGCGGTGGCCAGCAGGTGACCGCGCGGGCTGAACGCCACGTCGTACATCTTGCCGGTCTCGCCGGGCAGGATCGCGGTGCGGCGCGGGCGCCGGAGGTCGGTGATGTCCCACAGCGCCGCCTCCGGCGTGCCGTAGGTGCCGGCGACGGCCAAGGTGCGCCCGTCAGGGGCGATCGCCACGCCTTCCAGGGGGAAGCCCCGGCGCGATCGGGGGCTCGCCCACACCGGGGCCGGATGCCGGTGATCGGCCAGGTCCCACAGGGCGAAGGTGGCGTCCTGACTGGCCGTGGCCAGAATCCGGCCGCCGGCGAGGAAGGCCGCCCCGGACACGTTGCCGCCGTGGCGGACCTCGGCGGCGTGCGTCGGACGGCGCGGGTCGCGGACGTCCCACAGCAGCGCGCGGGAGTGCATCGACGCCCCGGCCAGGAGATCGCCGCGCGGGCTGAAGGCCAGCTGATGCAGGAGTCCGGGATCGGGGATCGTCTCCAGCAGGGCGGGACGGCGGGGGTCGGCCAGGTCCCACAGATCCACCCGGTCGCTGTGGCCCAGGGCCAGGACCCGGCCGTCCGGCCTGAGCGCGGGGGCGGAGGGGTTGTTCCGGCCGCGGGCGCCGAGGGTGGTCAGCAGGATCGGCTCGTCCGGGTGGGTGATGTCCCACACCATGGCGGTGCCGTCCCAACCGGCCGTGACCAGCAGGTGCCGGTCGCGGCTGAGCGACAACCCCCACAGCCCGCGGGTGTGGCCGGTCAGCCTGGCGGCCGGGATCGCGGGACTGTGCAGCCGGGTGGCGTCCCAGAGCGACACCTGGCCGTTGCCGCCGCCGGAGGCGAGGTACCTGCCGTCGGGGGAGATCGCGACGCCGTAGGCGAGGGTGCTGACCTTCACCGTGGTGACGATCACCGGATGGCGGGCGTCGGCGACGTCCCACACGATCAGCCGGCCGTCCCAGCCGGTCACGGCCAGCAGGTGGCCGGAGCGGCTGTGGGCGATCCCGGCCACCCGGGAGTGGTGACCGGTCAGCGTCGATGCCGGCTTCGGGTGGCGGGGGTCGGCGAGGTCCCACAGGCGTACCCGCTGCAGATCGGCGGTGGCCAGATGGCGGCCGTCCGGGCTGAAGCCGAGCGCTCCGTACACCAGCCCGATGTCGCCGGGCAGAGTGGCCAGCCGGATCGGCTGACGGCGAGCGGTGATCTTCCACAGGCGCACCGTGCCGTCCGCGCTCGCGGTCGCGATCATGCCGCCGCCCGGCGCGAACCGTACCGCGTCCACCTCGTCGTCGTGGCCGCGCAGCACGGCGATCCGGGACG
Organism: Nonomuraea sp. NPDC002799; assembly: GCF_053592075.1. NCBI lineage: Bacteria > Bacillati > Actinomycetota > Actinomycetes > Streptosporangiales > Streptosporangiaceae > Nonomuraea > Nonomuraea sp. NPDC002799. The sequence goes on from NZ_JBSFVA010000005.1 coordinate 346,589, forward strand.
GCCTGCGGGGATCGGTGACATCCCACAGGAGGACGGTGCGGTCCGCGCCGGCGGTGGCTAGGGTCCGGCCGTCGCCGCTGAAAGCGAGCGCGGTGATGCCGTACGCGCCGGCCGTGCGCAGGGCCACGCGCACCGGCCGGTACGCGTCGGCCACGTTCCACAACTCCAGCGCCCCCTTGAAGCCGCCGGTGGCCAGGATCCGGCCGACAGGGCTGAAAGCCAGCGTGAGGCCCCCCGCGTCGCCCAGAGTGGCGGCCCGGACCGGCCGGTAGGGGTCGCCGATGTCCCAAAGCGTTCCTTTGGCGGTGGTCGCGGCCATGACGCGGCCGTCCGGGCTGAAATCCACACCATGGACCTCCGCGCCCCCACCCGGCGCGGTGAGGGTCGCGACGAGCGGCGTCGAGGTGACGGTCCCGGACAGACCGCTGTCACCCGGCGCGCCGGGTGACAGACGGCGCGCGGCCAGGCCGAGTTGCAGCGCCTTGCGGATGTTGTCCGGGCGCGCCGATCCGGCCTGCGCCATCAGCCGCTGGGTGGCGGTGGAGCGTTGCCGCAGGCGCTCGGTGCCGCGCTGCTGCTCCGTCGTCTCCACCAGCCGGATCGGCAGCCACGCCAGCGCGACCACGACCAGCAGGGCGGCCAGGGCGCCCCTTCGCCGGACGCTCCGGCGGCGCAGCCGGCACCGCCGGACGAAGGCGAGCTCGCGCTCGGGCAGCTCGTACCGCTCGGACCGGGCGTACCCGATCGCCCGCAGCGACTCGCGTAGTTCCCGGCCGCGCAACAGGGCCCGCCGGCGATCCGCGCCGCGACCGGCCGACGTCCAGGACGCCAGCCGCTCCCGCAGCAGCCGGTCCTGCCAGAGCCGGAACGACCGCGTCTGGTTCACCCACTCCCGCAGGCGGGGCCAGGCGGTGATGAGCGCCTCATGGGCCAGCTCCACGGTGCCGGCGCGGGTGCCGTCGCCACCGGTGGTGGCCAGCAGCCGGGTACCGGCCAGATGGTGCGCCAGCGTCCACTGCGCGTCGGTGAGGTCGTCATGGGTGGCGATCCGCCGCAGATCCCGCGCGGACTCCTCGCTCTGACCGTCGTCCAGCTTGTCCGGCCGGACCAACTGGACGAACAACCACCGCGCGTCCCCCTGCTGCCGCTCGGTCAGCCGGGACAGCACCGACTCGGCGTGCTCGTTGAGCGCCGCGCCGACCCCGCCGATCTGCCGGTACGCGGAGTGGGTCAGCTCGCCGTGCTCCTGCCGATCCCACAGCAGCGACATCGTCTGCTCGACCAACGGCAGCGCGGACGGGCCCGGGGGCGCGTCGGCGAGGATGAGCTCGGCCAGCCCGTCCGCCAGCCGCACCGGCCGTACGCTCCGCAGCGGGCCGGAGATCGCCTCACGCAGCTGCTCACGGCGCATCGGCCGGAGCGCGAAACGCTGCCGCCGCCAGGCGTCCCAGATGACCGGCGTCAACTTCTCCGCGTATCCCAGGAAATCGTCGCGCAGGATTACCACCGCGCTGACCGCCGGCCCGCCCGCGCCAGGAGCCGTCAGCTCCGCGACGAGCCGGTCGACCTGCCTGCCCAGCGCCGGGTTCGCCACCAGCACCTCGTCGAGCTGGTCGAACACGACGACCAGCCGCCCGGTGCCCGCCCTGTCCCGGTGCGGCGCCAGGGCCCGCGCCAGATCCATGCGCGGCTGGAGCCGTACGGACGCCGTCACGACGCCCTCCTGGGCGAGCCTGGGCGCCAGCCCGGCCAGCACGAGAGAGGTCTTGCCCACCCCCGACGCGCCGACCACCGTCACCACCGGCTCGCTGCGTACCAGTTCCAGCAGCTCGGTGGCGTCCTCCTCGCGTCCGCAGTAGACCTCCGTGTCCGCGGCGGAGAACGGCAGCAGCCCCCGGTACGGCGACGGCGGGCGCGCCAGAGCCGCCAGCGGCGGCCAGGCGGCCATCAGCGCGCGGACCGGGATCGCGTACGCCACGTCGGCGGTGCGTGCCGCGACCACCATGCCCACCACACCGGCCGGATACTGCTCGTCCCACACCGGCGCGCCGCTGAACCCCGGCTCGACCGGGCGGCCGGCCCGATCGTCGATCTCCAGCCACCCGGTGCCCTCGACCGACAGCAGCACGCCGGAGCCGAACGTGCCATTGTCGAACCCGCGCGGGAAACCGAACGTCCCGCCGGCATGCCGCCACAGGTCCGGCGCCTCGATCAGGACCGCGGGCCGCAGCTCCGGCGGCGCCTCGGCAGGCAGCTCCAGCACCGCCACGTCGCCGTCCCCGTCACCCTCCACCGGCTGGCAGGCGATCAGCCGCGCCGCCCAGAACTCACCCGGACGGGCCGGGAAGTCGACCTCGACCTCGCAGCCGGCCGGCGGGGTCACCAGCTTGCCCGCACCGCGGGCCACGGCCACCACGTGGGTGCACGTCAATAACGTACGCGGACCCACCAGAAAGGCGCTGCCGACCGGGTGCGACCCGCGTCCCCATACCCGCGCCACCCCACGGGCGCGTTCATCCATCTGCCGGCTTCGCCGTCGCCGCCCCGCCGGACTCGCGCGTCCATTCCAGCTCGACCACGAAATGTGCCTCGCCGGTGGTCCGGGTCACGATCACATTGGCGTCGGCCGACAATTTGACCCCGAACTCGACCCGTACCCGGTCCGGCTGGCGAGGCAGGGCCGACAGCTTGTCGACGACCACTGCCGCGATGACCCGTACGCGATCAAGGCTGCGCTGGAAGGACTCCTTGGCCGCCTCCACCGCCTCGTCGCCCCGGCCCACCCGCACCGTGCGCCGGTCCACCTCCAGCAGGAAACCCTCGTCGCCCTCGACCGGCACCTCAATGAAGTCAGGCATACGGACCCCTCCCCGCCCATGAGAATAACCTCGCCGGTAACTCACATGAAGTCATTCCGGTAGACGGACGAGCCATTCATGAGGGCGAAATCGATGATCTACGGATTCGCCCGTTCAACCGCCCGGAAACGTGAAAGGGCCTCGCCTGAAAGGCGTATATGCACTGACGCGGTTTTCCGGAGAGCAGGAACACCCTTCAGCTCAGAACCCTGGCGCCATGGGGACCTTCGGGCGGAACTGTCGGTGGCGTGTGCGAGCTTGAGAACGGCGGGCCGACAAGTCCAGTCGTCCCTTCGCCGTGGGAGCCGGCCGCTGATGGGGCGTGATCCGCAAGCTTCCCGCGCCCCGCACCGGGGAACTGGTGAAGGAAGGGACGGTTGAGGCGATGGTGGTGGGGGCGCGGTGGATGCGTGCTCGGGCGTCGGCGGGGTCAGGGCGTGTGTGCGGGGGTGCGGCGGACGGCGTAGGTGCCGATGGCGGGTTCGAGGAGGTCGAAGACGCGCTGGGCGGTCTCGATGAGCGCGGTGGCGATGTCGTCGTCGCTCTGGCCTGCCAGGGTGCGGGCCCGCAGGTCGCGCAAGAGCAGCCGGTCCGCCGCCGCGAGCTGCCCGGCCACGGCACGCGCGACGACCTCCGCGTCTCCTGTGCCGCCCATGCGGCCCGTGGCGCCCATGTCGGCTGCGGCGAGCGGCCCGGGGGAGGGGTTTTCCGCGACCTCGGCGACGAGGTGGGTGGTCAGGGCGTTCTCTCGCTGGTCGTGGAGGTCGCGGAGCCGGGCGACCAAGGTGGGGCTGCCGGCGATCATGCGGGCGAAGTCGAGGTCCGTGAAGCCGATGACCGGATCGTGCCGCTCCAGCGCCTCTGCGTACGCCCGCCGCACCGCCCCCAGCGCCGCCTCCCCGGGAGAGCGGTCCGCCACCGCCTTCGCCAGCCCCGCCACGAAGGCCGCATGGTGGTCCAGGGCCAGGTCTTCCTTGCGGGGAAAGTAGTTGGTGACGGTCATCTTGGCCACCCGCGCGGCGCCGGCGATGTCGGCGATGGTGGTCCTGTCGAAACCACGCATCAGGAAGAGTTGGGTAGCTTGGTGGGAGATGGCCTGCCTGGTCTCCCGCTTCTTCTGTTCCCTCAAGCCCAGGGTGTCGATGCTCATACCCGAAGTCTCCTACAAATTCTTAGGTTCGACCTTAATTTAGGTTGACCCTCTTTGAAGAAGGGTCATAAATCTAGGTTCGACCTAGAACTATGTCGTGCGGTGCACTCCAAAGCGAGCGAGGAGAGTGTTTTGTCCCAAGCAGCAGAGGTTCTCGAACTGGACGACAACGTCGCCGACGGTGGCACGGCCGTCGGCGCCGACTCGGTCAAGGCATATCTGAAGGCCATCGGGCGCGTGCCGCTGCTCAACGCCGAGCAGGAGATCGAGCTGGCCAAGCGCATCGAGGCCGGGCTGTTCGCCAGGGAGCGGCTCGACAGCGAGCCGGGCCTGACCGACGATCTGCGTACCGAGCTGGAGTGGATCGCCGACGACGGGCTGCGTGCCAGGCGCCGCATGCTGGAGGCCAACCTCCGCCTGGTCGTCTCCATCGCCAAGCGCTACACGGGCCGGGGCATGCTCTTCCTCGACCTGATCCAGGAGGGCAACCTGGGGCTGATCCGGACGATCGAGAAGTTCGACTACCGGCTCGGCTACAAGTTCTCCACGTACGCGACGTGGTGGATCAAGCAGGCCATCACCCGGGCCATGGCCGACCAGGCCCGGACGATCCGCATCCCCGTCCACATGGTGGAGCTGATCAACAAGGTCGCCCGCGTGCAGCGGACCCTGCATATCGAGCTCGGCCGCGAGCCCACCCCCGAAGAGATCGCGAAGGACTGCGAGCTCGAGGTCGACCGCGTCGCCGAGATCCAGGGCTACGGGCGCGAGCCGATCTCCCTGCACATGCCCCTGGGCGAGGAGGGAGACAGCGAGTTCGGCGACCTCATCGAGGACACCGAGGCCATCTCCCCGGCCGAGGCCGTGTCGTTCACGCTGCTGCAGCAGCAACTGCACAGCCTGCTCGACCAGCTCTCCGAGCGGGAGGCGGGCGTGATCACGATGCGCTACGGCCTGACCGACGGCAAGCCGATGACGCTCGACGAGATCGGCCGCATCTACGGCGTCACCCGGGAGCGGATCAGGCAGATCGAGGCCAAGACGATGTCCAAGCTCCGCCACCCGTCCCGCTCGCTGGCGCTGCGCGACTACCTGAGCTGAGCGTTCGAGGAGCGCGCACAGAAAGGCTGCGCAAACGGAGACCCAAGACTGCCGCCACCTTCCATGGCGGGGAGCGGCGGGTGACCTAGATTCCGAAGGATGAAACGCTCCCGTTCGAGCCTCGTCCACCAAGCGACCTACGCGATCAAGAATCCGCACAAGATCGTGCCCCATGTGCGGCGGCTGGCCCGTGACACGTGGTTCAGGCTGCGTACCCGCGACCACGTCTCCTACTATCGCGCCGTCATGAGGTCCGACACCGCGCGCGATCCCGAGGGCGCCGTGGGCTCGCACAACCACCGCCGGTGGCTGGCGGTGGGCCGCATGCAGTTCGGCTACCTCGTCGGGCACGGGCTGACCCCGGACTGCCGGATGCTGGAGATCGGCTGCGGCAACCTGCGCGCGGGGCACCTGTTCATCGGCTACCTGCGCACCGGCAACTACTACGGCATCGACATCTCGCCCGACATCCTCATGGCGGCCCAGGACACGATCGTCGAGCACGGGCTGAGTGACAAGTTGCCGCATCTGACGCCGGTCCGCGACCTGCGGTTCGCGTTCCTGCCCGATGAGCACTTCGACGTCGTGCACGCGCACAGCGTGTTCTCGCACTCGCCGCCGGAGGTGATCGAGGAGTGCTTCGCCCACGTGGGGCGGATCATGAAGCCGGGCGGCTGGTTCGATCTCACCTTCGATCGCACCGAGGGGAAGGAGCACCAGGTGCTGCGGGAGGACTTCTACTACCGCACCGAGACGCTGGTGGCGCTGGCCGGCAAGTACGGGCTGACGGCGACGTTCATGGAGGACTGGGAGCGGCTGCGGCACAAGCAGTCGAAGATCCGCATCACCAAGCAGCCCGCCACCCCGTGGCCCGCCGCCGCGCACGCCGGGCCGTCACACCAGGCCGCCTCGGAGCCGGCCGCCTCGTAGCCCGTCACCTGCTCGTGCCCCGTCACCTTCTCGTGCCCCGTCACCCGCTCGTGGCCCGTCACCTGGGAGGGCCCTCCCGGCGGCTCACTTGGCGGCGTTCTGCCAGAACTCCCGCAGCTTCGCCGCGCCCGCCGCCGGATCCTGCAGCATCCACCAGTGGCCGAGCCCCGGCAGATCGGCCACCGCTGCGCCGGCCCTGGCCGCCGTCGCCGTCACCAGGTCCGGCCGCACGAACGGGTCCTCCGACGGCCGCAGCACCAGCCCCGGCGCCGGGATGTCCGTGAACGCCGGCGACCACTCCCGCCCGACGTCCACCGCCGACCGGTACAGGGCCAGGATGCTGTCCGCCATGACCCGGTCCGAGGCGGCGGCCATCGACAGGGCGTGCTCGCGCGGGATGCCGAACGCCGCCAGCGCCTCGGCCTGCAACTCGACCGGCGCGGCGAACTGCCGCTCGAAGAACTCCTCGCCCGCCTCCGGCGTCTGCCAGATCCGGGCCAGGTCGTGCCAGGTGAAGTCGGGGTGGCCGAGGGTGGCGGCGTCGGTGGCCCAGCTGCGTACGAGGTCGGGGCGGGTGCTGACCAGCCGCACCACGAAGCCGCCGCCCCAGTCGTGGCCCACCAGGTCGACCTCTCCGGAGATCGACTCCAGCTCCCCGGTCAGCCACGTCACGTACTCCTCCTTGGTGGCGGCGAAACCGGCCGGCCTGGGGCCGCCGAAACCGGGCAGCCGCAGGGCGCGCACGTCCGGGTGGCGCAGGGCCGCGCGGAGGGGATCCCAGATCGCCGGGGTCTCCGGGACACCGTGGAGCAGGACGACTGTGGCCATGGGGCGCTCCTTTCCGCCGGGGCTCCGCCGTATGACGGGCGCCGTGCCCCGACCGTACGCCGCGATCGCGGGCTTGGTGTTTGCGGTCCGCCGCAGAGTGGCATACCGGTCTGCGGGCAACTGGGGGATACCGGTATTTTTTACGGCTGTGAGAGACGTTCGCGCACTGCCCAAAGCCCACCTGCACGTTCACCTGGAGAGCACCGTACGGCCGGAGACCGTGCGCGACCTGGGCGGAACGCCCGAGCCCGCAGGGGTGTATGCCAGCTTCAGGGAGTTCGGCGACCAGCGGGCCAAAGTCCGCGACCTGCTGCGGACGGCCGAGCACTTCCGGCGGATCGCGGTGGAGTTCTGCGCGGACGAGGCGGCCCAGGGCACCCGCTACGCGGAGGTGACGTTCACCGCGGCCTCCCACGGCGAGCGGGTGGGGCAGCCGGAGATGCCGCTGGAGGCGGTGCTCGACGGGCTGGCCGAGGGCGGGGCCAGGCACGGGATCGAGTGCCGGGTGCTGCTCGACCACTCCAGGCGGCGGCCGGTGGAGCGGCTCTGGCAGACGTTCAAGCTGGCCACCCGGTACGACGGCGTGATCGGCATCGGGCTGGCCGGTGACGAGAGCAACCCGCTGGCGCCGTTCGCGGAGGTGCTCGACGCGGCCAGGGACGCGGGGCTGCACCTGGTGCACCACGCGGGGGAGGCCGCCGGGCCCGCGAGCATCCGTGAGGCGCTCGACCTGGGGCACACCGAGCGGCTCGGGCACGGCATCCGCGTCCTCGACGACCCCGCGCTGGTGGCGGAGGTACGCGAACGCCGGATCCCGCTGGAGGTCTGCCCCACCTCCAACGTCATGCTCGGCCTCGTCCCCTCGCTGGCCGCCCACCCGCTGCCGCTGCTGCGGGAGGCCGGGCTGGTGGTCACCGTCAACACGGACGGGGAGACGGAGCTGGGGGCGGAGTACGAGCGGGTGCGGGAGGTCTTCGGGTACGAGGACACCGTGCTGGCCGAGCTGGCGCGGGCCTCGATCGACGCGTCGTTCGCCTCCGAGGAGCTCAAGGCGCGGCTGCGGTCCGACGTGACCGCCTGGCTCGCCTCGTCGTGACCCGCCGGCAGAGACGCCCGGCAGAGACGCCCGGCAGAGACGCCCGGCAGAGATGCCCGGCCCATACGCCCGGCCCAGATGACCACGTCCGAAATGCGCGAGTCCCGAGCGCGCCGCGCTCCTAGAGTGCACCGACATGACCTCCGAGCAGAGCCGGGACCTGGTGCAGCGGGCGTGGCGGGCGTTCTCGACCCGTGACCAGGCCCAGATCGCGGCGTTCTTCACCGAAGAGGCCGAATGGCTGGCCCCGCCGCGCAACGCCACCGCTCTCGCCCTGGGCGGCTCGCCCCACATGGTGGGCAGGGAGGCGATCGTGCACTTCCTGACCGTCGACTTCCACCGCATGTTCGTCGCCGATGTCTCGCTCACCTTCCGCGGGTTCTACGCCGACGGTGACGTGGTCGTGGTGGAGGAGACCATGGACGCCACGCTCGCGGGCGGCAACGTCTACCGCAACGACTACTGCTTCGTCTTCGAGTTGCGGGACGGGCTGATCCACCGGGTGCGCGAGTACATGGACACCGCCAAAGGCCACCTCATGGTGTTCGGCGACGCCAGCCGGCTGTAATGCCGCCTGCGCGAGTTCGGTCCCTGCCACGCGCAGTCAGCGCAGCTCAGAGGCCCTCCGGGGCCTCTTCTGCGTTTTCGGGGTGTCGCGCGCCCGAGCCGTCGCACCGGCCGTACGCACCGACTGCCGTTGCCGCGTTGCCCAGGGGAAGGGCGAGGAGGAAGGCGAAACGAAACATTCCGGCCGTCAGCACCGGGATCCCGATGATCCAGCAGCGTATGCCTGCGTAGGCGCTCTCGTTGACGTGCTGGCCGTTGCCCTGGACCTCGGGTGCGAGATATGAGGCGATCACTGGGAGCAGGAGCAAGGCGATACCCGAGAAGAGAAGGGTCACGCCGGCTGCGACCGACTGTCTCCGACGGTAGGAACGAGCCGTCAGCAGAGTCAGGGCAGCGGCACAGACGACAGCAGGCAGCGCCACCTTGCCCGCCCAGTGCGCCAGCATCGTTGTCCCGTACCACCGCTGCGGCAATGATCAAGGTCGCTGCCGAGGGGCAAGGAGATCAGGGGAAAGCAGGACAGCAGGCGGGATTACCGTCACCCAAAGCCGAGAACTTCGACACCGTGACCGCAAGGACCGCCCCAGCGCAGGGTGGCAGCACGAGACGGGGGACTCGACCATGCCCAAGTACCTGATTCAGGCGATCTACACCGCGGATGGCCTCAAAGGAGTGTTGCAAGAGGGCGGCACCGGACGCCGGCAAGCGGTGGAGCGCATGGTGGAAAGCGTCGGCGGCCGGGTCGAGCAGATGTATTTCGCGTTCGGCGAGGCGGACACGTATGTGATCGTCGACCTGCCGAGCAACGCGGCTTCGGCCGCCGTGAGCCTCAGGATATCGGCGTCTGGGGCGGTACACACGAAGACGGCTGTCCTGCTGACGCCAGAGGAGATCGACGATGCCGCACGGATGGAGGTGGCATACCGGGCTCCTGGCGCGTGACAGCCGGGTGATCGCGGGGGAGTGGTCGAGCTGGGACGCTCACTGCTCTATCGATGGCCAACGGCTCTGCGGCGCTGGGTTCGAGGAGACCAAGGCGTATCTGACCGTTGCGAACCCTCCAGAAGCGTCGGCGGTCCTGAGCGCTGTGAAGTCGCCGGCGAACCGGCCCGCGGGTACAGGGCAGTCGTGCCCGCGGGCCGGTTCGCCGGCGGTGCCGGCCGCTACGCGCGCGTGCGCCGGATCACCATCGCGCCGAGCGGCGCCAGCTCCACCGACCCCGACACCGGCTTCCCGGTGAGCAGGTCCGTCCCGTCCCCGCCCACGGGGACGGACGCGCTCTCCTCGCCGCTGTGGTTGAGCAGGAAGACGTACTCGTAGGCGTCGTCGCCGCGCACCGAGCACTCGACGTACGCGGGAACGTCCTCCAGCAGGGGCCGCACCCCGGCGGCGGCCACGGCGTCGAGCACCACCGAGTCGAAGGCCGCCTGCTCCAGCAGCGTCGCCACGTAGACGACCCGCCCGGCGCCGAACCGGTTCTCGACCACGGCCGCGCGCCCCGCCAGCAGCCCGTCGGCGTAGGTGGCCAGCGCCGTCCCGCTCTCCAGGTGCAGGTCGTCGCGCCACCAGGTCGAGGTCGTCCGCCGCCCGTCGGCGAACTCCACGGCGAACACCTCATCCGGCCGCGCCGCCCAGTACTCGTCGATCTTGGCGCCGATGAGCTGCCGGAACGCCCCCGGATAGCCGTCGGGCCGCACCCGGTTGCGGTCGTCGACCACACCGGAGAAGAACGACATGACCACCGTGCCGCCGTCGCGCGCGAAAGCGGCGATCCGCTCGGCGCCCGCGTCGTCGATCAGGTACGCGTTCGGCACGACCAGCACCTTGTACGCCTCCAGCGACGAGGCCGCCGACACCACGTCCACGGGATAGTGCCGCTCCCACAGCGGCGTGTAGTGCCGCATCACCGTGTCGGTGTAGCTGAAGTCGCTCCTGGGCAGCCCGAACGTCTCCTCCAGCCCCCACCAGCCGTTCCAGTCGAACAGCACGGCGACGTCGGAGCGCGAGGTCGTGCCGGCGACCGGCGCGAGCAGCTTCATCTCCCGCCCGAGGTCGACGATCTCCCGGAAGGTCCGCGAATCGGGCCCCGAGTGCGGCAACATCGCGGAGTGGAAGCGCTCCTGGCCGCCCCGGCTGGCCCGCCACTGGAAGAACATCACCGAGTCGGCCGCCCGCGACACCGCCTGGAGCGACCCGAGCCGCATCCGGCCCGGCTCCTTGACGATGTTGAGCTGCCACTGGCTGACCGCGCTGGCCGCCTGCTCCATGAGCATCCACGGCCGGCCGCCCTTGAGCGAGCGGAACAGGTCGTAGTTGAAGGCCGCCGACACGTGGGAGTCGGCGTCGGCCGGGTTGGGGTAGATGTCGAGCGCGGCGGCGTCCTCCTCGGGCGCCCACTTCCAGTAGTCGGCGTGCCGGAAGAAGCGCATGAAGTTCGTCATCACCGGGATGTCGTCGCGGAAGGAGCGGACGATGTCCCGCTCGGCGAGGTAGCACTCCAGCAGCGTGTCGGAGGTGAAGCGCTTGAAGTCGAGCCGGCGTGAGGGGTTCATCCAGTTGCGCGGGATGTTCGGCACCTGGATCTGGTCCCAGTCGGTGTAGACCTGGCCCCAGAAGCGGGTGGTCCACGCCTCGTTCAGCGTGTCCAGGTCGCCGTACTCGCGGCGCAGCCAGCGCCTGAAGCCGATCGAGGCGGCCTCGTTGAACGCCGTGGGCCCGTACTCGTTGCTGATGTGCCACATCGCCAGCGCCGGATGGAAGGAGTAGCGCTCGGCGAGCTTGGTGGTGATGCCGGCCGCGTACTCGCGGTAGATCGGCGACGACGGATCGTAGTGCAGCCGGTTCCCGAAGCCGAACGGCTGCCCGTCGGCCATGATCGGGAACACCTCGGGGTGCAGGTGGGTGAGCCACACGGGGGGCGCCGCCGTCGGCGTGGCCAGGTTGACGCTGATGCCGTTCTCGTGGAGGAGGTCCATGATCTCGTCCAGCCAGCCGAACGTGTACGTGCCGGGCTCGGGCTCCAGCGAGGCCCAGGCGAAAACGCCGAGCGAGACGGTGTTGACCCCGGCCTCGCGCATGAGGCGGACGTCCTCCCGCCAGACGGCCGGGTCCCACTGCTCGGGGTTGTAGTCGCCGCCGTAGGCGAAGCCGCCGACGCGGTTACTGAAGGCGTCCATACGAGTCATTGCACTGCTCCCGTGGTGATGCCGGTGATGATGATCCGGATGAGGTCAGGGCGGCCGGCCGCTTCGGTCATGACGTCGCCCTGTCCGTCACCGACACGTCGGTCAGCCGCCGCTCGGAGCCGGTGATCTCGTACACGGGCCCGGTCAGCAGCACCTCACGCTCGGCGATCACGTCGGTGACCGAGCGGCGCACGGACAGGCCGACCTCGCCGGGCTCCACGACGCGGCGCCCGTCGCGGCCGGTGAAGGAGAGCAGCCGGGCCGGCACGTCGAAGGCGACCCGCGCGCTCTCGCCGGGGGCCAGCTCGACGCGGGCGTATCCGACGAGCTGGGCGACGGGCCGGGTGACCGAGGCGATCCGGTCGGCGGCGTACACCTGCACGACCTCCGCGCCCGCCCGCCGCCCGGTGTTGCGGACGACGGCGGAGCAGCGGATCGAGCCCGACGTGGGGGAGCGCTCGTCGGCGGTCACGTCCGCGTAGGCGAAGCTCGTGTAGCTCAGCCCGTGGCCGAAGCCCAGCACGGGGGCGGGGTCGACGTTGCTGACCGAGCCCGCCGCGCCCAGCTTCGGGTGCAGGTAGCTGTAGGGCTGGCCGGCGGTCGAGCGCGGCATGCTCATCGGCAGGCGGCCCGAGGGGTTCACGGCGCCGCTCAGCACGCGGGCGATGGCGCCCGCGCCCTCCTCGCCGGGGAAGTACGCCTGAACGACGGCGGCGGCGTTCGCGATGAGGGCCGGCACCGCGTAGGCGCGGCCCGTCATCAGCACCACCACGGTCGGCGTGCCCGTGGCCAGGACCGCGTCGGCCAGCTCCTGCTGGGCGCCCGGCAGGTCGAGGCTCTCCGCGTCGCAGCCCTCGCCGGAGGTGCCGCGGCCGAACAGTCCCGAGCGGTCACCGAGCACCAGGATCGCCAGGTCCGACCCGGCCGCCAGTTCGGCGGCCGCGGCGATCCCGTCGCGGTCCCCGTCGTCCACGCCGGTGCCCCGCTCGACCCGGATGGCGGCCGCGGGCAGCTCCTCGCGGAGCGCGTCGAGCAGCGTGGACGCGGCCAGGCCGGTCTCGACCTCGGGGAAGTGCGGCAGCACGTGGTTGACGAAGGAGTAGCAGCCGAACAGGGCCGTGACGCTGTCGGCGTTCGGGCCGAGCACGGCCACCCGCCGCCCGGCCGCGTCGCCGAGCGGCAGCACGCCGTCGTTGGCCAGCAGCACGACGGACTCCTCGGCCAGCCGCCGGGCCAGCGCGCGCGACTCGGGGTCGTCGAGGTCCACGGGGCCGGACGGCCGCGGCTCGTAGTCGTCGTCGAGCAGGCCGAGCTCCGCCTTCTGCCGCAACACCCGGCGCAGCGCCCGGTCGATCAGGGATTCCTCGATCCGCCCCGTGGACACGGCGTGCTTCAGCGGCTCCAGGTAGGTCACCCCGGTGGGCAGCTCGACGTCGATGCCCGCCGTCAGCGCCTGTACGGCGGCGTCCTCGGCGTCGGTGGCCACGGCGTGCAGCGTGTGCAGGAAGGCGACGGCGAAGTAGTCGGCCACGACCGTGCCCTCGAAGCCCCACTCGTCGCGCAGGATCCGGGTGAGGTAGTGGGCGTCGGCGGCGATCGGGACGCCGTCGATCTCGGCGTAGGAGTTCATGACCGAGCCGGCGCCCGCGTCGCGGATCGCGACCTCGAAGGGGAACAGCAGCGTGTCGGCCACCTCGCGGGCTCCGGCGTACACGGGGGCGAGGTTGCGGCCCGCGCGGGAGCCGGAGTAGCCGACGAAGTGCTTCAGCGTGGCGATGGCCCCCGTGGACTGCACGCCGCGCACGTAGGCGGCGCCGATGGTGGCGACCGCGTACGGGTCCTCGGAGACGCACTCCTCGACCCGCCCCCACCGCTGGTCGCGGATCACGTCGAGCACCGGGGCCAGGCCCTGGTGGACGCCGAGGGCGAGCATGCTCGCGCCGATGCGGCGCCCCATCTCGGCCACGAGCTCGGGGTCGAACGAGGCGCCCCACGCCGGCGGCGCCGGATAGGTCGTGGCCCGCCACGCCGCCAGCCCCGTCAGGCACTCCTCGTGCGCGAGGGCGGGGATGCCGAGCCTGGTGTTCGCGCGCAGCCAGCGCTGCCGCTCGGCCAGCACCGTGCTCGCCCATTCCGGATCCACCGGGCGGGTGCCGTAATGGCGGGTGATCTGGCCCAGGCCGTGGCCGGCGAAAGCCTCGAAGGCGACGTCCTCGCCCTGCATGGAGTCCTGCAGCGGGGCGACGACGCCCTCCGCGCGATTGACGTTCAGCCACACGCCCACGAGCTGTGCGAGCTTCTCGTCGAGCGACATGTCCGCCAGCAGTTCCCCGACCCGGCGCGCTCGGCGCGCGGCCGTCTCCGACGTCGGCTGCTCAACACGTGCAGGCATACACCCTCGTTAGTGAATGGTGATAGCGCTAACAGAAATGCTGCGCCATCAGGTCAGAAAGTTTCCGGCTGACTTTCCGATAATTAACCGTGACATTACCGGTGGGTTACGCTAGGCTCCGGCTCGTATCGATGTCAACAGTGCCCATGAATTCGCCAGCCGCAGCAGGTCGGCCGGCAGTGCGCACTGCGCCTGATTTTCCGAAAGTCGTCACGGGAGGTCCTGTGCCTCGAGCCACGCTGGCCGACGTCGCGGCGGCGGCCGGAGTCTCGGTGCCGACGGTTTCCAAGGTCCTGAGCGGCAAGAAACACGTCTCCGCCGCCACCAGGGACAAGGTCCTCGAAGCGGTCAGAGCGTTCGGATACGAGTCTCCGCGCCCGCCGAGCACGCCCAGGTCCGGCCTGGTCGACCTGCTCATCGACGGCATCGGCTCCCCGTGGGCGCAGGTCCTCATCAGGGGCGCGGAGCAGGCGGCGGCGCGGTGGGGGTTCTCCCTGGTCGTGACCTCCTCCGCGCGGCCCGACTTCGACCTGCCGCGCTGGATCGGCATCGTGCGCAAGCGGAGCACCGACGGCGTCGTGCTGGTGCTCTCGCGCGCCGGCCAGGACGAGACCAAGGCCATCGAGGAGCTGCTGCACGTGCCCTTGGTGCTGCTCGACCCGGTCGGGCAGCGCGATCCGCGCATCTCCACCGTCGGCGCCACCAACTGGTCGGGCGGCGTCATGGCCACCACGCATCTGCTGGAGCTCGGGCACACCCGCATCGGTTTCATCGGCGGGCCCCTCGACCTGCGGTGCACGCTCGACCGCTACGAGGGCTACCTCGCCGCGCACCGCACGTTCGGCATCGATCCCGATCGCGGGCTCACCCGCTACGGCGACTTCCTCGTCTCCGGCGGCAAGGACCGCGGGGCCGAGCTGCTCGACCTGCCCGACCGGCCCACCGCCATCTTCGCCGGATCCGACCTGCAGGCCGCGGGCGTCTACCAGGCGGCGGCCGAGCGCGGCATCCGCGTGCCGCACGAGCTGTCCGTCGTCGGGTTCGACGACTCACCCCTGTGCGAGATGATGTCGCCGCCGCTCACCACCGTCCGCCAGCCCCTGGACGACATGGCCAACGAGGCGGTCCGGCTCATCTCCGAGGAGCTGACCCACCCGAAAGGCGCCGCGGGCACCCGGATAGAGCTCGCCACGTCGCTCATCATCCGGAACAGCACCGAAAAGAGCACAGAAGCAGCCAGTACGGGAAAGCTTCCTGCGGGACGCTGAAATCTCCTGACAGGAGCCTTATTCTGAGGCGCGGCAGGCAGTGATCCTCATCACCTGGAGGCCGGATGCCGGCGAATCCTGGCTTCCTGATCAAGGATCCGCGAAGCCGCGCCCGCTTACGGCTGAGCGGCGATGCCACCGCGCAGGAGCGGCTGGCCTTCCTCAACGACGCCAGCACCCGCATCGGCAGCACGCTCGACCTGGCGCAGACCTGCCGTGAGCTGCTCGACGTCGCCGTGCCCCGGTGCGCCGACACCGGCGGGATCATGGTCCAGGAACGCCTCATCACCGAGGGCGCCTTCCCCGTGCGCCCGACCGACGGCTCGGCCCTGGTGCGGCGGGTGGCCACCGCCGTCGCCGTCGACAACCCGTGGGACTGGGACACCGCCTTCCCGGTCGGCGAGGTGGCCGTCTACCCGCCGTTCCTGCCGCAGGGCCAGGCCATGGCCACCGCCAGGACCGTGCTCGTGCCGCGCCTCGGGCAGAGCGTGGGCGACGACAACGCCAAGGCGTTCGGCCGTGACGTCATCGCCCGGCTGCTGCCCGGCTGCTCCTTCCTGGTGGCGCCGCTGCTGGCCCGCGGCAACGTGCTCGGCTTCTTCGTCCTCGTCCGGCAGGCGGCGAGCGAGACGTTCCAGGACTCCGACGTCGCGCTGATCGAGGAGCTCGCCGCCCGGACCGCCATCTGCATCGACAACGCCCGCCTCTACGCCAGGGAGCGGCGTACCGCGCTCATGCTGCAGAGCAGCCTGCTGCCGACCCGGCTGCAGCCGCCGCCCGGCCTGGAGATCGCCCACCGCTACCTGCCGGCCAGCGACCTCGCCGGCGTGGGCGGCGACTGGTACGACGTGATCCCCCTGTGCGAGGAGCGCACCGCGCTCGTCGTCGGCGACGTCATGGGCCACGGCGTGCGCGCCGCCGCCACCATGGGACAGTTGCGCACCGCCACCCAGACCCTGGCCAGCCTCGATCTGGACCCGGCCGAGCTGCTGTTCCGCCTCGACCGGGTGGCCAGGCAGCTCGACTCCGACCAGATCGCCACCTGCCTGTACGCCCGCTACGACCGCGCGGCCGGCACCGTCGCCATCGCCAGCGCCGGCCACCTGCCGCCGGTGCTCGTCCAGCCGGACGGCGTGGCCGCCATCCTCCCGGTCGAGCCGGGGCCGCCGCTCGGCGTCGGGGGCGAGCGCTTCGAGCTGTGCGAGACCAAGCTGCCCGCGGGCGGCATGCTCGCCCTTTACACCGACGGCCTGGTGGAGGGCCGCGAGTGGAACATCGACGAAGGGCTGGACAAGATCTGCTCGCTGCTGACGGGACCGCCGGAGGGGATCGAGCGCATCTGCGACATGCTCGTCAGGGCGCAATGCCCGGCCAGCGAGCGCGACGACATCGCGCTGCTCCTGGCAAAGGCGCTCTGAGCCGGCCCAAGACGGGCCCCTGCAGGGGCTTGAGAAGATCACGGATACCCACTTCCGCCTCCGCGTGACTGGTGACGGGCCCTCTATGGGGGCTTGAGGGGGCGTTTACCTGCGGCGATCGTGCCAGGGCCGTCCGGAGCGGGATCCCCGTGGCCGCAGGGGGTCCGGCGCGCCGCCAGGCGGGGGGCGGGCTGATCACTTTACCGACGAAGGTAGATCTGTGCCCGATTCATGGTGATTCGTTTGCGTTTGTCCGGTTTGGGGGGTAACTTAGTGAGTGTTCCCGATGAGAACCCGGCCCCACCGTGGGCATCTCATGGGGATTCATCCGGATTGATTCGGATGGTCAGCGCTCAACGTGGCGTCCGTATGGCAGGTTTGCCCGGCCACGTTCCTCAAAGCGAGCGCCAAGGCCCTAGTTCCCTAACAAAGGACCTGAGATGATTATGTCCGCTCGTTTGCACACTGTTGCCCTGCTCACGGCCGCCGGCCTCAGCGCCTTGACCATTGGCACGGGCTCCGCCCACGCCGCCACCACCGATACCGCTCAGCAGGCCAAGCTTCAGGGCTCGACGACCGCGTCCTACTTCTGGGACGACAGCTCCGGCCGCGCCGGTGACACCGGTCTGCCCGCCGCCGGCAAGCCCATGCAGAAGGGCCTGGTCGCCAGCCCGAGCTGGCCGCTCATGACTGAGGGCTACGTCATGTACAAGGGCAAGAAGATGCCGTTCTTCGTCGGTGACCGTGGTCCTGGAGACCCCTCCAACCGTGGTGTCATGCTCGACCTGGACGCCAAGACCTTTGCCGATCTGACCGGCGGCAAGTTCAACGCCGACACGCTCGGTGTGGACGGTGCCGGTGGCGAGGGCCACATCAAGATCGACTATGTCGTCACCAAGTGGGGCGACGGTGTCGGCAAGAAGAGCTACCCGGTGGCCTTCTCCAGCGGAGCCTGGAATGACAAGGACGCCGCTCCCGCGACCAAGCCGCTGTCGGTGAAGAACCACTGATCCATCGCACGTCCGAAGAGGGCGCTCCCCACCCCCGGGGAGCGCCCTCTTCGTGTTCCCGGCCTTCCTTGTAGCGTTACCGGAAGATCGTAGGAAGGGAAACCGCATGATCCCCCGGCCGCTCTACCGCGACCCGATGTCCGACGGCGCCACCGACCCGGTCGTCATCTGGAACCGGGCGGAACGGTCCTGGTGGCTCGTCTACACCAGCCGCCGGGCGACCGGTCCGGCCAGGGACGACGTGAGCTGGGTGCACGGCACCGACCTCGGCGTGGCCTCCTCCGCCGACGGCGGTGTGACGTGGTTGTACCGGGGCACGATCGGCGGTCTCGACATCGAGTGGGGGCGGCACACGTACTGGGCGCCGGAGATCGTCGACGACGGCGCCGCTTACCACATGTACGTGAGCGTCATCCGCGGCGTCCCCGGCTCCTGGCGGCCCTTCGAGCGGCACATCCGCCATTACACCAGCCCCGACCTCATCCACTGGACCTTCCGCTCCACCCTGGAACTGTCCTCCCCGTACGTGATCGACGCCTGCGTGGCGCCCCTGCCCGGCGGCGGCCACCGGCTCTGGTACAAGGACGAGGCCGACGACTCCCACACCTGGGCGGCCGACAGCGACGACCTGCACCACTGGCGGGTCAGGGGGCCGGCGGTGACGATCTCGGCGCACGAGGGGCCGAACGTGTTCGCGCTCGGCGGCCGGCACTGGATGATCGTCGACGAGTGGCACGGGCAGCGCGTGCTGAGCTCGGCGGACCTCGACACCTGGCAGCCGCACGGGCTCATCCTCGACCGGCCGGGCGCGCAGCCGGACGACGGCGGGTTCGGGCACCACGCGGACGTCGTGGTGACGGGGGAGGAGGCGATGGTGTTCTACTTCACCCACCCTGACGGCGGGCGGCGCTCGTCGGTGCAGGTCGCGCGGGCGCGCGTCCACGACGGAGAGCTGGTCTGCGACCGCGACGAGAGGCTCACCGGGCCGATCCTGCCGGTGGAGGGACCGGGTACGAGCGTCCGGTAGCCGGCGGTGCCGCCACCGATCATTCACTCTCCCGTCCACCGCCACACTTCTGCTCTCGCCCCGGAGTTCGTCTGGGCACGCTGGACTGCCAACTCGGTCATATTGCCCCGAATCGGTCATATTGCCCGATCGGGCACCGAGTCTAAGGATGAGTCATGGACAACAACCACACCAGCGACCGCGGCTCGCGCGCGCGGCTGCTGCTCGGCGCGGCGGCGCTGGCAATGATGGCACCTTTGTCGATCTCCGGAGTCGCCGCCGCGGACACGCCGGCGGTTCCCGCCGGCACCACCCCGGCGCAGTGGACGACGCGGACGGTCGCACCCGGCGTGGAGGTCCGCACCGGGACCATCAAGGACCCCGCCGCCGTCCACAGTTGGACGATCACCGTGCAGGCCGAGGTCAAGGCGCGGTTCACCGGCGCCCAGGCGTGGGCCGCCGTGGGTACGGAGTCGTGGGCGTCGCAGACCGCGGACCGCCTGCGTGCCGCCGGTTTCGAGCCCGTGGTGGCCAGGATCGCGTGGCCGGACTACTCCGGCACGCCGCGCGGCCTGATGGGCGTGCGGGTTCGGATCGGCTCCTTCCCGACCCAGGACGCGGCGCGGAGCGTGGCCTCGCAGATCACCGCGGCGGGATTCCGCAATGCCGTCGAGTGGACCGGCTACGACGCCGACCAGCCGGCCGACGTCGAGAACATCAACATCGCGGTCATCGACCCGCGCAGGTTCCGCGGCACGGTCGAGGCCACCCACGACGGCGACGTGACCGACCGGGAGACGACCTCCTCGGTGGCGGCCACGCTCGGCTCGCTGGTAGGCGTCAACGGCGGCTTCTTCCTCACCTCCAGCGCCGACGGCGTCCAGGGCACCATGGCGGGTATCGGCGCCTACGAGGGGGAACTCACGTCGATGGCGGTGGGATCGCGGGCGGCGCTGATTCTCGCGGACGGTGGCCGGCGCACCCGGATCACCGACGTCACCACCACCGTGACCGCCCGCGCGGGCCGCGCCGAACACGCCGTCGAGGGCATCAACCGCACGCCCGGACTGCTGCGCAACTGCGGCCGGCCGGGCGCGGTCCCCACCGCCGAGCCGCGCCACGACACCACCTGCACCACGGCCGACGAGCTGGTGAAGTTCACCGACGACTACGTCCACGCCCTGCCGACCGGCGCCGGCGTACAGGTCGTGCTGGACTCCAAGGACCGCGTCGTGTCGGTCGGCGACAGGACCGGCGCCGTCGCGCCCGGACAGACCGTGCTCCAGGGCATCGGCGCGGCGGCCGGGTGGCTGACCGGGCACGCGACCGTGGGCAAGAAGGTCTCGGTGACGGAGGACATCCGCGACGGCGACGGCCGCAAGATCGTGCTGGGCGCGGACGACAGCATCGTCAGCGCCGCCCCGACGCTGGTGGAGAACGGGCGTACGCACATCGACGCCGCCAAGGAGGGCGTCCTCGACCCTGCGGACCTGTCGTTCGGCTTCGCCTGGGCGAACAACCGTCAGCCCCGCACGATGGCCGGCATCGACCGGCAGAACCGGCTGCTGCTGGTGACCGTGGACGGCCGGGTCAGCGGTGGCAGCGAGGGCTTCACGCTCGAAGAGGGCGCGGCCTTCATGCGTTCCCTCGGCGCGGTCGACGCGCTCAACCTGGACGGGGGCGGCTCCTCCGCCATGGTGGTGAACGGAGCCCTCGTCAACCGGCCGTCGGACGCGACGGGCGAGCGGCCCGTGGGCGACACGATCCAGGTGCTGGCCACCCGCTGAAGCCCATCGTGACGTCGGCCGGGGTCGTAAGGCCGCGATCTTGCACGCCGGACTCGGCGGTCGGCCGGGGATGCGGCGCCGCATCGCCTGCTGAACCGTGTCGTCGGCTCGGACCTCACGGGACCAGGTTGTGGTCCTAGGCGCCTTTCCGGTCGGGATCGTGGCCGCCACCGGCCGTCCGGCGCAGCCTCGCGACCGCGCCGGCGACGGCGTCCCACAGCGCCGGGTCCTCCCAGTAGCCCGTGTGGCTGCCGACGCGGGGGACCGGCTCGCCGTACCGGAACCGGCTGGCCGGCGGGTCCGGCCGGCGCACGTCGCAGTCGCGCACCCTGACGGGGCCGCCGATGTAGTCGGTGTCGTAGTAGAGGTTGCGCCACGAATCCACCCGCAGGCCGTCGAGCAGGTCGTGGCCGACGTAGGCGGGGAAGGCCCACTGGTAGAGCTTGACGAGCGGCGAGCCGAAGGTCACCAGGGCCACCCGGTCGCCGTCCGGGCGGCAGTCGCGCTGGGCGAGCGCGGCGGCGGCCAGCAGGGTGCCCTGGCTGTGCGCGGTGAGCACGACCGAGCCCCCGTTGTCGTGCAGCCACCAGATGCGCCGCTGCAGGTCGGGGACCGCGCGCTCGGCGTAGGACGGCGGGGCGAACGGATGGAAGGCGCGCGGCCAGAACGTGCCGACGTCCCACAACACCCCGATCACCTGGCGCTTCTTCGGGTCGTTCCAGCCCTGGCTGAGCAGCATGACCAGCAGCAGCGGCAGCAGCGCGGCGACGGTGCTGCCGAGCCCGATCAGCCAGGCGGGCAGGTCGTCGGAGCCACCCTTGACCCGGATGTGCAGGAACAGGGACACCAGCAGGAAGACGTTCACCACCGCCATGCCGCTGATCAGCAGGTCGGCGTCGAGCGTCGCCCGGCCGAGCCGCCGCCACCCGGACACGGTGCCCGCCCATCGGCGCACGCCCAGCCGGTCCTCGGCGTCCTGGTCGGAGATGGCCTCGTCCGTCACCGTCGAGGCCACCCATTCGGGCAGCCGCTCGGGCCGGCCCTCGGCCCGCTCGCGCGCGATGTACTCCCTGCGCACCTCGCGGGCCTGGCGGCCGTGCCGCGCGACGAGGAACGCGCCGAGCTCGCACAGGCCGAACAGCACCAGGACGAGCACGGGGGTGACGATCAGGTACGGCGTGACCGGCCTGATGACGGAGAAGACCATGATGACCGGCTCCGTGGTGCGGTCGTACTGGAAATCCGGGTAGCGCACCTCGCCGACCAGGTCGGCCACCCTGATCAGGGTGCCGATCAGGAAGGTGTTGAGCGTCGCGACCGCCAGCACCAGCACCGCGAACGGAGCGGCCCATCGGAAGCGGCCCGTCGTCGCCCTGGTCCGCGTGCTGATCAACACGAACACCGTCAGCAGCAGGAACGCCAGGGCCAGTCGCCCGGCGAAGGCGTCCCAGCGGTAGGCCAGCCAGAGCGCGCCCGCGGCCGCGGCCCCGAACAGGACCGCCCGTCCGATGCTCCGGCGCCGGGCCAGCACCCTGACCCGGTCCCGCTCCCGGCGCGCGTGCCCGATCAGGATCGTCAGCAGCACCACGCCCAGGACGGCGACGACCCCGGCGTACACGGAGAACACCGCTTGCCCCAGCCCCGGCGGCTCGCCGAGCACGACAGGGCCGCCGGTGGCGTCTGGGCCGCCGCACCCGTCCGGGTCGTCGCACGGCTGGAAGGCCGCCAGCGCGAACGCCGCGGGCGTGAGCGCGAGCGCCGCCACCCAGCGCGCCGTCAGCGCGACCACGTCGGGCCACCTGCTGTCGGTCTCCGCCGCCAGCGCCGCCACGGCGGCGAGCAGCACCAGCGCGCACGCCGCCAGCAGCGGCGGGCCCAGCGGCTCCGGCCGGCCGGCGGCGACGGCCAGCCGGTACGTCAGCCAGGTGAGCAGCGCGGCCAGCCCCGCCAGCGCCGCCGCCGTGTGCGCGGCTCCGAGCCGGACCGCCGGGCGCCGCCCGTGCCAGAAGTGCCGGTTGGCGAGTCCGTCCCGGCTCCCCCTGCTCCCGCCCGCAGCCGCCGCGCCCTTGCCCGGCTCCTCCAGGGGCAGCCCGTCCTTCTGCACGGGAGGCACGGCCTCGAACTGGCGGACCGACCTGGACACCAGGAACCAGAGCACGGCGATGGCCACCAGCGGCGCCACCGCCGCCAGCGCCATCCGGCGCGCGGGCAGGTCGCTCATGAGCTGGAACGGCTGCAGCCACCAGGTCTCCGAGCACTTCTGGTCCGCGCCGCACTGGTAGCCCAGATAGTCGATCGGGATCCAGGCGATCAGCAACACGAAGTTGAGCGTCACCGCCAGGGCCGCGATCCGCAACACGGCGCGGTGCAGGGCGAACCTGACCGGCCTGGTCCGCAGCAGGTCCGAGCACATCCACCCGGCCAGGTTGGCCAGCAGGAACGGCAGGAGGAACAACCACAACACCCGCGTGCCGCTGCGCGAGGTCAGGCCGCCCCAGGAGAACGCCTCGCGGTGCCGGCCCTCTGCGTCGCCGGTCCGGTAGAAACCGGCGAACCGGTCGCCCGCGACCTGCACGGGATCGGGCACGCCCAGCAGGTAGGCAGGGCTGGAGCCGCCGACGCCGTGGACGCGGATCTCGGTCACGCCGCCGAGCACGGGGCCGGCCGGGACGAGCCCGGCGGGGACCGTCGAGGCGGGGACCGGCGCGGCGGAGGCCGACGCGGGGCCGCTCGCGCGCCTGCGTCGAAGGAGCCAACGGTGATACCAGCGCAACGGCCCACCTCCAGCAGGGACCCGGTCGCTCGCCGGCACGGCCCGCGACCCCCGGCACACCATGCTGACACGAGCCGGCCGCCGGCGCGCCAGGGTTCGGCCAAGGGTTTACCCTCATCCGGGTTCCCGTGGCGGGAGCCACGGGAGGAGCCGGTGTGGCGGGCGGGGGCCGCCGCGGCCCCCGCCCGCAGGGGGCTACCTCCTGGGGGTGGAGAAGCTGGGCAGCGGGACCCGTGACCAGTCGACGTCCGAGCCGAGGTAGAAGCTCGGGTACGCCGGCTGGTTGTAGCTCGTCTGCTGCCTGGCCACGTCCACCCGGTATTGCGGGTCGTGCATGAGCGTGTAGAGCTTGCGGCCGGTCACCTCGGTGCTGAGGTACATCCGGATCGCGCCGCTGTCGGCCGTGCGGACCAGCAGCTCCTCGCGCCAGTCGCCGAAGACGTCCGCGACCAGCCCCGGGTTGCCCTTCGTCCCGTTGTTCGTCAGCGTGCCCTCGGCGCTGAGCACCGTGCCGCGCTTCCAGTCGTCGATCGTCGGCGTCTGCAGGACGGCGGTGGCGGTGCCGTTGACGATCTGGGTCGTCATGTCGGCGGCCCAGCGGATGCTCATGTTCGTGCCGGGGGCGGTGCGGCCCAGGTAGTCGCCGCGGGCCGACCACAGGCCCGCCGCGATCGTCTGGTTGGGCGGCATCGACGACCACGTCTCGAAGCCGCGGATCGCCGGGTCGATGTCGCCCGCCATGCCGCGGCCGGTGTCCACGCCGCTGTAGCCGCCGTGGATCACCGCGCCGGTCGCGGCGTCGCGGAGCGCCCAGCCGTACGGCGCGTACGCCCCGCCCTCGTGCACCGTCCAGATCTCCAGGCCGGGGCGGTCGGGGTCGAAGTCGCCGACGTGCATGGCGTCACCGTGGCCGAGCCGGACGTTCTGGCCGGGCACATTGCTCTGCGGCGGGGCCGTCGCGAACGAGGAGTAGAGCAGGTCGCCGTCGTCGTCGATGGTCGCGGAGCCGTAGACGATCTCCTGCTTGCCGTCGTCGTCCACGTCGGCCACGCCCATCGAGTGGAAGCCCTGGGTGGTCAGGTCGGCGTACTCCGGGTTGGCGCCGGGCACGCCGTGGGGGGAGGCGTTGAACGGGTTGGCCATCGGCGCGTGGCCGCTGTCGACGTACCAGACCTCCTTCAGCTTCCGGCCGTCCCAGTTGTAGGCCACGATCGTGGTGCGCGTGTAGTAACCGCGGGCGAAGATCGCCGACGGCCGCCTGCCGTCGAGGTAGGCCACCGACGACAGGAACCGGTCCACCCGGTTGCCCGGCTCGATCCTGGCCATCGCGTAGTCGCCCCACAACAGCCCGTCGTCGCCCCGGCCGGGCTTGTAGGGGATCGTCTGCAGCTCCTTGCCGGAGGCGCCGTCGAACACCGTCAGGTATTCGGGACCGGTGATCACGAAGCCGGCGAACTCGCGCAGCCGGTTGTTGGCGCTGCGGCCGGGCGCGTAGACGTCGACGAAGTAGGTGGCGAGCTCCACGGCGTCCTCGTGGGAGAGCGGGTACGCGTGCGTGGGCGCGATGCCGAAGGCCTCCTCAAGGGTCTTCGGCCAGTGCCCGGCGACGACCTCCGGATGCTCATGCCATTTCGCGAAAATTTCTACAACATGGTCGAAATAATCTGCTGCGCTCTTTCGATAGTCGTCGCTGTGTGAATAACCGGCGGCGACATCCTGTTTCGGCATCGTGAGATAGCGCTCGGAGACGATCTGGCCATTGTCGCCGTAGCGGATGACCTTGGTGCCGGGGGCGGTCTTGAGCATCATCTCCGAGCGGCCGTCGCCGTCGAGGTCGTAGACCGTGAACTGGGTGTAGTGGGCGCCCGAGCGGATGTTGACGCCCAGGTCGAGCCGCCAGCGCAGGGTGCCGTCGAGCTCGTAGGTGTCGACGTAGGTGTTGCCGGTGTAGCCGCGCTGGGAGACGTCCTTGGAGTTGGACGGGTCCCACTTGACGACGTATTCGTACTGGCCGTCGCCGTCCACGTCGCCCACGCTCAGGTCGTTGGCGGTGTAGGTGTAGCTCTCGCCGGCCGGGGTGACGCCGTTCGCGGGCTTGGCCAGCGGAAGGTCGTAAAACGATTTAAGCCATGGTGTGGCCGCAGGGCTGCGCCGCCCTTCCCTGCCCCTGGTGATCGGGGCCACGCGGTACTCGGAGCCGGCGGCGGCGCCGCGGTCGAGGTAGTTGGTGCTGTCGGTGACGGTGGCGATGGGGTGGCCGTCCTTGTAGACCTTGAAGTCCGCGCCCGTCAGGCCGTTCGCGCCGTGGCCGGACACCTCGTCGCCGAGCAGCCGCCAGCTCAGGAACGCGCCGTCGCTGGTCGTGGCGGCGACCAGGCCCCTGTCCAGGTATTCGAGCTGGACCTTCCCCTGTCGGCCGCCGTGCTCGCCCGCGGCGGCGGGGTGTGCCGCGAGGGGGAGGCAGAGGAGGGCGGCCACGGCGGTGGTGAGGGCGCGGCGGATGCCGCTGGGGGGTCTCATCGTCACGGGCTCCTCGGGTGATGCCCGCATCGGGGCGCGGTGCCCCGCGCCCCTGGCGGATTAAATCGATATAATCAGGGGGAGAGTAATTGTCCGCTGTGAGGTCTGTCAAGGGCATATTTCACGAGGATTTCCAGATGCCGGAGAAATGTCGTTCGGCGGGCGGGCGACGGTGAATTGCATTCCCTATTGCGGCATGCTGGATGGCGCTTTCCAACGCCGCGCGCGCGGCAGCGCGTCAGGTGCTTCAGCGCCCGCGCGCGGGGCGGCGGGTCAGGTGCGGGCGTCGACGGCCGGGGGCGGCGGGGGCGACCGGTTCCGGCGCCGATCGGCGACACGATCGCGCGGCGCGCGGCGACGGGTCTTGCTCGTTGCGCCAACTCGGCCTTCAATGAGTGAACCCCATTCGGGTGATCTAGGAGGAGCCGATGCGTGGCTTGCGGGCGTCCGCCGTCGTCTTGATGATGGTCTCCACGACTTTGGCTGCCTCGCAGCCGTCCGTTCCGGCGGTCGGCGGCCCGGCCGATCCCGAGCCGGTCTCCCTCGTCACGCTCTCCGTCCCCGACAGGGCGGCCATGGAACGGCTGGTGGCCTCGGGCGCCGACCTCACCGAGCGGGTCCGCCCCCAGGCGGACGGCAGCGTCCAGATCGACGCGGTGGCCACGGCCGGCCAGCTCGCCGCCTACGAGGCCCTCGGCGCGACCCTGGCCGCCGAGGCGTCGCCGCCGGCCGCGGTGAAGGCGACGACGGCGCTGGATCAGATCGTGATCGAGCGGGCGGTCTGGTTCGAGTCCCGCGACGGCTACTTCCTGTCGGTGGAGGCCTCCAGCAGCGCGGCCCAGGCGGCCACGCTCACCGTGGCGTGGAAGGGCGCGCGCGGCACCGGCGGGCAGGCGGAGATGGTGGCGTACGTGGACGCGGGCGCCTACCTGGGCCACCAGTTCAGCACTCCGGTCCCGGCCGGGAGCCGGCCGCAGTGGATCACCGTCACCTCGGCGGCCGGCGGCAAGGCCGA
The DNA here is from genome assembly GCF_053592075.1 of Nonomuraea sp. NPDC002799. Classification (NCBI taxonomy): domain Bacteria; kingdom Bacillati; phylum Actinomycetota; class Actinomycetes; order Streptosporangiales; family Streptosporangiaceae; genus Nonomuraea; species Nonomuraea sp. NPDC002799. Next base: position 373,493 of record NZ_JBSFVA010000005.1, read on the forward strand.
GGCCAAGGCCAAGGAGTGGCCCGACGGCGAACGGCCGGACCGCGCAGGACCCGGTTACCAGAAGGACTTCATCACCCAGTACATGCCGCCGGCGCAGCTCAACGACCGGGTCAAGAGCCTGCACCAGCGCTTCCCCAAGCTCACCGACATCATCACGCTGCCGTACCGGACGAACGGCTACCGCCGCCACGCCCAGGCCCTGATCGGCGCCCCGCCCGCCGCCGCCGTCGTCGTGACCTCCGCCGCGTACGGCTCGGAGGGCGGCAACGACCTGGCCGTCGAGCTGACCGGCCCCGGCGCGCCGGACCGCGCCCTGGCGGTGACGGTGAACGGCAAGCTGATCACCGTCAGCCTGGCCACCGACGCCGCCGGGACGCCTGTCAGCACGGCCGCCCAGGTGGCCGCCGCGATCAACGCGACGCCCGGCATCGCCGTCACGGCCACGACGTACCGCACCGACGCGGGCGCCGGCGTCATGGCGCCCGCGCCGCTCACCCAGCTCAGCGACTTCCTCAACGCCCCGGCCGGCGTCTCCCGCGCGCCCGCGCAGGTGCTGGCGCTGCGCATCGGCACGCGCCGCGACGGCAGCCGCACCGGCGTGCTCGCCTACGCCCAGGAGCACGCGCGGGAGTGGGTGACGCCCCTGGTCACCATCGAGGCGGCCGAACGGCTGCTGCGCAACTACGCCCGTGACAAGGCCACCCGCCGGCTGCTGGAGCGCACCGACATCTTCATCGTGCCGACCGTCAACCCCGACGGGGCCAACTACAGCTTCTACGACTTCAACTCCCAGCGTAAGAACATGACCAACCACTGCCCCGCCCAGCAGTCCGACCCGGCGCTGCGCAACACCTGGGGCGTGGACGTCAACCGCAACTACGCGGTCGGATCGTTGTCCGACGGCTACTTCGGCGCCTCCGCCAACTGCCAGAGCGGCACGTTCGCCGGACCGGCCGAGCACTCCGAGCCCGAGAGCCGCAACGTGATGTGGCTGGCGCAGCGGTACGGCAACATCAAGTTCGCGCTGAACGTCCACAGCTACGGCGGCTACTTCATGTGGCCGCCCGGCGCCTACAAGCTCGACGGCCGCGTCACCCTGCCCAGGCCCACGCCCCGCGAGGAGGCGTACTTCCTGAGCTCGGCCCGCACCATCGAGGAGGCCATCGCCGCCGAGCGCGGCACCGTGACGTGGCCGCAGCAGACCGGCCCGGTGACGGACGTGCTCTACTCGGCGGCCGGGAACTCCGCCGACGAGCTCTGGTACGACCACGGGGTCTACGGATGGGACTTCGAGGTCGGCGCCGACCTGTGGAACCCGCAGACGCGGACCTGGGAGGGCGTCGGCTTCCAGCCGCCTTACAGCGAGGGCCACGCCGAGGCGATGGAGTTCGCCGCCGGGCTGATCTCGCTGGTCGGAGTCGCCGCAGACTATCGCGAACCCTGATCCGGAGGTTTCCGTGCGCTTGCCCACTGCCCTGCTGGGCGTGGCCGTCGCGGCCGCGCTCCTCGCCGTCCCGCCGGCGGTGGCCGATCCGGCCGGACCGCCGCCCGCTCCCGTCCGCGACTCCGGCAACGGCCCTGAGCGGAACGAGGTGGCGGCCGGCCTGCCCGAGCAGGCCGGCACGCTCCGCCACGCCGAGACCGGGGAGCCGTCGTCCGGGGTGCCCCGCGACCGCGGCTATCCCCGCCGGACGGAGCTGCCCCTGCCCGTGGTGAACCCCGCGGACGCCTCCATCAAGCTCGGCCTGGTGCCCTACCACGGCATCGCGCCCCGGCTGAACGACCTGCAGCGGCGGAGCGACCGGGTGAGCGCCGAGATCGCCGGCCGCTCGTACAACGGCCACGACCTCTACCTCGTCACCGTCACCGCCCCCGAGAGCGCGAGCGAGGCCCGCGCGCAGGCCGCGATCCGCGAGCGCATCGAGAACGACCCGGCCGCCGCTGCCAGGGACCGGAGGCTGGCCCAGCGGTACAAGGCGCCGCTCTTCGTCAACGCCAACATCCACGGCAACGAGTGGGAGGGCACGGACGCGGCCCTGCGGACCATCGAGGAGCTCGCGACCAGCACCGATCCGGGCGTCGCCGACCTGCTCGCGCGCACCAGGCTCTACTTCAACGTCACCGCCAACCCCGACGGCCGCGTCAACGGCGTGCGCCAGAACGGCGCCGGCTTCGACCTCAACCGCGACCTCGTCACCGCCTCCCAGCCCGAGGCGCGGGCGATGCGCCAGGTGATGATCGACACCCAGCCGGTCGCCATGATCGACCTGCACGGCTACGTCAACGGCACGCTCATCGAGCCGACCACGCCACCGCACGGCGCCAACTACGAGTACGACCTGTTCATCACCAACACCTACGCCAACGGCCTCGGCATGGAGGCGGCCGTCAACGGGCTCGGCTACACGGTGGAGAAGGACGGCGTGTACCCGGCGCAGATCCCGTTCCGGGACTCCGAGGAGGGCTGGGACGACTGGCCGCCGATCTTCACGCCGCAGTACGCGCCGTTCCAGGGCGCGGTCGCCGCGCACACCGTCGAGATCCCGCTGCGGGTCAACGGCGCCGACTACACCCAGCAGCCCGTCGACGAGCTGCGCCGCCGCTCCGCGATCAACACCGACGTGGCCGCCGCCGCGATCCGGGCCACCTACGGCTACGTGCGGGCCCGGCACGACCAGCTCATCGCGGACCAGATCGAGGTGTTCCGCAGGGGCACGGCCGGCGAGCCGTCCAAGGTCGTCCCGCTCGGCATCGTGCCCGGCTTCGGCCCCGAGGACGTCTACACCACCACCTTCCCCCGGGCCTACGTCATCACCGGTCAACGCTCGGCGACCGCCGCCGCGCGCCTGGTGGACCACCTGATCGCGAACGACGTGCGGGTCCAGCGGGCCGAACGCCCGTTCCGGGCCGGTGGCAAGACGTATCCGGCGGGCTCGTACGTCGTGGACATGCGCCAGCCCAAGCGGGGCCTGGCCAACGTGCTGCTGGAGGCGGGTGCCGACATCTCCGACAAGGTGGGCACCATGTACGACATCTCCGGCTGGAGCCACGGCCTGCTCTGGGGCGCCACCGTGGACGGGATCACCTCCCTGCCCGTACGGTCCGCGCCGGTCAAGGCCGCCGCGCCGACCGGGTCCGTGCCACGTGCCCGCGGGCCGCTCCTGCTCAAGGTGGCCGACGCCAAGGACGTCCAGGCGCTGAACGACCTGCTCGGCCAGGGCGTCGCGGTGACCTGGGGGAGCGGCGGCGCGATCGTGCCGGCGAGCGCCCGCCGGGCCGCCCTCACGGTGTCCGACCGCTACGGCGTGAGCTTCACCCCCGCCGGCGCGGCCACCGGCGTCCCGCTGCCGCCGGTCAGGATCGCCGCGGCCGTCTCGGCCGACGAGCTGTTCACGCTGCGCGAGCTGGGCTTCGCCGTCACCCCGGTCTCCACGGCGGTGCTCAACGCGGGCTTCGACTGGAGCACGAGCGACGTGCTCTTCGTCTCCAGCGGCCTGAGCTACGCGGCGCTCGGCCCGGCCGCCAGGACGGCGCTCGACACGTTCCTCGCCACCGGCGGCGTGCTCACCAGGGGCGGGACCGGTGCGACGTTCAACGCCGCCGCCGGGCTGCTCACCGCGACCGCCGTCGCCGGGAACCCCGACGCCAACGGCGTGGTCAGGACGGTGTCCTCGGACGGTCCCGTGGGCGGCGGCTCGCCCGGCCACTCGTTCGTGTACGCGCCGCGCTGGTTCACCGGGCTCGGCGCCGAGGTCAGGGTCGAGCAGTCGTACGCGGCCGACGGGCCGCTCGTCTCCGGGCACTGGCGGCCGGACGAGCAGGGCGCCGGCGGCCAGGACGCGGCCAGGGGACAGGCGGCCGTGGTCAGCGGCAGGGACGAGCGGGGTGCGGCCGTGGTGCTGTTCGGCACCGAGCCGATGTTCCGCAACCATCCCAAGGGGCTGTTCCCGCAGGTGGCCAGGGCCCTCTACTGGTCGGCCTCCGTCACCGGGGCGGCCGTCACGACACCCTGACGATCGTGTCCAGCGGCGCGCGCCGCACCGGCGTCGGGCCGCGCGCCGTCCAGAACGTGGCCGCCGGGCATCCGGCGGAGCGGAACGGCCCCGTCCGCGGGTGCGGACGGGGCCGTCGCTCACCGGCTCGCCGGGGCGTATCCGGCCGCCCGGGTGGTGAACGTGCCGCGACCCTGGGTCCGGCTGCGCAACCGGGTCGCGTAGCCGAACACCTCGGCCAGCGGCACGGTCGCGGTGATCACCACCGTGCCGCCCCGCGCCGCCGAGCCCGAGATGCGGCCGCGCCGGGCGGCCAGGTCGCCCAGCACCCCGCCGGCCGAGTCCTCCGGCACTGTGACCGTGATCTCCACCACCGGCTCCAGCAGCGCCATCACGCAACCACGCAACGCCTCGCGCAGCGCGAGCCGGCCCGCCGTCCTGAAGGCCAGTTCCGAGGAGTCCTTCGGATGGGTGGCCCCGTCGGTCAGCGTGACCCGCAGGCCGGTCACCGGGTGCCCGCCGAGCGGCCCGGCGGCCAGGGCGTCCCGGCACCCGGCCTCCACCGCGCGCACGTACTCGCGTGGCACCCGCCCACCGGTCACCACGGACCGGAACACGAAGCCGCCACCGGATCCAGCACCGGATCCAGCACTGAGGCCGTCACCGGCTCCAGCACTGAGGCCGTTACCGGGGTCACCGCTCGGGCGACCGCTCGGGCCGCTCGGACCGCTCTGGCCGTCGCTGTCCAGCGGCTCGACGGTCAGCACGACGTGGGCGAACTGTCCCGCCCCTCCGTCCTGCTTGACGTGCCGGTACAGCAGCCCGGACACCCCGGCGACGACCGTCTCCCGGTGCGCCACCTGCGGCCGGCCGACGCGGACGGCGAGCCCGTGGTCGCGCCGGAGCTTCTCCGCCGCCACCTCCAGATGCAGCTCACCCAGGCCCGACAACACCGTCTGCCCGGTCTCGGCGTCCGTGCGGACCGTCAGCGACGGGTCCTCCTCGGTCAGCCGCGCCAGCGCGGCGGCCAGCCGGTCGGCGTCCGCGCCGCCGCGCGCCTCGACCGCCACGGACACCACCGGCGCCGCCGAGCTCGGCGGCTCCAGCACCACGGGGGCCCCGGGAGCGCACAGGGTCGTGCCGGTGCGGGCGCCCTTCGGGCCCACCACGGCGACGATGTCCCCGGCCGGCGCCTCGCCGATCTCGGTGTGGCGGTCGGCCTGCACGCGCAGGATGCGGCTGACGCGCTCGCCGCGCATCGTGCCGGTGTCCAGCACGGTGTCCCCCTTCCGCAACGTTCCCGAATAGACCCGCAGGTAGGTCAGCCGGCCGGTGGCGGCCGAGCTCACCTTGAACACCAGCGCGGCCAGCGGCGCCGCCGGATCGGCGGCCCGCTCCTGATCCGCCCCGCCGAGCGTGCCGCGCACCGCGGGCACGTCCAGCGGCGAGGGCAGGTACGCCACCACCGCGTCGAGCAGCGGCTCGATCCCGCGATCGCGGTAGGCGGAGCCGCAGAGCACCACCAGGCCCGCACCGGTGCGCGTCAGGTCGCGCAGCGCCCCGGCGAGCGTCCGCGCGGAGATCGCCGGCGCCGCGCAGAACTCCTCCAGCGCCCGCGGATGCAGCTCGGCCACCGCCTCCTCAAGGAGCCTGCGCCGCCGCCGCGCCTCCTCCAGCAGGCCGTCCGGCACCGGCCCCTCCTCCAGGACGTCGCCGGCCCACGTCAGGGCGCGCATCCCGAGCAGGTCGACGACGCCGGTGAAGCCGTCCTCACGCCCGATCGGGAGCTGGACCACCAGCGGCGCCGGGTGCAGCCGCCGCCGGATCGAGTCCACGGCCGCGTCGAGGTCGGCGCCCGCGCGGTCCAGCTTGTTCACGAACGCGATGCGCGGCACGGCGTACCGGTCGGCCAGCCGCCAGACGGACTCGCTCTGCGGTTCGACCCCGGCGACGGCGTCGAACACCGCGATCGCGCCGTCGAGCACCCGCAGCGACCGCTCCACCTCGTCGGAGAAGTCGACGTGGCCGGGGGTGTCGATCAGGTTGATCCGGTGACCGTCCCAGGCACAGCTCACCGCGGCGGCGAAGATCGTGATGCCACGGTCGCGCTCCTGCGGGTCGAAGTCGGTGACGGTCGTGCCGTCGTGCACCTCGCCCCGCTTGTGGGTGGCGCCGGTCAGGTAGAGCATCCGCTCGGTGACGGTGGTCTTGCCGGCGTCGACGTGGGCGAGGATGCCGAGGTTGCGGACGAGGGTCAGGGAGGTGGACAGGTGAGCGCGCACAGCCATGCCCTTTCGGGATGATCTTGACAGGACGGCGCGATTCCCCTGAAGGAACGGTCCCGCGAACGCGGGCATACGAACATCCCGGTGCCGGCGCACCAGGGGTACGGGCTCCGTCAGGGCATCCGGTGCGGGCCGCGCGGCCCGCACCGGAAGGACGAAGACATCAGGATCACCTCGTACCGGGACGGAGGGATGGCAACAGCGGTGCGGAGGCGCACGGCCGGCTCCTTTCCCTCGTCGATGCGGTACGGCATTGGTGGCGAGTGTAGTGAAACGGGCGAGGCGCGAGAAATGATTTATCGCGCGAGGTCCGCCCGCCGTGCTGATCGCCGGCCCGGCTCGGCCGGGGCGCGGCCTGCGGTGCCGAGGTTCACCGCGCCGACGCCTCGCTGCCCCCGGGGTGCGGTGCGCTCGTCATTTCCGCCTGTCGACATAGGCGCGAGACCTTTTCCGGGAAGGACACGCGCCCATGACGATCTCTCTGGACACGGGCTCTCTGGACACTGGCCGGTACACGGTCGGCGTGGCCACGAGCGCCGCCGACGTGCAGGCCGCCCAGCGGCTGCGGTATCAGGTCTTCGCCGAGGAGATGGGGGCGCGGCTCGACAGCCCCGTCTCCGGCCTCGACGCGGACCGGCTCGACGCCTACTGCGACCACCTCCTGGTACGCGACGGCCGCGACGTCGTCGGCACCTACCGGCTGCTGCCCCCTGGACGTGCCGAGCGGCTGTACTCCGACGCCGAATTCGACCTCGCCAACCTCGGGCCCCTCAGGAAGGACCTGGTCGAGGCCGGTCGCACCTGCGTGCACCCCGACCATCGGGGTGGCGCGGTGGTGGCCCGGCTGTGGGCGGGCATCGCCAGGTACATGGTCGCCGGCGGCCACGCGTGGCTGGCGGGCTGCTGCTCGGTGCCCCTCGACGACGGGGGCGCGCTGGCCGCCGCCGTCGCCGAGCGGGTTCCCCTGGGGCCCGAGGAATATCGGGTCACGCCGCGTGCGCCGTGGCGCGCCCCCGGCGCGGCCCGTCCCGACCGGTTCGTGCCTCCCGCGCTGCTCCGCGGGTATCTGCGGCTGGGCTCGTGGGTGTGCGGCGCGCCCGCGCACGACGCGGACTTCGGGACCGCCGACTTCTTCATGCTGCTGTCCATGGCCAACGTCAATACCCGCTACCTGCGGCACTTCCTGGGAGAGCCCCGGTGAGCACCCTCACCGGCGACCCGCCGGGCACGGTACGCCAGACAGGGCCGAACCCCTGGCGTCCCCTCAGCCCCTGCTCGCCCGCCGCCTGCGTGCGAGCCCCTGCCCGCGGCGCCGGTCCCCTCCAGCGGATGGCACGGCTCCTCGCGGCGCTTGTCGTGGTGCTCGCCGGACTGCCGCTGACCCTCGCCTGCCGGGCCCTCCCGGCGCGGCGGGCGGCACTGACGCGGACATGGGCGAGGTCGCTGCTGCACGCGCTCGGCGTCCGGATCGAGGTCATCGACGAGACGGCGACGTCCCCGGCGCGGAAACCCCTGACGGAGCCGGGAACGCCTGGGCCGGGGACGTTGGTGGTGGCGAACCATGTGTCCTGGCTCGACCCGCTGGTCATCGCGGCCACCCTCCCCGCACGCCCGCTCGCCAAGCGCGAGATCGCCGGATGGCCCGTCGTCCGCACGCTGGTGGCGGCCTCAGGGGCGCTGTTCATCGACAGGGAACGCCTGTACGCCCTGCCGGCCGCCATCGCGACGATCACCGGCGCGCTCAGCGCGGGCGACACCGTGGTCGCCTTCCCCGAGGGCACCACGTGGTGCGGGCGCGGGATGGGCCGGTTCCGCCCGGCCGTGTTCCAGGCGGCCCTGGACGCCGGCGCCGAGGTACGCCCGGTGACGCTCCGTTACCACGAGGGCCCGGCCCGCTCCACCAGGGCCTGCTACGTGGGCGACGACCCGCTGCTCGCCTCCGCGCTGCGGGTCATCGCGACCCGGGACCTGGCCGTCGAGGTGCGCTTGCTCGCTCCGGTACGGCTCGCGCCCACCGCACGCCGCCCGGCTGCCCGCGCGGCGCTGGCCGCAATCGCCGAAGCCCACGTGCGTACGGGCGTGCCGGCGGCTCGCCGGCCAGGAGAAGGCGTTTGATGCCCGCTTAGTGATGGTATGGGCGTATTTAGCAGGGGGAATGGAGATTGCCCCGCTATCAGGAGCCTTCCAGCAGGAAGGTGTGAAAGGCGGTCTCCGCGGTTGCGAGATCGCCGGATCGGGGGAACCCAATGCGCAAGACGCTCACCGGGCTGGGCCTGGCGTTCTTCTTGACGCTAGGCCCGGCTGCTGCGGCGACGGCTGACACGCCCGTCGAGCCCGTCGCGCAGAGCCAAGTGACACCCGCACCTCAGGACAACACCAACCGAGACGACGGGGGCAACGCCGGCCTGTGGGGCCTGCTGGGCCTGCTCGGGCTGCTCGGTCTGGCCGGCATGCGCAAGCAGCGAAACCACGTCGGCACGGCTGAGCACATGTCCGGCCGGACCACGCGCCCTTAACGGATTCCGCTCCGGCCAAGGCCGGGGTGAATTCGAGTGGCACGGCCGCCGGAAAGGTGGTCGTGCCACATTGACGGCCATTCTCAATTGACAGCCATTCCCACATTACCTACTGTTTATATAGGTTATTCTGGGGAGGGCGGGCCAGTGAGCGCGATGGCGGTGATCGGGGCGGGTCCCACCGGGACCTGTCTGGTGGAGCGAATCTGCGCCAATGCCCCAGAGGTGCTGGGCGACCGTGTGCTCGACGTACACGTCATCGACCCGTATCCACATGGGGCCGGGCGCGTATGGCGAGCCGAGCAACCGGAGCTGCTCTGGGCCAACTCGGCCGCCGCCGACATCACCGTCTTCGCCGACGCGTCGGTGCGCTGCGCGGGGCCGATCCGGCCCGGGCCCTCGCTGGCGGACTGGCTCGGCTGCGATCCCGGGTTCTTCGCTCCGCGCCCGGTGCTGAGCCGTTATCTCGCGCACGCGTTCGAGCGCATCGCGGCCACCGCGCCGCGCAACGTCCGGATCCGCCTGCACCAGGCCGGCGCGGTCGGGCTGTCCGACCTCCCCGCGGGCCAGCGGGTGGAGCTGTCCACCGGCGAACGGCTGGACGTCGAGACGGTGGTGCTCGCCCAGGGCCACCAGGGCGTGCTGCCCTCGCCGGAGGAGGCCGGGCAGGCCGCCTTCGCCGCCGGTCACGGCCTGGTGCACGTGCCCACCGGATACGCCGCCGACCTCGATCCGGACACGCTCCCGGCGGGTGAGCCGGTGATCGTGCGCGGCGCGGGGCTGGCGTTCGTCGACCTGATGGTGCTGCTCACCTCGGGCCGCGGGGGCCGCTTCACGGACGGCGGCGACGGCGAACTCGCCTATCTGCCCAGCGGCGCCGAGCCGCACCTGTACGTGGGCTCGCGCCGGGGCGTCCCGAACCACGCCAAGATCGGCTACCGGCTCCCCGCCGGGCCGCCCGAGCCGCCCAGGTTCCTCACCGGCGGGCCGGTCGACCGGCGGGAGGTCGCCAAGGAGCTGGCGTACGCGTACTACCGCGAGTTGTTCACCGCCCACCCGTCGCGCGTCAAGACCGAGTGGGCCGCGTTCGAGCCCGCCTTCGCGCGAGCCGAATGGGGCGGCAAGGAGATGCGCGCGCTCGTCACGAAGTCCGTCTCCCGCTTCGCCGACCGGCTGCACCTCGACCGGCTGGAGCACCCGCTGCACGGGATCCGGTTCGGCGACCTCGCGGGGTTGCGGCGGTGGATGACCGGCTATGTGGCGGCCGACCTGGCGCGGCGGGCCGACCCGGCACACAGCGCGGACCTGGCGATGCTGCACGCGCTGATCTCCGTCCGCGCCGCCCTGGCCGACGAGGACCTCGGCCCCTGGTTCAACGGGCTGTACAACTTCTTCGCCAGCGGACCGCCCGCGCCCCGGCTGGCCGAGTTACGGGCGCTGACGCGGGCGGGCGTGGTCACGTTCCTGGGGGCCGGGACGCGGGTCGAGCAGGACGACCGGGCCGGGGCCTGGGCGGCGACGAGCCTCACCGTTCCCGGGGCGGTGCGGGCGCGGGCGCTCATCGAGGCGCGGCTGCCGGAGCCGAGCGTGCGCCGCAGCACCGATCCGCTGCTCGGCAGGTTGCACGCGCTGGGGGAGTGCCGGGAGGCGGGCGGGCTGCTCGACGTGCGGCTGCCCGACCGGCGGCTGGTGGGCCGGTCGGGGGTCGCCCATCCCCGGCGCTTCGCCTTCGGGCCATGGGCGGTCGGCGGGCGCGGCACGGCGGGGTTCGCCCGGCCGGGGGCCGACGCGCCGCTCTTCCGGCACGCGGACGAGCTGGCACGCGCCATGCTGGGCCAGACGGCGGCCGGCCGCCTTCGGGCGGTGGCCTGAGCCCAGGTTTCGAGCGTGGCCTGAGCCGCGTGGGTGTCAGGGGAGGACGGTCAGCACGATCTTGCCCTGGATGTGGCCGCGCTCGGCGCGCTCGTGGGCCTGGGCGGCCTCCCGCAGGGGGAACACGCTGTCGATCCCGACGCGCAGCCGCCCCTCGCCGAGCAGCCCGGCCAGCTCGCCCATCTGCCGTCCGTCCGAATGCACCCGGCCCGACAGCCGCCGGATCCCGCGCCTGGCCGCCGCCTCCCCGTGATAGTCGCCGAAGAACACGGGGGTGAGCGTGCCGCCGTCCTTGAGCACCGGCAGGAACCGGTGTCCCCGGGGCCCGCCGACGGCGTCGATCAGATGGTCGACGTCCCGCACCACGTCCTCGGCGGCCACGGCGGTGTAGTCGACGTACTCGTCCACCCCCAGGTCCTTCAGGAACGCGGCATGGCGGCCCGAGGCGACGCCGATGACGTACGCGCCGGCGTCCCGGGCGAGTTGCACGGCGAAGTGCCCCACCCCGCCGGCCGCGCCGTTCACCAGCACCCTGCTGCCGGAGCGCACTCCGATGAGGTCGAAGAGGAACTGGTAGGCCGTCAGCCCCGCCATGGGCGCCCCCGCCGCGCGCACGTGGTCGACGGCGGCGGGCTTGCGGGCGAGATCCCCGGCGGGCGCGGTGGTGTACTCCGCGTACGCCCGGCCGCCGTGGCCCAGGCGCGGGAAGCGGATGAGCCCGAACACCTCGTCCCCCTCCGACCACTCGGTGACGCCGGCGCCGAGGGCGGCGACGACCCCCGAGACGTCCGACCCGGGGATGTAGGGGAGAGGGACCTCGGGGCGCACGTCCTCGGGGATGTTGGCGTAGCCGGTGCGGGCGTACCAGTCGGGCGGGTTCAGCCCGACGGCGTGGACGCGGACGAGGACCTCGCCGGGACCCGGCTCGGGTCGTGGCACCTCTTCGTACGTGAGAACCTCTGGGCCGCCGAAGGCGTGCAGGCGCACGGCGTTCATGGTCGCGGGCATGGGTGTCTCCCTTGACGGGTGTCGGCCCCGCTATGATACGGAGCAGCGCTCCGAATAATAAGCGGAGCACTGCTCCGAATGTCAAGCCGTGAGAGGCTTCCCGCATGACCGAAACCGACGAACCGGACCGGCCGCCGGTCGCCCGGCCGCCCAGGGCCGACGCGCGGCGCAACCGGGAGCGCCTGCTCGCCGTGGCGGCGGTGGTCGTCGCGGAGCGGGGCACCGACGCGTCCCTGCGCGACATCGCGCGCCGTGCCGAGGTGGGGCTCGGGACCCTCTACCGGCACTTCCCGACGCGGGAGGCGCTGCTGGAGGCGCTGCTGGGGGATCGGTTCGACCGGCTCGCGGAACGGGCCGAGACCCTGACGGCCCAGGGGGCGCCGGGCGAGGCGCTGACGGAGTGGCTGCACGACTTCGTCCGCGGGGCCGGCGCCTATCGCGGGCTGGCCGCCTCGATGATGTCCACCCTCAGCGACCCGACGTCGCCGCTGTACGGCTCCTGCCACACGATGCGGGCGGCGGCGGGCCGCCTGCTGGAACGGGCGCAGGCGGCCGGGCACATCCGGGGTGACATCGATGGCCTGGACTTGTTCGCCCTGGTCAACGCGCTGAGCTGGATCACCGACCAGGCGCCGGCTCTCGCCGAGCGGCGAGAGCACCTCTTCTCGCTGGTCATGGACGGCCTCGCCCCACCGGAGAAAGACCACCCGAGCGGCGCCGTGCGCTAGAAGAGGCCGTTCAACGGTGGCTCTGTGCCGTTGAGCCGGTGGGCGCCCACGACGGCCGCCTTCCAGGCGCGCGGGTTGTGGTTGGCGACGGTCCTGGCGTTGCGCCAGTGCCGGTCCAGGTTGTGCCGCCCCGCCACCGCCGATCCGCCCCCCACGTCGAACAGCAGCTCGCCCGCCTTCAGCGCCGACTCCGCCGCGAAGAACTGCGCCTGCGCGACCTCGACGGCCGCCGAGGTGAGCAGATCGGGCGCGAGGTCGCCGGCCCACGCCCGGTCGATGGCCGCCGCCGCGCGCAGCACCGCGGCCTCGGCCGCGTACGCCCGCGCCGCGATCTCGCCCACGGCGTGCTGCACGTACGGGTCGTCCACCGAGAGCCCGGCGCTGCTGTGCTCGATGGGCCGGGCGTGCGACCGGGCGAAGGCCACCGCGTCGTCCACGGCGTTGCGGGCGATCCCCGCCTGCACGGCGGCCAGGTAGAGCTGCAGGAAGGGCGTGACGGGCGTGCGCCCGGCGTCGCCCGTGCGCTTGCTGACCTCGGACGGGTGCACGGCCACGCCCGTCAGCCGGGTGGTGCCGCTGGCCGTGAGCCGCTGGCCGATGCCGTCGAAGTCGTCGACCAGTTCCAGCCCCTCCCGGTCGCGGGGCAGGGTGAAGTAGACCTTCTCGCCGTGGTCGTCCACGGCCGCCGCGCCGATCCAGTCGGCGTACAGGGCGCCGGTGCTGTAGTACTTGCTGCCGTCCACCCTGCCGTCGGCGCTGATCCGGGTGCGCACGGCCCCGCTGGGCCCGCCGGTCTCCCAGCCCGCGTTGCCGAAGACGTCCCCGGCCAGGAAGCGCGGATACCACCGCTCCCGTTCCGGCGCCGCGGCGGCGAGCAGGTGCTCGACGCGGCCGAAGCTGGGGCGCAGGGCCTGGGCGATGTTGGAGTCGGCGGCGGCGAGGTCGATCAGGAAGGCGAAGACCTCCTCGACCGTCGAGCCCGCCCCGCCGTGCGCACGCGGGATCCGGAACGTGAGCAGTCCGGCCGCGGCCACCGCCCGGACCTGCTCGTGCGGCAGCTCCCGGCCGCGTTCCCGCTCGGCGGCCCCGGCGGCCAGCGCCGGAAGCAGCTCCCCGGCCCGCCGCCGCAACTCGGCGACGGAGACCCCGGCACCGTCAGCGGCAGCGTCGGGGGCGTCGATGGTGGGAGCCAGATCGGGCCGGCTCATCGGGTCCCCGCCGAGGCGAACGGGATCTGCGCCGGAGCGTCCTCGCCGTCGGGCTCGGTGGGATGCCGCCACAGCCCCCGCTCCCGCAGGATCGGCAGCACGCCCTCCCCGAACCAGTACGCCTCCTCCACATGCGGATGCCCCGACAGGACGAACTCCGTGATGCCCAGCCGGTGATACTCCTCGATCCGGTCGGCCACCTCGGTGTGGCTGCCGACCAGCGCCGTGCCCGCCCCGCCGCGGACCAGCCCCACGCCGGCCCACAGGTTGGGGTAGATCTCCAGGTCGTCGCGGCGCCCGCCGTGCAGGGCGAGCATGCGCTTCTGCCCCTCCGACTCGCTGCGGGCCAGCCCCGCCTGCACCTTCTCCACGGTGGCCGGGTCGATCCCGTCCAGCAGCCGGCCCGCCTGGGCCCACGCCTGCTCGGCGGTGTCCCTGGTGATGACGTGCAGCCGGATGCCCTGCCGCAGGGTGCGGCCCTCGGCGGCGGCGAGCTCGGTCACCCAGGCGATCTTCTCCGCGACCGCCGAGGGCGGCTCGCCCCAGGTGAGGTACGCGTCCACGTGCCGCGCCGCCACCTGCCCGGCCGCCGGCGACGAGCCGCCGAAGTAGACGTCGGGCACCGGATCGGGCAGCCGGTTGAGCCGCGCCCCCTCCACCCGCAGGTGCTCGCCGGTGAAGTCGACGGTCTCGCCGCGCCACAACGCGCGCACGATGTGCAGGAACTCGTCGGTGCGGGCGTACCGGGCGTCCTTGTCCAGGAAGTCCCCGTACGCCCGCTGCTCGTGGCTCTCCCCTCCGGTCACCACGTTGAGCAGCAGCCGGCCCTTCGAATGCCGCTGGAAGGTGGCCCCCATCTGCGCGGCCAGCGTGGGCGAGACCAGCCCGGGGCGGAAGGCGACCAGGAACTTCAGCCGCTCGGTCGTGTCGGCCAGCATCGCGGTCGTCAGCCAGGCGTCCTCGCACCACGCGCCCGTGGGCGTGAGCGCGCCGACGAAGCCGAGCTGCTCGGCCGTCTGCACGATCTGCCGCAGGTAGGGCAGGGTGGCCGGGCGGGCCCCGCCGGCCGACCCGGCGGGCAGCCCGTGGCCGCCGCCGACGACGTCGCGGCTGTCGCCGTACGTGGGCAGGAACCAGTGGAACGTCAAAGTCATCGTGTTGTCCCTTAGAGCAGGCCGTGGCGCGGTGGCAACTGGCCGTTGAGTACGTAGCGGCCGATGTGCTGGATCTTCCAGCGGGCCGGATCGTGCAGGGTGTGGGTACGGGCGTTGCGCCAGTGCCGGTTGAGGTTGAGCCCTTCCAGGCTCGACCGGGTGCCGCCCAGCTCGAAGATCGCGCTGCCCAGCTCGACCGCGACCGGATCGGCGAACGCCTTCGCGGCGGCCACGGCGATCGAGGCGGCCCCGGCCGACTCCTCGGTCAGGTCGGCGCGGGCCGCGTCGACGGCGGCGCCGGCCGCGTCGAGCAGCGCCTCGGCCGCCCGCACCTTGAGGGCCAGCTCGCCGACCCGCTGGATCACCAGGGGATCGTCGGCCGCCTTCTCCTGTCCGCTCTCGAACCACGGCCGCGCCTTGGTCCTGACGAACTCGGCGGCCTCCGCCAGCGCGCCCGACGCGATGCCCACGTCGATGGCGGCGTGCAGGAGCTGCGCGAACGCGCCGTGGAGCTGCGGGCCCTGGAAGGTCAGGTGGTGCGGCACCACCCGATCCTCCGGCACGGCCACGTCCTCCAGCCGCACCGTGCCGCTGGCCGTGGTGCGCTGCCCCATGCCCGCCCAGTCGTCGACGACGGTCAGGCCGGGGGCGTCGCGCGGCACGTAGGCCACGTGCAGCGTCCCGTCCTCGCGCCGCGCCAGCACCGGGATCCAGTGGGCGAACAGCGCGCCCGTGCTGTAGTGCTTCGTGCCGTTCAGCAGGAATCCGCCGCCGGGGACGGCCAAGAGGGACGTCCGGTAGTCCTGCACGTGCTTCGTGCCCGCCTCCGACTGGGCGTTGCCGAAGCGCCGCCCGTCGAGGACCTCGTCGAAGAAGAACTTGCGCTGCTCCGGCGTGCCCTGCCGGCGCAGCACGTTCACGTACACGAAGTGGCTCTGGGGTATCTGCGCGAGGCTCGGGTCGGCGGCGGCCAGGAGCCGGAACACCTCGGCGATCGTGCGGGCGGTCACGTCGGCGCCGCCGTGCTCGCGTGGCACGGTGACGGCGAGCAGGCCGCTGTCCGACAGCAGGTCGAGTTCCGGTCCTGGCAGGCGGCGTTCGGCGTCGCGCACGGCCGCGTCCACCGCGAACCGTTCGGCGAGGTCACGGGCCACCGCCAGCGCCTCGGCGTCGTTCGCGATCACATGGGTCATGTGTTTCGTCCGTTCTGCGTGTTACGTTATGGTTCACCGTAATCCCTGCAATGCAGGTAGGCAATACCTGTTTCCGTTAGGACCCTCATGCTCACCAGGTTGAAATCGCTGCTCATCGTCGCTTTGATCGCGTCCCTGTCTGCCGCGTGCGGAGCCGCCCCGGCCCCGGAGACCGGCGCGCCCGCCACCAAGGCCGGAGGCCGCCTCGTGCTCGGCGAGAACGGCGACGAGCCCGCCTGTCTTGACCCCCATCAGCTCTCCACCACCAACACCACGGTGGTCGGCCGCCCGATCTTCGACTCGTTGTTGTGGCAGGACGCCGACGGCACGCTCAAGCCATGGCTGGCCTCCGCCTGGAAGGTCTCCGACGACGGTCTGACCTACACCTTCACGCTCCGCGACGGCGTGCGCTTCCATGACGGCGCGCCGTGGGACGCCGAAGGGCTGAAGGCGAACCTGGAGCACATGCGGGATCCGGCGACCAAGTCGCCGCTGGCCGCCGCGTACATCGCGCCGTACGAGGACAGCGAGGTCGTGGACGCGCACACGCTGAAGGTGCGCCTGTCATCGCCCTATTCGGCCTTCCTCAACGTGCTCGCCCAGTCCTACCTGGCGATGATCTCCCCGAAGCAGCTCAAGGAGGCGCCGCAGACCACGTGTGAGCGGCCGATCGGCTCGGGACCGTTCGAGTTCGAGAAGTGGACCAAGGGCCAGAGCATCACCTACCGGAAGAATCCGGACTACGCGTGGGCGCCGCCCGGGCAGCACGCCGGCCCCGCCTACCTGGACGCGCTGGAGATCCGGTTCCTCGCCGAGGACGCCACCCGTTACAACGCGCTGCTCGCCGGCGAGGTCGACGTCATCGACAACACCCCGCCCGCCGACGTCGAGGACGTCAAGAGCAATCCCGACCTGGCCTTCACCACCGTCGACCGTCCGGGCCACCCGTTCTCCATCTGGCTGAACACCGGCCGCGCCCCCTTCGGCGACGCCCGCGTCCGGCAGGCGCTCACCCTCGCCGTGGACCGCCAGGCGATCCTGAACAGCGTCTCCTTCAGCCAGTGGAAGCTCGCCACCGGCTTCGTCACCCCCTCCACCCCCGACCACGCCGAAGCCGGCCAGATCGGCTACGACCCCGCCAAGGCGGCCACCCTGCTGGACGAGGCCGGCTGGACCGCCAA
The DNA here is from genome assembly GCF_053592075.1 of Nonomuraea sp. NPDC002799. Classification (NCBI taxonomy): domain Bacteria; kingdom Bacillati; phylum Actinomycetota; class Actinomycetes; order Streptosporangiales; family Streptosporangiaceae; genus Nonomuraea; species Nonomuraea sp. NPDC002799. Next base: position 390,630 of record NZ_JBSFVA010000005.1, read on the forward strand.
GGACAAGGACGGCATCCGCCTCAAGGACGGCAAGCGGCTGACCGCCACCGCCCTGGACACGGGCGTGAACCCGCAGAACACGCAGATCCTCGTCCAGGCGCAGGCCGCCGCCGCCAAGGCGGGCATCGAGATCAAGATCGAGAGCGTCACCGCGCAGGTCTCCGCCGACCGCACCGCGCAGGGCGACTTCGACGTCTCGGTCGGCATCTGGACCACCAACACCGCCGACGTGCTCTGGATCCAGTACTCCTCGAAGAACATCACCACCGAGGAGCGGCGCGGCCAGAACACCACCAGGCTCTCCGACCCCGAGATCGACAAGCTGCTCGGCCAGGCCCGCGCCGCCACCGACGCGGCCGGGCGCGCCGGCTTCTACCAGCGGGCCCAGGCCAGGCTGATCGAGCTGGCGCCCGCCATCCCGCTGTACAACCGCCCGAGCCTGGTCTCCGCCCAGAAGAAGGTCCAGGGCCTGACCTGGGACCACGCGTACGGCGCCGTCACCTTCCACGACACCTGGGTGAGCGCACCATGACCAAGACCCCCCTTCTGATCCTCCTGTCCGCCGTCCTGCTCGCGGGCTGCGGCACCACCGCCGCGGGCTCGACCGGCGGCGGCGCCCCGAAGGCCGGCGGCACCCTGGTGCTGGGCGAGAACGGGCAGGAGCCGCCCTGCCTCGACCCGCACGGCAACGCCAGCTCCGACGGCCCCGTGACGACCGTGCCGGTGGCCGACTCGCTGGTCTGGTACGACGCCGACGGCACGATCCAGCCCTGGCTGGCCGACAGCTGGCAGGTGTCGGCCGACGGCCTGACGTACACCTTCAAGCTCCGCCAGGGCGTGAAGTTCCATGACGGCGCCGTCTGGAACGCCGACGCCCTGAAGACGAACTTCGAGCACATGCGCGACCCCGCGACCAAGTCCCCGCTGGCCGCCTCCTACATCGCGCCCTACCAGGACGCCAAGGTCGTCGACGAGCACACCCTGGAGGTGCGCCTGTCCTCGCCGTACAAGCCGTTCCTCGACATCCTCGCCCAGGGCTACCTCGGCATGATCTCCCCGAAGCAGATCAAGGAGTCCCCGGAGAGCATCTGCCAGCACCCGATCGGGTCCGGCCCGTTCGTGTTCGAACGCTGGACCAAGGGCCAGAGCATCACCTACCGCCGCAACCCGGACTACAACTGGGGTCCCAAGAGCGCCAAGCACACCGGCCCCGCCTACCTGGAGCGGCTGGAGATCCGCTTCCTCACCGAGGACGCCACCCGCTACAACGCGCTCGCCGCCGGCGAGGTGCACGCCATCGACTTCACCCCGCCGCAGAACATCGAGGACGTCAAGGCCAACCCCGACCTCGGCTTCCTCAGCGTCGTCCGCCCCGGCCACCCGATGGCGTTCTGGCTGAACACCGCGCGCGCGCCGTTCGACGACGTCAAGGTGCGGCAGGCGCTGCTGGCCGCGGTGGACCGCGAGTCGATCGTCAAGGGCATCTCCTTCGGCCAGTACGAGGTCGCGCAGGGCTTCCTCACCTCCTCCACCCCCGGCTACGCACCCGGCGTCCCGGCCGCCCACGACGCGGCGAAGGCGGCCGCGCTCCTCGACGAGGCGGGCTGGACCGGCCGGGACAAGGACGGCATCCGCACCAAGGACGGCAAGCGGCTGACCGCCTACTTCCCGATCGCCGCCAACTTCCCCGCCCAGCGCATGCAGATCGCCGTCCAGACCCAGGCCGCGGCCCGGAAGATCGGCCTGGACATCCAGCTCCAGACGCCGCCGGAGCAGGAGCTCACCGACCGCTCGCTGAAGGGCGACTACGACCTGGCCTCCGGCCTGTGGGCCACGAACACGGCCGACGTGCTCTGGATCCAGTACTCCTCCGACAACATCACCACCGACGAGCGCCGCGGCCAGAACGTCGCCCGCCTGCGCGACGACCGGCTCGACGACCTGCTCGACCAGGCCAGGCAGGGCAAGCCCGAGCTGTACGGCCAGGCGCAGGCCAGGCTGGCCGAGCTGGCCCCGGCCCTCCCGTTCTACAACGACCCGCGGCCGGTGTCCTACCAGAAGAAGGTCCGCGACCTGGCCTTCACCCCCGCCTACCCGTCGCCGTACTTCTACGACACCTGGCTGGACCAGTGATCAAGTTCGTCGGATGGCGGCTGCTGGCCGGGGCCGGCGTGTTGTGGGGCGCGGCCACCCTGACGTTCCTGGTGCTGCACTTCACCCCGGGCGACCCCGCCGAGGCCATCGTCGGCGGGGAGGGCGCGGCCCCCACCCCCGAGGTGCTCGCCCAGGTCACCGCCGAGTACGGCCTCGACCAGCCCTGGTACGCGCAGTACGCCGCCCACCTGTGGCGCATCCTGCGCGGCGACTTCGGCACCTCCTACCGCCTGCACACGCCGGTCACCCAGGCCATCGGCGAGCAGGCGGCGGCCACCCTGGAGCTGGCGCTGGCCGCCGCCGTCACCGGCCTGGCCCTGGCGGTCGCGGTCGCGCTGGCCACGGCCAAGCGCCGCCGCTGGCTGCGCGGCCTCGCCTCGGGGACGGAGTTGGTGGTGGCCTCGACGCCGACGTTCTGGCTCGGCATCGTGCTGCTGACCGTCTTCTCCTTCGGGCTGCGGCTCTTCCCCGCGACCGGCAGCCACGGGCTCGCCTCGCTCGTGCTGCCCACGCTCTCGCTGGCGCTGCCGATCGCGGGCGTGCTCGGCCACGTGCTGCGCGAGGCCCTGGAGGAGGTGCTCGACGAGCCGTTCATCGTCAGCGCCCGCAGCCGGGGCCTGGCCGACGCCGCCGTACGTGTGCGGCACGCGCTCCGGCACGCCCTGCTGCCGCTCGTCACGATGAGCGGCTACTGGGTGGGCGCGCTGCTCGGCGGCGCGGTCATCACCGAGACGCTCTTCACCCGCCAGGGCATCGGCCGGCTGCTGATCGCCGCCGTCAACGCCAAGGACCTGCCGGTCGTGCTCGGCGTCGTGCTGCTGTCCGCGCTCATCTACGTGCTGGTGAACCTCGTGGTCGACCTGCTCTACGTGGCCATCGACCCCAGGCTGAAGGGAGTGTCGTGAAGAGCTCGCGACCCGGCGTCTGGCTGGCGGCGGCGGTGCTGGTCGTGCTGGTGCTGGCCGCCCTGGCGCCCGACCTGTTCTCCGCGCAGGACCCCCTCGCGGTGGACAGCGCCCAGACGCTGCGCCCGCCCAGCGGCGCCCATCCGCTCGGCACCGACGAGAACGGCAGGGACGTGCTGGCCCGCATCGTGCACGGCACCCGCACGTCGCTGTTGCTCGGCTTCGGCGCGATCACCATCGCGCTGATCTTCGGCGGGCTGCTCGGCCTGGCCGCCGGGCTGGGCAACCGGATCGTCGAGAACGTCATCATGCGCCTGTCCGACATCGGGCTGGCCTTCCCCGAGTTGCTGCTGGCCCTGGTCGTCATCACCGTGGCGGGCGGCGGCACCTCCAACGCGGTGCTCGCCATCGGCGTGGCCGGCATCCCCGGCTACGCCCGCCTCGTCCGCGCCCAGACCCTGACCATCCGCTCCTCCAGCTACGTGGAGGCGGCCCACGCGCTCGGCCTGTCCCGGGCGCGCGTGGTGCTCCGCCACATCCTGCCGAACGCCGTCAAACCGGTGCTCATCCTGGCCACCATCGGCGTCGGCACGGCGCTGGTGGCCGGGTCCGCGCTGAGCTTCCTCGGCCTCGGCACCCCGCCGCCGGAGCCCGAATGGGGCTCCATGTTGTCCACCGCCCGCAACTTCGTCTCACGTGCCTGGTGGTACGGCGTGTTCCCCGGCGCGGCGATCACGCTCACGGTGATCAGCGTGACCGTCGTCGGCCGGGCGCTCCGGCTGCGATCCGAAGGGAGAACCTGGTGAGCCTGGTCAAGGTGGAGAACCTGCGCGTGGCCTTCGGCCCGGCGGAGGTCGTGCGCGGGATCTCGCTGGAGATAGCGCGCGGCGAATGCCTGGCCCTGGTCGGCGAGTCCGGCTCGGGCAAGAGCGTCACCGCCCGCACCCTCGTCGGCCTCACCGGCGAGAGCGCGAAAGTCCGCGCGGACGAGCTGACCTTCGACGGCCGGGACCTGACCGGGATGCGCGAGCGCGGCTGGCGGCGGGTGCGCGGCGGCCGGATCGGCTTCGTGCTCCAGGACGCGCTGGTCTCCCTCGACCCGCTGCGCCCGGTCGGCAAGGAGATCGCCGAGGTCCTGGCCGCGCACACCGGCCTGACCGGCGCCGCCCGCCGCGCCCGGGTGGAGGAGCTGCTCACCGCGGCCGGCGTGCCCGAGCCCGCGCTGCGCGCCGCGCAGCTCCCGCACGAGCTGTCCGGCGGGCTCCGGCAGCGCGCCCTGATCGCCGCGGCCATCGCCGCCGAGCCCGACCTCGTCATCGCCGACGAGCCGACCACGGCCCTGGACGTGACGATCCAGGCGCAGGTCCTTGACCTGCTGGCGGAGCTCAAGACCCAGGACAGGTCGCTGCTCGTGATCAGCCACGACCTGGCCGTGGTCGCCAGGCTGGCCGACCGGGTGGCGGTCATGAAGGACGGGGTCATCGTCGAGCAGGGGCCCACCCGGCGGGTGCTCACCGAGCCCGAGCACGCCTACACCCGCGAGCTCCTGCGGGCCATCCCGGCCGAGCACACCAAGGGCACCCGCCTGTCCGGCGCCGCCCCCGCCGGGCCGCGCCCGCCCGCCGGCGACGTGGTGGTGCGCGCCGACGGGATCGGCAAGTCGTTCGGCGGACGGGCCGCCGTGCGCGACGTGTCGTTCACGCTGCGGGCGGCCGAGACGGTCGGCATCGTGGGCGAGTCCGGCTCCGGCAAGACCACGACGGCCAGGATCGTGCTCGGCCTCACCGAGCCCGACGCCGGCGCCGTCGAGGTGCTCGGGCGGACCTGGGCGGAGCGCGACCGCGCCATGCGGCGGCACATCCAGGTCGTCTACCAGGACACCCTGGCCGCCTTCGACCCCCGCTACACCGTCGCGAAGGTGCTCGCCGAGGCCCTGGCCGTGGCCGGGGTGCCGCGCGGGCAGCGCCGCGAGCGCTCCGTCGAGCTGCTCGAACTCGTCGGGCTCGGCGCCCAGCACCTGGCCCGCCGGCCGCTGCAGCTCTCCGGCGGGCAGCGGCAGCGCGTCGCCATCGCCCGCGCGCTGGCGCCGCGCCCGGCCGTGATCGTCTGCGACGAGCCCGTGTCCGCTCTCGACGTGTCCGTCCAGGCCCAGGTGCTCGACCTGCTGGAGGACGTACAGCGGGAGACGGGCGTGGCCTACCTGTTCATCTCCCACGACCTGGGCGTGGTCCACCACCTGTGCGACCGGGTCCTGGTGATGAAGGACGGCGAGGTCGTGGAGGAGGGCCCCGTCGAGCGGGTCTTCCGCACGCCCGCCCACCCGTACACCCGGGAACTGGTGGCGGCGATTCCGAGATTGGCGACGGTGTGACATGACTCATGTGATCAAGACCGACGAGGAGGCCGTCGAGGTCGCCCGCGAGCTGGCCCGCGACTTCGCGCCGGGCGCCGCGCGGCGCGACGCCGAGCGCATCCTGCCGGTGGCGGAGATCGAGGCGCTGTCGGAGAGCGGGCTGCTCGGCATCACGGTCCCCGCCGCGCACGGCGGCGCCGGCGTGCGCACCGCGACGCTCGGCGCCGTCATCAGGGAGCTGGCGGCGGCCGACGGCAGCATCGGCCAGATCCCGCAGAACCACTTCTGGTACCTCGACACGCTCACCGAGCACGGCAGCCCGGCCCAGCAGGCGTTCTTCTACCGGGAGGTGCTGGCGGGCAAGCGGCTCGGCAACGCCGCCGTGGACGCGCGCGGCCCGGACGGCGCCCGCGAGCGCGCCACGCTGCGGCCCGCCGAGGGCGGCCACGTCATCTCCGGCCGCAAGGTCTACTCGACCGGAGCCCTGTTCGCCCACTGGATCCCCGTGATCGCGCTGGACGAGGAGGAGAAGGCGCACACCGCGTTCGTCGCCCGCGACGCACCCGGCCTGACGGTCGTCGACGACTGGGACGGCATGGGCCAGCGCACGACCGCGAGCGGCACCGTGCTGCTGGAGGAGGTGTTCGTGCCGGCCGAACGGGTGATGCCGACCCGGCGCGAGGGCACGTACCGCAGCTTCGGGCTGCTCATCCACGCCGCCATCGACACCGGCATCGCCGAGGGCGCGCTCGCCGAGGCGGCCGAATACCTGCGCGGCTACACCCGGGGCGGCTGGCCGGGCGACGAGCCCGCGCGCGTCGTCGAGGACCCGGTCGTCGTGCAGCTCTTCGGCGAGCTGGCCGTGCTGACGCGGGCCGCCAGGGCGCTGCTGGAGAGCGCCGGCGACGCCGTGGACCGGGCCCGCGCCGCGCCGCCCGAGGAGGCCGAGCTCTGGGCCGACGAGGCGGCCGTCGCGATGGCCGCCGCCCGCGCCCAGGCCGACCGGGCCGCCAACCGGGTCACCAGCGAGTGGTTCGAGCTGGCCGGCGCCGGCGCCGCCCTGCGCGCGCACAACTACGACCGGCACTGGCGCAACGCCCGCACCCACACCGTCCACGACCCGCGCCGGGCGAAGGTCCACGACGTCGGTAACTACCACCTCAACGGCATCGCCCCGAGGAGCCTCCCCCGATGAGCCGCATCATCCACTTCAACCTGTTCGAGATGAACTGCGTCGGCCACATCCAGCACGGCCTGTGGACCCATCCCGACAACAACCGCCACCGCTACACCGACATCGACTACTGGACCGAGCTGGCCGAGCTGCTGGAGCGCGGCCTGTTCGACGCCGTCTTCCTGGCCGACGTCGTCGGCGCCTACGACCGCTACCGGGGCGGCTACGACACCGCCGTCCGCGAGGCCGTGCAGATCCCCGCCAACGACCCGATGCTGGTGGTGCCCGCCATGGCCGCCGTCACCCGGCACCTCGGGTTCGCGGTGACGTTCTCCACCACCTACGAGCCGCCGTTCGCGCACGCCCGCCGCATGTCCACCCTCGACCACCTCACCAAGGGCCGGGTGGCCTGGAACGTCGTCACCTCCTACCTGCGCAGCGCGGCCCGCAACTTCGGCCTCGACGACGAGATCGAGCACGACCTGCGCTACGAGATCGCCGAGGAGTACCTGGAGGTCGTCTACAAGCTCTGGGAGGGGAGCTGGGAGGACGACGCGGTGATCAGGGACACCGAGCGGAACATCTACACCGACCCCGCCAAGGTCCACCCCATCGACCACGTCGGCAAACACTTCAGGGTCGCCGGGCCGCACCTGGCCGAGCCGTCGCCGCAGCGGACGCCCGTCATCTACCAGGCCGGCAACTCCGAGCGCGGCAAGGACTTCGCCGCCCGGCACGCCGAGGCCATCTTCACCGGCGCGCCGACCCTGGAGGCGCTGCGCGAGGAGATCGACGACGTGCGCGGCCGGGCCGCCGCGCACGGCCGCGACCCCGACCACGTCAAGGTCTTCCCCGGCGCCTCCGTCATCGTGGCCAGGACCCAGGCCGAGGTGGACGCCAAGGTCGCCGGGCTGCAGCGGCACATCAGGCCGGAGGGCTTCCTGGCCCAGCGGGGCAGCGGCATCGACCTGGCCGCCTACGAGCCGGGCGAGCTGATCGACGACATCGTGGCCCGAGGGGGCGACTTCACCGAGCGGGCCGTACGCCCGCTGGTCGGACGGGGGCTGACGGTGCGCGACGTCCTCGACTCGGTCGGCGCGATCGGCCGGGGCGGGCCGTTCTTCGTCGCGGGCACGCCCGAGCGGGTGGCCGACGAGATCGAGCGCTGGGCCGACGAGACCGGCGCGGCCGGCTTCAACCTCATGCAGTACCTGTCGCCGGGGACGGCCGAGGACTTCATCGAGCTGGTCGTGCCCGAGTTGCAGCGCCGCGGCCGGTACCGCACCTCCTACGACGACACCACTCTGCGCGAGCGCCTGCTCGGCGCCGGGATCCACCGCCTGCCGCCGACCCATCCCGGAGCCGCCCACCGTCATCTGTGAGTCAGGCACCTGTGAGTCACCGGGCGACGTGGCCGACGCGGAAGAAGCCGTCCGGGTCGTAGGAGCGCTTGACCTCGCGCAGCCGGCGGTGGTCCGCCGGCAGGTAGGCCGCGGCCGTCCTGGACGGGTCGGACAGGAAGTTGAGGAACGTTCCCCCGTTCGCGTACGGCCGCAGCTCCCCGGCCAGGCCGGGGACCGGCGTGTCCACGATCACCGACACCTTCGTGCTCCGGTGGCCGGCCGGGCCCGCGTCCGGCCCGGGACGGCCCAGCGCGCCGCCCCAGTGGCGGATCTCCACCGTCTGCGCCCGCTCCGACGCCCGCACCAGCGTGCCGACGAGCTCGCCGGGCATGTCGTCGACCAGGTCCAGGTGCTTGACGGGCGTGCCGCCCATGGCCGTCGCCGCGTACGTGCTCTCGCGCAGCTCGTCCGCGATCGGCCGCCCGGCCGCCCGCCACAGCGGCGCGAGCAGCCGCCTGGCCTCCCGCGCCGCCCCCGCGTGCACGACCTTGACCAGCACCACGCGCCTGCCGCGCAGCGGCTCGGGCGCGTCGCCGGGCAGCCGCGTGAGCACGACCGCCGTGCTGATCTCGTCCGGGGCGTCGTCGATCCAGGTCCGGTAGGCGTCCAGCGTCTCGGCCGCCGCCTCGATGGGGAAGCAGGCGAAGCCCGAGTACACCCGCTCGACCGGGTACAGCCGGAACTCCAGCGAGGTCACCACGCCGAACCCGCCGCCGCCGCCGCGCAGCGCCCAGAACAGCTCGGGATGGCTGCCGGGGCTCGCCGTGACGTGCCGGCCGTCGGCCAGCACGACCTCGGCCCGCAGCACGCTGTCGGCGGCGAAGCCGTACCGGCGGCCCAGCCAGCCGAGCCCGCCGCCCAGGGTGTAGCCGGTCACGCCGACGGCGGGGGAGGAGCCGGACAGCGGCGCCAGCCCGAACGGCGCGGCGGCGGCGATCACCTCGCCCCAGCGGGCGCCCGGCCCCACCCTGGCGATCCGGCGCACCGGGTCCACCAGCACCGACGCCATCGGGGACGTCTTGACCAGGACGCCGCCGTCGCACGCGGCGTGCGTGCCGTGCCCGGTCGCCTGGACCGCGAACGGCACCCCGTGCCCCCGCGCCGCCAGCAGCGCGGCCCGCACACCGGCGACGTCGTACGCCTCGGCCACCACCGCCGGGCGGGCGTCCACGGCCGGGTTCAGCGAGCGGCGCTCCTCGTCGTAGGCGGCCTCGCCGGGCCGGTGCACGGGCCCGGTGAAGCCGGAAAGCCGGATGTCGTCCTGGAGGATGTACGGCTGGCTCATCTGTCCGCCCTTCATTCAAGGTGATCGAAGACCACTGTGCTGAAGGGCGCTTACGGCCTCGTTCCCGTTTCCTTACCACCGCCCTTAAGGGCAAGAATCGTGCGGCGGGGCGCGCCGGGAATCCGCCGGCCGTCGTCATCCCGGGTACGTCGCCGGTCGTACGGGGCGGACTTCCGGCTCAGCCGCGCCGCGTACCGGACCTCATGGTCACGACAGGCGCTCCGCCCGGCTTTCGAGATAGCGCCGCTCCTGCAGGCTCGTCGTCCGCCGGGCCGCCTCGCGGTACCCCGTCACCGCCCCCGCCGCGTCCCCGGCCATCTCCAGCAGATGCGCGCGCACCGCGGCCAGCCGGTGGTGCCGGGCCATCCGCTCGTCGGCGGCCAGGTGTCCGAGCAGGTCGAGCCCTGCCCGCGGACCCCGCACCATGGCCACGGCGACCGCGTGGTTGAGCCTGACCACGGGATTGTCCTCGATGCCGGACAACAGGCCGTACAGGGCGAGGATCTGCGGCCAGTCCGTCTCCGCGGCGCTGGGCGCCTCGACGTGCACCGCCGCGATGGCCGCCTGGAGCTGGTAGGCGCCGACGACGGAGGTGGACAGCGCCTCGGTGACCAGCTCGACGCCCTCGTCGACGAGCGCGCGGTCCCACAGGCCGCGATCCTGCTCGGCCAGCGGGATCAGCCGCCCGTCCGCCCCGGTCCTGGCCGGCCGCCGCGCCTCGGTGAGCAGCATGAGCGCCAGCAGCCCCGCGACCTCCCCGTCCGCCGGCAGCAGCCGCCGTACGGCCCGGGTGAGCCTGATCGCCTCGCCCGTCAGCTCGGGGCGGTGCAGATCGGGCCCCGAGGTGGCGGTGTAACCCTCGTTGAAGATCAGGTAGAGCACGTGCAGCACCACCAGCAGGCGTTCGGCCCGCTCGGCCTCCGGCGGGGGCCCGAACGGCACCCCGGTGGCCTTGACGCGCTGCTTGGCCCGGCTGATGCGCTGCGCCATCGTCGCCTCCGGCACCAGGAACGCGCCGGCGATCTGCGCCGTCGTCAGCCCGCCCACGGCGCGCAGCGTCAGCGCGAGCTGCGTGGCCTGCGACAACGCCGGATGGCAGCACAGGAAGAGCAGCGTCAGCGTGTCGTCCTGGTCGCCGGGCCGCTCCTCGCCGGGGGCCGGCACCACGAACGCGTCGGCCGGCACGCTGACCGCGACGTGTCCCTCTCTGCGCCGGCGGGCGTGCTCGCTGCGGATGTGGTCGATGACCCGGCGAGTGGCGACGGTGGTCAGCCAGGCTCGCGGATGGTCGGGGACGCCCTGCTCCGGCCACTGCACCGCCGCGTCCAGCATCGCCTCCTGCACGGCGTCCTCGCAGGCGTCGAACTGCTCGTAACGGCGTACGAGCGCGCCCAGCACCCGCGGCGCCAGCTCGCGCAGCAGCTCCTCGACCTCGCTCACCCTCCGGCCTCGCTCACCGGCTGACCGGCCGTCCGCCGGGCCTCGCTCACCGTCCGACCGGCCGTCCGCCGGAACCGGCTCACCCCTCGGCCTCGTCGACGATGGGCCGCACCTCCATCGCGCACAGGCGCGCGTCCGGCCAGCGCGCGGCGATCTCGATGGCCCGCTCGACCCCGGCGCAGTCGACGATCAGGTAGCCGGCCAGCCACTCCTTGGCCTCCAGGAACGGCCCGTCGGTGACGGCGGGCACGCCATCGCGCACCCGCACCGTCCTGGCGGTCCCGGGCCCGTCCAGTGCCTGCCCGCCCACCAGCTCGCCGCTCTCGCCCAGCTCCTTCATGAGGGTGTCGATCTCGGCCAGCACGTCGCCCACGCGATCGGCGACGGCCTGCTGGGCTGCGGGGTTGGTGTAGATCAGCAGCATGTACTTCACCCGGCCCATCCTAGAGGCGGGCTCGGGGCGTTCCCGGGGGGACCGTCGCAGGCTTGAGCTCACCGCCGCCGTCATGGCCGCCGGCACGTCGCCGCTGCTCGGCCGGCCGGCGCACGCCGACGCCGACCGGCGCACCGCTTTTCGCTAGGCTCGGCGTGTGCGCGATCCGGATATCCCCGCCATCGCCGCCCGGCTCGCCGAGGTGCCCGGGGTGGTGTCCGTCGTTCTGGGCGGGAGCCGGGCCCGGGGCACGCATCGGCCCGACTCCGACATCGACCTCGGCCTCTACTACCGTGGCCCGCTGGCCGTGGACACCCTGCGCGCGCTCGCCCGGGACCTGACGGGCGAGCCCACCGAGGTGACCGAGCCGGGCGGGTGGGGTCCATGGGTGGACGGCGGCGGCTGGCTCACCATCGACGGCCGGCGCGTGGACTGGATCTACCGCGACCTCGGCCGCGTGCACCGCGTCTGGCAGGACTGCCGCGCGGGCCGTTACGAGGTCGGCGCCCAGGCCGGCCATCCGCTGGGCTTCTACAGCCACGCCTACGCGGGCGAGGTGGCCCTGTGCCGGGTGCTCGCCGACCCGGGCGGGGAGCTCGCGGCCCTGCGGGAGCAGGTGCGGGCGGAGTATCCGCAACCGCTGAGTGCGGCGCTGATCAGGGGGTTGTGGGAGTCGGACTTCGCCCTGACGATCGCCGGGTACGGGGCGGCGGGCAGTGATCCGGCGTATGCGGCGGCGACCCTGTTCCGGGCGATCGGCGTCGCCTGTCACGCCCTGCACGCCGCCGACGGCGCCTGGCTGATCAACGAGAAGGGCATGATCGCGTCGGCCGGCCGGCTGCCGTCGGCGCCTGAGAGGTTCGGGGAGCGGGCCCAGGCCCTGTTCGCGGGCGTCGGGCGCACGCCGGAGGAGATCCGGCGCACGATCGGCGACGCCGCCCGGCTCATCGCCGACGTCAGAACCGCCTGCGGCGTCTGAGCGCCGCTGACCGTCTGGCACGTCTGAGCGCCGCTGACCACGCGCGGGCCCCGAGCGCCGCCGGCCGCCTGCGGCGGATGAGTTCCGCCCGTGCGGGAGGCGGTCGTCATCTGGTCCTGGCCGATGCCGTGGCGGGCGCCTTCGGCCGGCCGACGCGGGCCACGTGGAGCAGGGTCTGCGGGTCGGCCACCCCGAGCCGTTGCGCCAGTGCCCGCCGCGTCGGCTCGCCGTCGATGATCTGGCTCAGCGGATGCGTCGTGTACCCCAGGCCGGACAGCGTGAGCCAGTGCCGCATCAGCAGCCGCCCCGTCTCCAGCTCCTCGCCGGCCGCCCCCACCAGCACCAGCACGTCGCCGTCGTAGTCGAGCAGCCTCCGCGACGCCCCGGCCAGCACCCTCGGCAGCCCCAGCCGCCGCAGCGCCGGGTAGAGGGCGAGCGAGGCGCGCAGCCCGAACGCCTCAGCCCTGGTGAGCGCCAGGGCGGAGGCGCTGAGCCCGTCGAGCAGGTAGCGGCGGTGGCAGCGGGTGAGCCGCAACCACGAACGCAGCTCCCGCGTCACGTTCTCGTCCCCGAACTGGTGCAGGTCCGCCGCGTGCAGCAGGTCGCCGAGGTCGCGGCAGGCCAGCCGGCGCATCCCGGTCAGCCCGCCGGCCACGTCGCCGGGCAGCCGCCCCGGGTGGTACTCGCCGCGGTTCGCACCACGGGCCCGCACGTCCGCCGTCGTGAAGGCCGTCCTGTACGGCTGCGCGGCCCCGTACAGGAAACCCACCCGCAGCGGCCCCGGGTCAGGGCGGAACGCGACGTTCAGGCCCGCGTCCGCGCAGACGATGAGGCAGCACTCGACGAACGCCCCCAGGCTCAGCCGCAGATCGCGCCCCGTGGGATCGCTGACGGGCAGCGCCCGCGAGGGGTCCCAGCCGATCGCGGCCTCGTCGTCGCCGAGATGGGTGAGCGTCCACGGCTGGGTGTTGTGCGCGCTCGGCGCACGCCAGAAGTCGGGCTCCAGTGCCCGCAGCCTGTTCATGCGAGATCCTCGGTGTCGAAGGTGTGGCCGTGCGGCGGCCGGCCGCCCATCGCGGCGCGGGCGTTCCCGCGGGTCCTTGCCGGAGTTCCGTCATGGGGTCTTCACCAGGTAGACGTTCTTCGTCTTCGTGAGACCGGCGAACGGTCCCTCGCCCAGGCCGTACACCTTGACCCGCACGTCGGCGGCCGTCGGGTCCTCCTTGAGCGACTCGGCGAAGTCGCGCGAGACGGCGCTCAGGTGGCCCACCACGCCCTTGCGGCAGATCTCCGCCAGGACGTCGCGGTCGGTCTCGCCGCGCACCTCGATGTTGATCACCGGCCGGCACTCCAGGCCGGGCAGCTCCTCCAGGGACAGGCAGAACCGGTTGATCGCGGCGGCGTACGGATTGCCCTGGTAGAGGCCGTACTCGACGTCCTGCGGATAGAGGTTGGCCCCCATGTAGGAGATCGTCGAGTCCTTCCGCCCGAACAGGAACAGCAGCGGCAGGTTCAGCCGCTCGTCGGTCCACGCGCCGTCGTACTCGTCGCCGAGCGCCCGCCTGACCTCGGCGAGCGTGTGCAGCCGCGCCTCGTCGCCGATGTTGTAGCGCAGCTTGGGCTGCAGGCAGCTCTTGGTGTTGATCGTGCACAGCAGCTCGCCGTTCCCGTTGACCTCCAGGAACGTCTCCAGCGGGTTGTAGTGGAAGATCATCGGCAGCCGCTGCTCGCCGGCGCCCAGCAACGCCTCGCGCAGCCGTGCGTCGGTGGCCAGCCGCCTGCGCAGCGCCACGCTGAACCCGCTCTCGGCGCCCATCCCGATCGTCAGGTCACTGGCGCCGTAGCCGGAGCGCACCTCCTCGAACCGCTCCTCCAGGTAGTCGCGCAGCGCCTCCGTCATGCCCTCGCCGCCGACCATGCCCCGCACGCGGAAGTCCCGCCACGGGAAGCCCGCCTCGTCGAGGTGGTCGCGCAGGTGCTTCAGGAACGGCGGGTACGCGGTCACCACGTAGTCGTAGCCCGGGCCGAAGTGCTCCAGCGTGTCGGCGATCTTCTCCAGGTCGGGCCCGGTGTTCTTGACCATGGCGATCCGCGCCAGGGCCGTGCCCGTGGTGGTGCCGGTGGCCCAGGCGCCCATCGAGTACGCGTTGATCACGAACAGCTTCCGGCCGGGGAAGACCACCTCGATGTAGCCGGCCGCGTTGCGGTAGATGCCCTTCAGCTCGCGCGGCCCCCGCACCCAGTTGTACGGCTTGCCGCTCGACCCGGACGACTCGTCCACGATCACGCCCGGCCGATGCAGCCGGCCCTCCTGGCACCGGCTCTTCTCGTCGTACACCGCGGCATAGTGGTCCTTGCTCGTCTCGGGAAAGTCGCTCAGCCGCCTGGCGTGCTCGGCGCCGTTCGCGCGCAGGAAGTGCCGGTACGCGGGCACGTCCACGGCGGCGAACTGGCAGGCCAGCCGCGCGTGCCGGGCCGCCACCCGGTCGAGGATCGGATGGTAGCTTTTGGCGACGTATCGCCAGATGGCAGGGTGCATCGCGCCCAGCCGGTACGCGCCGGTCAGCAGCCAGGAGTAGGTCTGCAGCCGGGCCCGTCGCCAGCGCTGGCGCGCCGTGAGTCTGCCCAGAGTCGGGCTCAGGTGATTCATGGGCGGTGACGTTAGCCGGGACCGGTGAAAAGGCGGTTGATTGTCACTTGAACTGACAAATGCGGCATCCTCCGTTCCGCATTCCCCTCTACCGTGGGCCGGACGCATTGAGGAGGACGAGGAGGACATGGTGATCGAACTGTCGTGGCCGCAGGTCAGCGCCCGGCGCCTGGAACGCGCCGGGCTCGGCGCGGGCGCCGGGAAGGCCCGCCCCGACGAGATCGTGGCGGCCATGTGCGGGGCGCACGCACAGATCATGACGGCCGCCGAGGTCTCCATCGGCCTGCGGCTCGACGGCGTCACCCGTGCCCACGTGCGCGAGGCCCTGTGGAACGAGCGCAGCCTGGTCAAGACGCACGGCCCGCGCGGCACCGTGCACGTGCTGCCCGCCCGCGACCTGCCCCTGTGGGTGAGCGCGATGTCCTCGCTGCCGCCCGCGCACCACACCGCGCCGCGGTCCATGCGGATGACCGCCGAGCAGGTCACCCAGGTGGTGGCGGCGATCGAAGACGTCCTGGCCGGCGCGGAGCTGACCATCGACGAGCTGAGCGATGCGGTCATCGCCGCCACCGGGCCGTGGGCGGGGGACCTGGTCATGCCCGGGTTCGGAGGCATGTGGCCGCGCTGGCGGCAGGTGATGGCCCTGGCCGGGCACCGGGGCGCGTTCGTCTTCGGGCCGGCCAGGGGCCGCAAGGTCACCTACACCGGCGCCCCCGCCGCGGTATCGGTGGCGGATGGGCTGGCCGCGGTATCGGCGGCGGACGGGTTCGCGGTGCCGGCGGTGGATGGGCTCGCCTGGCTGGTCAGGGCGTATCTGCGCGCGTACGGACCGGCCACTCCCGGACACTTCGCCCAATGGGCGGGTGGTCCCGCGCGGTGGGCGGTGGAGGCGTTCAAGGGGGTGGAGCTGGAGGAGGTGCTGTTCGAGGGAGAGCGGGCCTGGGTGCTCGCGGGCGACGTCGAGGCGCCCGCCGATCCGCCCAGAGGGGTGCGGCTGCTGCCCTATTTCGACGCCTACGTGGTCGCGGGCCGGCCACGCGAGCTGCTCTATCCGGGGCCGGCGGCCCGGCGGGCCCTGTCCGGCGGCCAGGCCGGCAACTTCCCGGTGCTTCTCGTGGACGGTGAGGTCGGCGGGGTCTGGCATCAGCGCAGGTCGGGCAGCCGGATCGACGTCACGGTGGAGCCGCTGCGCGACCTCGGCCCCGCGCGGTCGCGTGAACTGGAGGAGCAGGTATGGCGGCTCGGCGAGGTGATGGAGGCCCGGCCCCGGCTGACCATCGGCACGGTCACCATCGGAGCACATGCCTGATCACTCCCTATCGTGCGCCATAATAGGGAATGTTATGGAGCAATACACCGTAGATCAGGCGGCCGGCATTCTAGGACTGCATGTCAAGACCGTGCGCAACTACGTGCGCGACGGGCGGCTGCCCGCCGTCCGGGTCGGCAAGCAGTACCGGATCGCCAAAGACGACCTGGCGGCCTTCGCCGGACTGCCGGCCGGGGCGCCGCCGGTGCCGAGGCGCGCCGAGGTCTCCAGCATCGTGCAGGTCGACGGCATCTCCAGAGGCGAGATGGACCGGGTCAGCACGATGGTCCTGGGTGCCCTGGCGGCTCGGCCGCACGGCCTGCGGGTGGAGTTCGTGTACGACGAGGAGCGCGCGCACCTGAAGATCGTCATCCTGGGCGGCCTGGAGGCCAGTGCGCAGGTGCTGAGGATCGTCGACGCGCTGGTGAAGGAGTGAGCACCATGGAGGTTCCCATGCTCGACGACCGCATTCACGTGTGCGAGTCCGGCGGCCCGCGCCTGCGCGACACCCGCGACGCGCTCGACCTGCTGGGGGACGCGTTCGGCCGGCACGCCACCTGGGTCGCCGTGCCGGCCGAGCGGCTCCACGACGACTTTTTCGACCTGCGCACAGGCGTGGCGGGGGAGTTCGCGCAGAAGTTCGCCAACTATCGGATCGGGCTGGCGATCGTGGGCGACGTCTCCCGCTTCACCGAGGCCAGCTCCGCGCTGCGCGCCTGGGTGGCCGAGTCGAACCGGGGCGCGCACCTCTGGTTCACGGGCGACCTGGCCGAGCTGGCGGCCCGCTGGTCCGCCCACGAGGCCTGACCTCCCCAGGCTGCGTTGCAGCGCCCCCCGCTCTTCATGGGCAGCGTTGCAGCGCTCAGCCGCTCTTCATGGCCGTCTGGACGCCATCGAGCAGCACGGTGAGACCGACCGCGAACGTCTCGCTGACCACCCGGTGCTCCAGATAGGACGTGTCCTCGGGTGGCCCGTCGTCCTCCGACTCCACCCACACCACGCCGGGAAAGCGGCCGGCGAACCCCGGCGCCACCTCCTCCAGCAGCGACGAGCGCGCCCGCCACCACTCCTCGTCCGACACCCCCGTCGCCGACGGGGCCAGCCGCGACTCCGAGACCGTCTTCGCCGCCCCGCGCACGAAGTCGGACAACAGTGCGACCACCCCCCGCAGCCGGCCCGGCCGCAACCCGGTCTCGCGCAGGATCGCCACCAGGCTCTCCAGCGCCGCGAACTCGTTCGGCCCCAGCACGGGCCGCGCCTGTGACACCTGCAGCACCCACGGATGACGCAGGTAGCAGGCGAGCGTGTGCTCGGCCCACGAGGTGACGGCCGCGCGCCAGCCGCCGCCGAGGTCGTAGGAGGCGGGCAACTCCGCCAGCGCCTGGTCGTACATCAGGTCGACGAGCTCGCCCTTGCTCGGCACGTACGTGTAGAGCGCCATCCCGGTGCGGCCCAGCCGCTCGCCGACCCGCCGCATGGACAGCGCCGCCATGCCCTCGCCGTCCGCCACCGCGATGGCGGCCTCGACGATCGCGTCGACGCTCAGCCCCGGCTTGGGTCCCGGCCGCACCTCGCCCGGCTCGCCGGTGCGCCACAGCAGTGCCATCGAACGGCGCGCGTCACCCTGACCGGCGAAGACGACCAACGCGGACCTCCCACGCGGAATAATCCCTTACGGCATAAGGCTATCAGCGGACGCTCTCCACGCGGGACGCGGTTCTCCATGCGGAGACGGGCTCGCCATGCCGGACGCAGTTCTCCACGCGGGGACGCGGCTCTTCACACGGGACGAACCGGGAAACAGGCGGGTCCCGGCGCCCATGTGGGCGCCGGGACCAAATGGGGCCGAAGGTCAGCGTCCGTATACCCCGGGGCGGAGCCAGTCGCGAACCCAGTTGCCGTTGCCGCTGGTGGGCCAGTTACGGTGCAGCCAATGGTCGTGGCCGTGGTGGTGGCGGTCCTGGCCCCAGTAGTAGTTCCCGTGCTTTCCGTAGTTCCCGTAGTTTCCGTAGTTCTTGCAGGCGTCGGCGTCGCGCGTGCCGGCGTAGATGCCGTTCCTCGTGACGTGGTGGTAGGTCGAGTCGTCGTTCACCCCGATGCCGCAGTGGTTCGGATAGTGGTGCGTCCAGTCGACCCACTGATCGGCGTTGGCGCTGCCGGCGGACACGAACACCGTGGCCGCGGCGAGCAGCACACCACCGGCGGCGATGAGGCTACTTTTCATGTTCTCCCCCTGTAATCACGGAAGTGACATCGGCCATCACTCTACGTATCGATCTTGGGGGATCCGCGCAGCGCCACACCTGTTTTCACCCAACAGGCGGCCGTCGGCCGGCAAAGCCGGAGCGGGGACCGCTCGCGGTCGTCCATGCTGACCGCCCGCGTCGGCCCCCTGTGCAGGCTCGCGGGCCGCCGAGGCTGTGAGCCGGGCTCAGAGACCGTGCCTGGCCAGGGGTTCGACGAGCTCGTGCTCCTCGTACGACAGGTGGGACAGCAGGGTGTCGGTGAGCAGGTCCACGGTGGCGCGCAGGTCGGCCAGGGCGGCCGGGTCGGCGACGAAGGCGACGAGAGCGCGGTCCACGCGTTCGACGACCTTGTGGATGGCGTGGTGTTCCTCCTGGAGCCGGTCGAGCACGGGTTCGAGCGCGGGCTCCGCGCGGCGCAGACGGGGGAAGACGGAGGCGTCCTCGGTGGAGTGGTGCATGGTGAGGAGCCGGCAGTAGGACTCGCAGTAGGCGCCCAGGGTCCAGTTGTTCTGGCGCATGGTCATGGTGTTGATGCGCGAGCGGGCCGACGCGGCGTCGAGCACGCCGGCGGAGACCTGGTCCACGAGGTCGCGCAGCTGGGCCAGCTCGGTGCGCAGGTGATCGTGGACGTCGATGAGACGCTGGCCGCCGGCCTGCTCGGCGGGGGTGTACCGCCTGCCGGGGTCGGGGCCGGGGCCGGCCGGGCGGGTGCTCTCGTCCCAGACACGGGCCTCGCTGAGCCGCACCCCGTCGTCGGGGGTCGGGACGGCGGCCAGCGGAGCCCCTTGTTTCACCGAGACCTTCGCCCGAGCAGCGGGAAGGGCCCCCGGCACCGCCGGCCGAGCGGCACCGGAGCCCGCTCCCGCTCGCCGGGCGTCCGCGCCGTTCGCACCGTCTGCACCGTTCGCGCCGTTCGCGCCGTCCACGGCGTCCGCGTCCGGCCGGGTGCCGGCGCGTTCCGCGGCGACCAGTTCGCGTACGGCCGGGGCGATCTCCGTGGCGAAGCGCTGGATCTGGCGGGGATCGTCGACCATCAGGGTGAAGACGCTGACGCCGTGCGTGAGCGCGAGGTCGGCCAGGCGCTCGGCGGGCAGCTCGCCGCCGAGGTTGAGCAGACGGCGGATGTCGCCGGGCGATCGGCCCGCCCCGGCGGCGGCCTCGTCGATGACGGCGTTGCCTTCGGAGATCTCGTCGAAGGACCCCAGACGCGGAAGGGAGGGCAACCAGCCGTCGGCGAGCCGGCCGACGACCCGGAGCATGCGCGGCTTGTACGCCCCCAGCCAGATGCCGATGTCGTGGGCGGGCCGGGGGCCGCGCTGGGCGCCGTCGATCCGGTAGTGCTCGCCGTGGTGCCGGATGCCGCCGGGTGTGCCGGTGTCCCAGGCCGCGCGGATGATGTGGATGCCCTCTTCGAGCGCGTCCACCGCCTGGCCGGCGCTGAGGCGCGGACCGCCGATGGCGGCGATGGCGTCCTGGAACCCGCCGGTGCCGAGGGCGAGCTCGAACCGGCCGTGGCTGAGGAGGTCCAGGCTGGCGGCGGCCTGGGCGAGCATGGCCGGCGGCCGCAGCGGGAGCGGGTGGACGTTGCCCGCC
Organism: Nonomuraea sp. NPDC002799; assembly: GCF_053592075.1. Classification (NCBI taxonomy): domain Bacteria; kingdom Bacillati; phylum Actinomycetota; class Actinomycetes; order Streptosporangiales; family Streptosporangiaceae; genus Nonomuraea; species Nonomuraea sp. NPDC002799. Next base: position 410,554 of record NZ_JBSFVA010000005.1, read on the forward strand.
AGTTTGATCGTCTCGGTGGCGGCGGCGACGTAGCTGAGCAGGGTCCAGGTGTCGAGGAAGGCGGGCTGGTAGGGGTGGTCCTGGAAGGTGACGAGGTCCAGCCCGGCGCGTTCGGCGAGCCGCGCGAGGGCTACGACGGCGTCCGGCTGCGCGGCGGAGGGCAGCAGATTGGCGCTGAAAAGCAGGTCGTGGCCGTAGTCGGGCATGGGAGGCTCCTTGCTGGTGCCGTGCCCGGCTCGCTCGGGCACGGTCGCGGCGGGAAGAGGACGCCACATTAGTTTGTTATGCGAACAGTTGGTTGTACGAAGAAAATTAGTTCGTGTAGCGAATGATTGTCAACTAGACTCGGGGGCGTGGTGACGACGAAAGAGCCGGTTCTGCTGTTCACCGACGCCCTCGTCCGCCTGGGCCATCTGGTGCAGCAGGTGTTCGGGGAGGTCAGCCGGGAGCACGACCTGACGCCGCAGCAGGCCCAGCTCCTGTGCCTGCTCATGGGCGGGCCTGTCGGGATGACGGAGCTCACGCGAGCTTTGCACCTGGAGAAGTCGAGCCTCACCGGGCTCGTGGACCGGGCCGAGAAACGCGACCTGGTGCTCCGCGCCCGCGACGCCCGCGACAGGCGCGCCTGCCAGATCGACCTCACCTGCGACGGGGCGCGGATCGCGGTGCTCGTCCACGACGGGGTCGCCGAGCGGCTGGACGCGCTGGCGGGTGAGCTGCCGGCCGGGCACAGGGAGCTGGTGGCCTCGGCCATCGGCGGGATCCTGGCCGCCGACACCGCACTGTCCGGCCGCGTGTGGTCACGCTCCCCGGAAGCGACGCGCTCCCCGGCATAGGCGCGCCGAAGCGCCGCCGTCATCCGAACATGCGTCCGGCCCGTCCGCGCGCCGAAGCGCCTCCGCCATCGCGCGTACGTCGGCGGGATCCACCTCATCGGCGTGATAGCGGGCCAGGCGGCCGGCGGGGACCGAGGTGTGCACCCGCTTGCGGGCCTGCTCCAGCATCTCCGCGGGCCAGGAGTGACCGGCGAGGCCCGAGCCGATCAGGGCGAGCGCGGCGACCCGCGACGGGGCGGCGAGTGCGGCCTCGGTGGCGTACGCGCCGCCCATCGACCCGCCCACCAGCGCGGCCCGCTCCACCCCCAGCGCGTCCATGACGGCGAGCAGGTCCTCGTGGTGGCAGACCTCGCCCTCGGCGTCGCCGGAGCGGCCCTGGCCGCGCCAGTCGTAGCGGATCACGCGGTAGCGCTCGGCGAGGGCCAGGAACCGGTGGTCCCACATGCGCCTGTCGGCGACCCCCGCGTGCACGAGCACGACGGTGCCCGCCGGTGAGTCCGGGCCGGTCTCGTCATACGCGATCCGGACGCCGTCGATGATCACCATGCCGCGACGCTACCGCAGCGCGGCGGGCCGGCGCGGACGTGTTCGCCGGCGGCGCAGTGCGCCGCGAACCGGCGATGGACCACGACGTCAGGGGGAGTATGGCGGTGTCTCTGACGCTGTCGCATAGTTGATAATGTCCCGGGTTGATAAGAAGAGATTGATGGGAGTACGCATGCGCCTCGCCAAGGTCAGGTTCACCGCTTCCAGGCGAGGGCGCTGTCCGCGCTAGCCGGTCGCCGTCGGGTTCGTGCCGGCGGGCGAATACTCCTCGTCTGAAGCGGTCGCTCGCGTAACCGACCGTTTCTCCCTTTCCTTCCGAGGAGCTCTTCTTGCGTGCCCCCATGTCCGCGCGCCTTGGCGCGGGCCGCTCCCACCTGTGGACCGCTCCCACGGCGTCCGCCGGCGCCTTCACCATGGCTCCCGCCGCCGCGCGCACCGGCGACCCTGCCCTGGTGGCCCCGGGCTCCGGGTGAGCCGCGCACGCGAGCCGACCAGGTCGGTGAGTCCTCACCCCGTGCGGTCCCCTGAGGCCGCCGGTCCCGCCCGTTCCGACAGCAGGTGATCGCCCCCATGCTTCCAGACCTCCTCAGAACCGCCCTCGACCAGGTTCTGGCCCGTTACTCGCCGCAGGACCTGTCGGACTCGGTGGTCCAGCTCACCGAGCGCTACCGGACCGGCGCCCCCTCCGGGGCCGTCCACCTGCGCACGCGAGCCGACATAGCCGCCTATGCGGCGTACCGCATGCCCGCCACCTACGCCGCCGCGGTCACGGCCATGCGGCAGGCGGCGGCGCTGACGCCGGGGTTCGCCCCTGCGACGCACCTCGACGTCGGCGGCGGCACCGGGGCGGCGATCTGGGCGGCCCGCGAGATCTGGCCGTCCCTGGAGCGGGCCACCGTCATCGAGCACGACCCGCACATCATCGCCCTGGGCCGGCGCCTGGCCGGCGCCGCGGCGGGGCTCCGGGACACGGCCTGGCGGCAGGCGTCCATCCACCCAGGACTCGACCGGCCCGCCGCCGACCTGGTGACCATGTCGTACGCCCTGAACGAGCTGCCGCCCGCCGACCGCCCCGGCGTCGTCCGCTGGCTGGCCGGGGACGCGGCGATGGTGCTCATCGTCGAACCCGGCACCCCCGCCGGCTACGCCGCCATCGCCGAGGCCAGGCAGACCCTGTCCGGCCACGGCCTGAGCATCGTCGCCCCGTGCCCCCACGACGGCCGCTGCCCCATCCAGCCGGAACGCGACTGGTGTCACTTCTCCGTGCGGTTGCCCAGGACCGCTCTGCACCGCCGGATCAAGGCCGGCACGCTCAGCTTCGAGGACGAGAAGTTCTCCTACGTCGCCGCCACGGCGGAGGCCCGCCCTCGGGCCGCCGCCCGGGTCCTGCGTCATCCGCAGCAGCGCAAGGGCATGGTGTCCCTGCGCCTGTGCACCGAGGAGGACGGGGTCCGTGACGTGATCGTCTCCAAACGGCAGGGCGACCGCTACCGCCTGGCCAGAGACGCCGGCTGGGGCGACGCCTGGCTGTGAGTTCTGTCACATTCCGGGCCGGCCGTGTCACACTCCGGAGGACGTACCGGCTCTCAGCAGGCGACAGGACGACCGTGCCGGGAGGAGCGCCGCGATGCCGGAGACGACGGCCACCGAGATCTTCATCGACCACCGGGAGCTGCTGTTCTCCATCGTCTACAACATGCTGGGCAGCGTCGCCGACACCGAGGACGTGCTGCAGGAGACCTGGCTGGCCTGGGAGCCGAGGAGCGCGACCGGCGCGGAGATCGTCAACCCGCGCGCCTACCTGGTGCGGGTCGCGGTCAACCGGGCGCTGGCCCGCCAGGCCGGCGTCAGCCGCCGCCGCGAGGACTACATCGGCTCCTGGCTGCCCGAGCCGGTCGCCACCGCCGCGCCGGACGACGCGGCCGACCCGGCCGTCCGCGCCGAGTCGGTGTCGATGGCCCTGGCCGTGGTGCTCCAGACGCTCACCCCGCTCGAACGCGTGGTGTTCCTGCTGCACGAGGTGTTCGGCTACGCCCACCCCGAGATCGGCGAGATCCTCGGCCGCACGCCGGCGGCCGTCCGCCAGCTCGCCCACCGCGCCCGCGAGCACGTCCACGCCCGCCGCCCCCGCTACGACGTCGATCCCGGGCTGCGGCGCGCGGCCACCGAGAGGTTCCTGTCGGCCGTGTTCGGCGGCGACCTGCGGGCCCTGCTGCGGCTGCTGGCCCCCGACGTGAGCTTCTGGGTCGACGGCGGCGGCAAGGCCTTCGGCCCGCGGCCCGTCCACGGGCGCGACAAGGTGGCCAGGCTGCTGACCTCGCGGTGGGAGTCCGACGGCCTGGACGTGCGCTTCCGCGAGGTGAACGGGGACCCGTCGGCGGTGCTGTTCGACGGCGAGGCCCCGTTCGCCATGATGGTCCTGGACCTGACCCCGGACGGCGAGCGGGTGTCCGGCATCTACGCCGTCACCAACCCGGACAAGCTCACACATCTGACACGCGGAAATCAGGAAAGATCAGATACCGGAGACGAGAGCGCGTCATCCTGGGAGCGTGCAGACGACTGACTTCCTTCATGCTTTCTACGCCCGGCGCCTGCGCCGGCAGGTCATGGCGGGCCCGCTGCCGGCCCACGTGGGCCTCATCATCGACGGCAACCGCCGCTGGGCCAGGCAGCGAGGCATGGCCAACCCCAGCATCGGCCACAAGTACGGCGCCGAGCACATCGAGCACGTGTTGTCGTGGTGCGAGGGGCTGGGCATCACGCACGTGACGGTGTTCCTGTGCTCGACGGAGAACCTCCAGCGCCGCGGCGACGCGGAGGTGGCCTACCTGCTGCGGGTGATCGAGCAGATGGTCGCCGACCGGTTCGACCGGCCCGACGCGCGCTGGCAGGTGCACGTCGCGGGGCTGCTCGACATGTTGCCCGACACGACCGCCCGCGCGCTCAAGAGCGCCGTCGAGGCCACCCGCACGTGCACGACCGGCTTCCACCTGACGCTCGCCATCGGGTACGGCGGCCGCCAGGAGGTGATCGACGCCCTGCGGGAGCTGCTGCACGAGCGGGCCGAGGCGGGCCAGTCCATGGTGGAGCTGGCCGCCACGCTGACCGTCGACGACATCGCCCCCCACCTGTACACCGCCGGCCTGCCCGACCCCGACCTGGTCATCAGGACCAGCGGCGAGCAGCGCATGTCGAACTTCCTGCTCTGGCAGTCGGCCTACTCCGAGCTGTACTTCTGCGAGGCCTACTGGCCGGCCTTCCGCGAGATCGACTTCCTGCGCGCGCTGCGCAGCTTCGCCGCCAGGCAGCGGCGATACGGCGGCTGAGGGGAAAACCGGTTGTCCGGGAGTGGCGCAGGGTGCTGAGGTGGCCCGATGGATCGCAACGAGGTGCTCGCCCTGTTCGACCGGCAGCTGCGGCGTGAGGCGCGCCCCGACGGGCCGGCGGCCTCGATCGAACGGGAAGGCGCCGTGGTGCGCCAGGTCGGCCCGGAGCACGGCTGGAACGGCGTCCTGTGGTCCGGCCTCGACGCCGCGGGCGCGGACGCGGCCATCGCCGAGCAGGTCCGCCGCTTCGGGTCGCTGGGCCGGGCGTTCGAGTGGAAGCTGTACGCGCACGACCAGCCCGCCGACCTCGACCGCAGGCTCCTCGCGGCCGGCTTCACCGCCGAGCCAGCGGAGACCCTCATGGTCGCCGAGGCCGCCGGGCTGCCCGGCGCCGAGGTGCCGCCGGGCGTCCGCCTGGTCCCGGTGACCGGCCCGCAGGAGGTGGAGCTGGTGGCCGAGGTGCACGAGCGCGCCTTCGGCGCCGGCCGCGAGCGCGTCAAAGAGCGCCTGCTCGACCAGCTCGCGGCGGGCACCGTCGTCGCCGTCGTGGCCATGGCCGGCGACGCGCCGATCAGCGCCGCCCGCATGGATCTGCACCCGGGCACCCGGTTCGCGAGCCTGTGGGGCGGCGGCACCGTGCCGGAATGGCGGGGCAGAGGCGTTTACCGCGCCCTGGTCGCCCACCGGGCCCGCGAGGCACTGGCGGGTGGCTACGACTATTTGCAGGTGGACGCCTCCGGCCAGAGCTGCCCGATCTTGGCGCGGCTGGGCTTCGAGACGCTCACCACGACGACGCCGTACTTCCATCCTTGAGTATTCTTGATGGCCAGAACCCCGAGACACACCCAGGAGCGGCACGTTGCCCGGAACGACCCCGCGCGAGCTCGGCCTGCTGGCCGACTGCGGAAGCTGCTTCGGGCTGTGCTGCGTGGCGCTGCCGTTCTCGGCGTCGGCCGACTTCGCGATGGACAAGGACGCCGGGCAGCCCTGCCACAACCTGCGCGCGGACTTCGGCTGCTCCGTCCACGCGGAGCTCAGGCAGCGCGGCATGGCCGGCTGCACCGTCTACGACTGCTTCGGGGCCGGGCAGAAGGTCTCGCAGGTCACGTTCGAGGGCACGAGCTGGCGGCAGGCCCCGGAGACGGCCGGGCAGATGTACGCGGTGTTCCCGATCATGCGTCAGTTGCACGAGCTGCTGTGGTATCTCGCGGAGGCGCTGGCCCTGGAGCCCGCCCGCCCCATCCACGCCGAGCTGCGCCAGGCCCTCGACGCGACGGAGCGGCTGACCCGGGAGAGCGCCGAGGTGCTGGAGAAGACCGACGTGGCGGCGCACCGGGCCGAGATCAACGTCCTGCTGCTGCGTACCAGCGAGCTGGTCAGAGCCGGGCGCAAGGGCAAGGAGCGCAGGGGCGCCGACCTGATCGGCGCCAAGCTCAAGGGCGCGGGGCTGCGCGCGGCCAACCTCAGGGGGGCCTATCTGATCGGCGCCGACCTGCGGGGCGCCGACCTGCGGCAGGCCGACCTGATCGGGGCCGACCTGCGCGGCGCCGACCTGTCGGGCGCCGACCTCACCGGCTGCGTCTTCCTCACCCAGGCCCAGCTCAACGCCGCCAAGGGCGACGCCGCCACCCGGCTCCCGCCCGCGCTCACCCGCCCCGCGCACTGGACGGCCGGCCCCCGCCGCTGACCTTCCCACTACGCCGACACCTTGGGTTTCCATCGGGGTGTTCGCGCTGGGGGTCGTCGCTCGTGTGGCGTTTCCGAGTAGGTCATGTGACGCAGATCGCCAGCTTGGGGTGCTCGTAGAGCAGGTTGTCGGTGGTGCCTGCGATCGTGTCCTGCATGGGCGAGCGGGCGGATGAACGGGACCGCGTGCTGGGGGTCGTGGATCGCGCGGAGGCGGAGCGTCGGCGCTGGATGCATCGGATCGCGACGACGATGGCCTTTCGTTCCCGGTGGGCGAGAGGCGGTGCGCCGATATTTGGTATCCGGGAACGAGGGCCGGCCGTCGGCCGGCTGATCGGCGGCATCCAGATTCACCCGTACTTCCCGGCCTTCCCGGCGAACAGCGCTCGCGCCGTCCGGTAGGTGAACGGCTCGGCCTCCGCATGCCCCTCCGCCATCGCCCACCGGCAGAACAACGACAGCACGCTCAGGTGCCGCCCCCACGTGGTTGCCGCGAACCGTCCCCGCACGCCGGGCACCCGCTGGTCGGCAGCTCACGCAACCACTGGTTCGCCACCGTCGTCGGCCGCGCCGCCCCCGTACCGTCCTCGAACACGAGGTCGTCATCGATCAGCGCCGGCATCCGCTCCGGGAGCAGCGGGGTCAGACTTTTGCCCGCCCTGTCGAGCGGCGCTGCAACTTCTGCGGTAGGCCATCCGCGGTATGGCTTCCCGGGTTGGGGATCCTTGGTCGCCGGGGATTGAGCGGCTTGCCGTGACTTTCCGTTCGGAGATCAGCGAGCCCATCTACGTCGAGCAGTTGGCCTCGCTGCCGCAGCGGAAATGGCCGACCGGTGCTGAGCCCGACCTGAACGGCCGCCCCCGGCGTCCAGGGCCGCCCGGTGCTGCCGGCGAACCTGTGAAATATCCATTTGCCTTACCCAACCTAGGAGTCCTAGGTTAATGGCGTAAGGAGACCACTTTTTGGGATGAGGGTGTAGATGGCTCGTGCCGGGCTGACGGCGGACCGCGTCACCGAGGCGGCCGCCGAGTTGGCCGACGAGGCCGGCTTCGACAACGTCACGGTGTCCGCGCTGGCGCGCCGCTTCGGAGTCGCGGACGCGAGCCTGTACTCCCACGTCAGGAACGTCCGGGATCTGCGCGTCAGGGTGGCCGTCCTGGCCGCGCGCGACCTCGCCGACCGCCTCACCGCGGCGACGGCGGGGCGCGCGGGCAAGGACGCGCTGGCCGGGTTCGCCGAGGCCTGGCGGGCGTTCGCGCGCACCCGGCCCGGCTGCTACCAGGCCACCCAGATGGCCCTGGAGCCGGCCGTGGTCGCCGCGTCGCCGGGGCACCTGCGCATCATGGCCACCACCTACGCGCACCTGAGCGCGTACGGGCTGCCCGAGCCTGACCTGACCGACGCCATCCGGCTGCTGCGCAGCACCTACCAGGGGTTCTTCAGCCTGGAGGCGAGCGGCGGGTTCGCGCACTCGCGCGACGTCGACGCCTCCTGGGCGAGGATCCTCGACGCGCTCGACAGCGCGCTCAGGCATTGGCGGGTCTCCCCGTAGCGGGCGCGTCCCCGCCCCGTCACCACCACACCCCGGAGGAAGACCATCATGAACCCCGTCACCGAACAGGCCGTCCGCGCGTCGTTCGTCAACTGCTCCAAGGGCGAGGCCCGCCGGCTGAACGTGCCGCGCGGCCTGTCCGCGTCCCCCTGGCCCGATCTCGACTTCCTGGGCTGGCGCGATCCGGGGGCGCCCGAGCGCGCCTACCTGGTCACCGAGCGCGGCGGCGCGCTCGTCGGCGTGGCGCTGCGCCTGACCCAGGAGGTACGCAGGAGCTTCACCAAGTCCACCATGTGCTCGGTGTGCGTGACCCCGCACGCGGGCACCGGCGTCTCCCTGTTCACCGCGCCCAGGGTCGGCGCCGCCGGTCGCCAGGGCAACACCGTCGGCGCCTACATGTGCGCCGACCTGGCCTGCTCCCTCTACGTACGCGACAAGAAGCAGACCGAGCTCGGCACCCGCTTCGAGACGCTCACGGCGGAGGAGCGCGTCCTGCGGCTCACCGTCAATCTGGACGCCTTCCTGGCCCGCGTCCTCGACGACAACCTGGCGGTCGCGCCGCGCAAGTGAGCTGGCGGGGGCGACGTCCAGCGTGTGCCGGCGGACGGGAAGGGCCGTCCGTGGCGACGGCCGGCGCTCCAGTCAACGCCCTGGTCGTCCGGCGGGCGGTGAAGGGCCGGAGTGAACGTCGCCCATGACTTGGACCCCCCGGGTGGGCCGCCGGTTCCATCAAGGGCGAAGTCACAGGCAAAAGTACGCGTTCGCGGCGGGTATTTCTCCTTCGACCTCCGGGCGGGCTCCTCCTTACCGTGGTGCATCGTCGCTGCTTCGGAGGGGTGTCATGCGCAGGCGTACGCGAACGTGGATGGTCGCGGCAGTCGTACTGCCGCTGGCGGCCTGCTCCATCCCCGGAGCCGCCCGCCCCACGCCGGGGGCCACCACCTCGGCCCCTGCTTCGGTCACCCGCAGTGCGCCGGGGGCCGTGCGCGAGCCCGCCGTGCAGCCGCCGCCGGCGGGGGACAAGCCGCTGGCCGGCGCGACGTTCCGGGTGGACGAGCGGCGGAGCGCGGAGGTGGCGGTGATGTCGCTCAAGCGCCGCGGCAGGCTGCTCGACCTGGTGTTGCGCTTCACGCCGCGGTCCGAGGGGGAGACCTACATCTCGGTCGAGAGGTTCACCGGGGCCGGGCCGTCGGCGATCACGCTGGTCGACAACGTCCGGCTCAAGCGCTACCTGATCGTGCGCGACTCCGAGGGCCGGCCGCTGGCGCCGCCGTACTGGATCATCAAGGTGGGCGCGGCGAGCCTGCGCACCTACACCTTCCCCGCGCCCGAGGCCGGCGTCACCGAGCTGGACGTCAGCATCGGCGCGGAGCCGCCGTTCCGTGACGTGCCGGTGACGTCATGAGGCTCCGGGCGCTGGCCGTCCTGCCGTTCCTGGTGGCGCTGACGGGTCCGGCGCCTGCCGTGGACGTCCCCGAGGCGAACCTCCGGCAGGCGGTGCTCGACCTGCGGCTGACCGTCGAGCCGCTGCAGACGGAGACCGCGCAGGGGACGGCGACCAGGATCACGATCTCGTCGGACGTGCTGTTCGCCTTCGACGAGGACGCGCTGACCCCGGTCGCCGCCCGCCACCTGGCCCGGATCGCCGGGCGGCTGCGCGCGGCCACCGGCACGGTCCGCGTCGACGGTCACACCGACGCCAGGGGCACGACCGGCTACAACCTCGCCCTGTCGCGCCGCCGCGCCGAGAGCGTCAAGCGGGAGCTGGACCGCCTGCTGGGCGGCGGGCCGCCGGTCGCCGCGGCTGGGCACGGCGAGGCCGATCCGGTCGCGCCCAACACCCAGAGCGGCCGGGACGACCCCGCCGGCCGCGCCAAGAACCGCCGCGTGGTCATCCGCTTCGACCGCTGACCGCCCGGTCTCCGGCTTGCCGGGCGCTCGCGAATAAAGATACCGTGAGCATTCAGATGATGAAGTCATTTGAAATGCGAGGAGCGGCGATGACCGACGTGCCGGAGATCGACCTGACGGACCTCGCGGTGCTGCGCGACCCGTTCACGGCGTATGCGAAGGCCAGGGAGCAGTCGCCGGTGGTGCGGCTGGTGGCGCCCGGGTTCGGCCCGTTCTGGGCCGTGACGCGGCACGAGGAGGCGCGGGCGATGTTGTCCGACCCCCGGCTGGAGATCCGCGCGAACAGCTACCAGCGGCCCGACGTGCCCGAGCACTGCCTGCCGTACATGCGCACCATGTCCGAGATGAACGGCGCCGAGCACATGCGGCTGCGCAGGCTCGTGGCGCCCGCGTTCACGCCGCGCCACGCCGCCGCGTTCGGGCCGCGGATGCAGGCCGTCATCGACGGCCTGCTCGACGACCTGCCCGGCCACGTGGGGGAGGACGGCACCGTCGACCTGCTGGCGCACTTCGCCCGGCCGCTGCCGATCGAGGTGATCTGCGAGCTGGTCGGCATCCCCGCCGCCGACCGGCCGCGCTGGCGTGCGTTCGGGGCCGACGTCGCGGCCGGCCACGGGGAGCGGTTCGCCGAGGCCATCCCCGGGATCATGGAGGGCGCCAAGGAGGCGGTCGCCAGGAGCCGGGCCGTCAAGGGCGACGACCTCATCTCCGACCTGCTCCGCGTCCAGGAGGAGGACGGTGACCGCCTGTCCGACGACGAGCTGGTCACCATGGTCTGGCAACTCGTCCTCGCCGGCCAGACGCCGACGAACCTCATCACCAACGGCGTCGTCACCCTTCTCGGCCACCCCGGCCAGGTCGCCGCGCTCCGCGCCGACCCCGGGCTCTGGCCGCGCGCCGTGGAGGAGCTGATCCGCTGGGCCGGCCCGCAACTGCTCACCATCCCGCGCTTCACCAGGCAGGACGTCGAGATCGGCGGCGTGCTCGTACCCGAGGGCGTGCCCGTCACGGTCGCGATCCCCGGCGCGAACCGGGACCCGCGCGTGTTCGACGACCCTGACGTGTTCGACGTCGGGCGCGCGCCGGCGGCGCATCTCGGGTTCGCGCACGGGCCGCACTTCTGCGTCGGGGCCTCGCTGGCCCGCCTGCAGGCCGAACGCGCGCTGTCCGCCCTGCTGAGCCGCTTCCCCGGCCTGGCGCTCGCCGGAGAGCCGCAGTACACCCCCGATCCCGGGACCTGGCGCCCGATCGCCCTGCCCGCGACCCTGGCCGTCACCCCTCTCCCGGCCGGCTGACGCGGCCCGGGGGCCGCAGCCGGCAGGAGGCTCGGGTGGCATGAGCCTCCTGCCGGGAGGCCGGAGCGGGGGAGCGCCCGCGTTCCGAGAAGCGCCCGCCCCGCCGCGACCCCGTGCGCGCCGGCCTCTCCGCCGGCCGACCTCCGGCGCGTGCCGCGTGCCGGTCAGGCCGGGCCCGTGGCCGCCACGCCGTCGAGGATGAGCCGCAGGCCGCAGGCGAACGCCTCGTCGCTCGTGGGCGCGCCGCCCTCGCGCACCCCGGCCACCGTGAGCGGGTAGTCCGCGGCGTACGCCGACAGGTCCCCGGCCTCGTCGCGGCTCAGCCGTTCGAGCCTGCTCTGCTCGTTCAGCACGAACCCGAGCGTGTAGTGGCTGATGGACCCGATCGCGTGCAGCCCCTGCGCGGGGGTGAAGCCCAGCCCGACCAGCGACCTCAGCTCCTCCTCGAACGCCCGCCCCACCGCCGGCCCCGGATCGCTGCCCGCGACCAGCCGGGCCCCGTCGCGATGGCTCAGCAACATCCGGCGGTAGCGGTGCGCGCGCCGGGTCAGCCAGTCGCGCCAGGACTCGTCCGGGCGCGGGCCGCCCATGTCGGCGGCGAGCAGCTCGCGCGCCATCTCGTCGAGCAGTTCCTGCTTGTTGCGGAAGTGCCAGTAGAGCGCGGGGTTGCGCACGTCCAGGCGGGCGGCCAGGCGACGCACGGACAGACCGTCGAGGCCGGCCTCGTCGAGGAGGTCGAGCGCGGCGCGCACGACCATGTCACGCGCCAGTCCTTTCTGTGCCATCGCCCGGCCACTTTACCGTGCTGGGGGAGCCTCCCGCCGACGCCGAGAGGCGCAGGCGCGGCAACGCGGTCCCTTGCGACATGACGTGACTCCGCATATCGTGCCGATGTATCAAGTCGATATATCGGGCTGACGGTCAGCCGTGGCACGGATCAGGCGGGAGCGGTGGATGAGGCGGATCGACTACGACACAGAGCAGCACCAGGACTACGCGCGCGGCCGTGCGCTCACCGACCAGCAGCTACAGACCTGGATCAGCGCCTTCGGAGCCGTGCTGCCCGAGCGGCGTCCGCTGGCGGGGCTGGACGTCGGCTCGGGGACCGGCAGGTTCACCCCCGCGCTGGCGCGGACGTTCGGGCCGGTCACCGGCGTCGAGCCGTCGGTCCGCATGCGCGAGGTGGCGCAGGCGCGGGCCCGGCATCCCGATGTGCGGTATCTGGCGGGCTCCGCCGAGGACATGCCGGTGCCGTCCGGCAGCGCCGACTACGCTCTCATGTTCCTGTCCTGGCACCACGTTCAGGACAAGCCGCGGGCGGCCCAGGAGCTGGCCAGGGTGCTCAGGCCCGGCGGGCGGCTGCTCCTGCGCGCGAATTTCAGCGACCACCATCCCAGGCCGTGGTGGCTGGAGCACTTCCCTCGCGGTTTCGAGGTGGACGCCTCGCTGTTCCAGCCGCTCCATGAGGTCATCGCGATGTTCACGTCGGACGGCTGGCGCGTCGCCGGCTTCGGCACGTTCACCGAGCCGTCCTACGGCACCTGCGGTGACATGCTCGAACGGCTGCGCCTGCGCACCCTCTCGTTCTTCGCTCAGCTCAGTCCCGACGAGCTGGAGATCGGCTTCCGCCGCCTGGAGCAGGCTGTCGCCGCAGATCCGGGGGCGCCGGCGCCTGTCTTCGCCGAGCCGCTGCTCACGCTCGAACGGCACCGGTAAAGCCGACGGCCGTAGCGCCATCGCGCGGCCGACGTGTCGCCGAACCCGGCATCGAAGCCCGCGCCGCGCTCGGCTCCCCACGCCGCCACTCTTGCCAGAAGCCCATGAAGCCAATGACGGTCAAGACCGTTATTTGGAGCAGAGACGGGGGCACCAACACCCCGCAGGGCGAGGCGACGGCGTTCGCGTACGACATCGCCACGGACTCGCTCAAGTGGCGGACCCCCGGTCGCCGGGAACCTGGCCCCCGGCTCGATCGCCTTCGACGACGCGGGGCGGGACGATGGCCTTCACGCTCATCGCCCGCCCGATCTCCAATCTCCTGCTCGGCCCTGACGGCCACCTCTACCTGTCACGCTTCGAGAACTTCTCCACCTACCGGACCTGCTGACGGGTCCGCCGGTACAGGCGAAGCAGGCGTCTCCGGACCCGTGCACCGCGAGCCGGTGCACGGGTGCCTCGCTCTGTCCCCGGCAGCCACGCCTTCGCCTGGATCAGCTAGGGGAGCGTTCCGATCACGGCGGTGGCGTCGAGCTCCTCCGAACGGGTGACCCGCGCGACCAGTCCCGCGCGGGTCACGGTCGCGGCGGTCTCGTCCGCCTGGCGTTCGCTCGTCTCCACCAGCAGGTGGCCGCCGGGGACGAGCCAGCGCGGCGCCTCGGCGATCACCCGCCGGGCCACGTCGAGCCCGTCGCCGCCGCCGTCGAGCGCCATCAGGGGCTCGTGCAGCCGCGCCTCGGGAGGCAGCAGCCCGATCGACTCCGACGGCACGTACGGGGGGCTGGCGATCAGCAGGTGCACCCGGCCCCGGAGCGAGGGGGGCAGCGGCGCGTACAGGTCGCCCTCGTAGACGCGGGCGCCGGGAAGGTTGCGCCGGGCGCAGCGCACGGCCGCGGGGTCGAGGTCGGCGGCATGCAGCTCGGCGCGGTCAAGCCCGGCCCGGTCGAGCTCGGCCGTCACCGCCGCGCCCATCGCGCCCGTGCCGCAGCACAGGTCGAGGATGACCGGCGGGCCGGCGACCGTGCGGGCCAGCGCGACGGCCCGCTCGATGAGGAACGCGGTGCGCGGCCGGGGCACGAAGACCCCGGGCTCCACCACCACCCGCAGGCCGCAGAACTCCGCCCAGCCCAGCACGTGTTCGAGGGGCTCACCGGCGACGCGCCGCGCCACCATGGCGTCGAGGCCGGCGGGCGTGGGGGCGGTGGAGAACAGCAGCCGAGCCTCGTCCTCGGCGAACACGCATCCGGCCGCGCGCAGGCGCGCGACGACCTCAGCGGTGGTAACGGATGAAACCGACATGGGAGCCTTTCGGAATGCCGATGAGCGCTCCCGCGGTCAACCTAACGATCGCTGGAAGGGAGCACCCAGAGTGACACAGCGTTGATGGGTCTCACCTCCCTGGCCGATCTCGTTCGAGACGATCACCATACCAGAGCCCTCTCGCTCCTCCACTGGACGGGTCACGATCAACGATCATCGCCGGCGAAGACAAACGTCGGCGGTTTCTTAATTTCGCCCTTTTTCGGGTGCACCATGCGTTTATCTGCCCATGGACTTCACCGAAGAATTGCGCTTTCATTTCTCCGTCGGGTGCCCGGTGGCCGAGGGGGAAATATGGCTCGTTCGCGCAGAATAATAAAAATCGCCCTCGCCTTCATGGTGGTCTCGGCGGGCGTCACCGCGCCCGCGCCCGCGGCGGCGGCCCCGGAGGAGCCCGTACGGATCACGCGGTTCCTCGGGGAGCAACGGGTGCCGCACATGATGAGATACGAGGACACCGTCGTGGGCGGCCTCTCGGGCATCGACCGCGATCCCGCCACCGACACCTGGTATTTCATCTCCGACGACCGGTGGCGCTACAACCCCGCCCGCTTCTACACCGGGCGGCTGGACATCGATCCGGCGTCGGGGGAGTTCGGCGGGCTGCGGATCACCGGGGTCACGACGCTGACCAGGCCCGACGGCACGCCGTTCCCCGCCTACGGCAAGCCGGAGTCGGCCGACCCGGAGTCCATCAGGTTCGACCCGCGCAGCGGCCGGCTGCTGTGGGGTGACGAGGGAGACCGGCCGGACGAGCGAAACCCGGCCATTCCGGTCTCCACCTCGGCGGTGCGCCGCATGGATGCACAAGGGCGGCAGACGGCCGAATTGCCGGTGCCGACGAATTTGCATCTGACGGACACCGAGAACGGGCCGCGGCGTAATTCGGGATTCGAAGGGCTGGCCATCTCCCCGTGGACGATCGCCGCCGTGACCGAGGGCCCGCGCTACGAGGACGGGCCGATGCCGACGGTCAAGCGCGGCGCGCCGTCCCGGCTCACCGTGTGGAGCCGTCAGGGCCGGCTGCGCTCCCAATACGCCTACCCCCTCGACGCGCTGCCCGCCGCCCCCAACCCCCCGACCGGCTGGGCCGAGACCGGTGTGTCGGAGATCCTGGCCGTCGACGACTTCCGCTACCTGGCGCTGGAGCGGGCCTGGGTGGAGGGCTCGGGCTACCGGGTGAAGCTGTACGAGATCGACCTGCGGGGCGCCACGAACGTGCTCAATCGCGACTCCCTGGCGGCCGGCCCGCCGTACCGGACGGTGCGCAAGCGCCTGGTCCACACCTTCCCGCCGCCGCTGCAGAACCTGGAGAGCCTGGCCTGGGGGCCGCGCCTGAACAGCGGCGAGTGCACGCTGGTGGTCGGATCCGACGACAACTTCTCGGCGGAGGAGGTGACGCAGTTCCTGGCGTTCGGCGTGACCGGCTGCCGTTGAGGTGAAGGGGGAGTTCATCCGGCAGGGCCGGGCGCCTGCCGCAGCGGGAGAACCCGATGCCTACAGGCCGTGGATGCGGCGGCCGGTGATCTGCTGCGGGATGATGCGGACGTAGAGGTGACGCTCGCCGCCGGCCCACGGGGTGACCTTCGAGCCGGTCGCCCCGGCGGCCTCCTCAAGGTCCACGTGGTGCGCCGGGCCCTGCACCAGGACGCTCCAGCCTTCGCGCCTGGCCTCGTCGATGTTGTCGATCTCGAACGCGATCTTGAAGTCCACCCCGGCCTGGCCCGTCCGCAGGTCCTCGTCCATGGGCCCGCCGGCGGCGGTGCGGAAGACGATGGCGCCGTGGTGCATCTGGTAGTTGACCGGCAGCACCGTCAGCCCGTGCGAGCCGCTGAACGCCACCCGCCCGATCCCCCCGGGCTCGATCAGCCGCCGGCACTCCGGCTCCGCCAGCACCTCCAGCGACGGGTGCGCCATGGCGGGGCCGTGGCCGGGCGGGCGGTCCTGGCCGCCTCCCAGGAGGTCGTCGACCGTGGTCCGCAGGGCGTCCGCCAGACGGTAGAGGACGCCGGTGTCCGGGGTGTCGGCGTTCTCCTCCAGATATCTCAGGTAGCCGGGCGACATGTCGGCGCGCTCGGCGACCTGCTCGCGGGTCAGGCCGAGACGTTCACGGTGGTGGATGACGCGTCGGCCTAGGTCACCGGTGCCTGTCATGATCGCTTCTCCTCGTGTCCGCGTCCGCACCCGCCAGATCAGGCCGTCGGCGCGCCATGTCATGGACGCTACCCACGCCCGCGCCCCCCAGCCCTGGCCGCCGACCTGGAACGATGCCCGGCGCGATCCGGCCCGCCCGGCGGTGGTGACGCGCCGCGGAGGCGCGGTCCTGCCCGTCCGGCGGTGGTGACGGGCCGTGAAGGGGCCGGGCGCTTACAGTGCTGCTGGAGCGTCGTTCCGACGGAAGGGGCCGCATGACCGCCGGCAGAATGAAGCGTAAAAAGTACGAGAAGCAGCTTTTCCCCCTGCAGGCGGAGCTGGTGAAGCTGCAGGAATGGGTCAGGGCCGAGGGCCGGCGGGTGGTCGTGATCTTCGAGGGGCGGGACGCGGCCGGCAAGGGAAGCACGATCAAGCGGGTCGCCGAATACCTCAACCCGCGCGTGGCCAGGATCGTCGCGCTGCCGGCGCCCACCGAGCGCGAACGCACCCAGTGGTACTTCCAGCGTTACATCGAGCACCTGCCGGCCGCCGGGCAGCTCGTGCTGTTCGACCGGAGCTGGTACAACCGGGCGGGCGTCGAGCGGGTGATGGGGTTCTGCACGCAGGAGGAGTACACCCGGTTCCTGCACCAGTGCCCGATCTTCGAGCGGCTGCTGGTGGAGGACGGGATCCTGCTGCGCAAATACTGGTTCTCGGTCGGCGACGCCGAGCAGGAGCGGCGCTTCCGCGACCGGCTGGAGGACCCGATGCGCCAGTGGAAGTTGTCGGAGATCGACCTGGAGTCGATCACGAGGTGGGAGGAGTACTCCCGCGCCAAGGACGAGATGATGATCCACACCCACATCCCCGAGGCGCCCTGGCACGACGTGGAGAGCGAGGACAAGCGGCGCGCCAGGATCAACATGATCTCCCATCTGCTCTCCACGATCCCCTACCAGGAGGTGAAGCGGCGGCGTCTGAAGATCCCCTCGCGGCCCGAGTCCACCGGCTACCGGCGCCCGTCGAGGGTGGAGACGCGGGTGCCCGACGTGACCGGCGGCCATGCCGGGTGAGCGGCAGGTGTGGCGGCCACGCCGGGTGACCGTATGCCCGGCTCAGTACGGAAGGGGGCGTCCCGACGGGGTGCGCAAATCGAGGCCAGGACGGGGACGCGCCGGCTTGGGGCGCACCATCGTGGTCTGGGTGCTCCGCATCTCGCTCACCTCCTCAGGGCGTCACTCCTTATTCGCGCCGAGCCTCCCGCCGGATGACCGCGAGATGACCGCGCAGGCCAGGCCGCCACGGTGTGGGGGAGGGGGCGGCCGACGGTGTGGGGGAGGGGGCGGCCGACGGTGTGGGGGAGGGGGCGGCCGACTGGGTACGTTCTCTTCGGCGGGCCGTACGGCACGATCGTCTTCGACGAGGAGGTTCGCATGAAAGCGTTCACCGGCCGCTCTCTGCCGCTGCTGGTCGCGCTCGGGCTGAGCGTCGCGGGCTGCGGTGGCGGTGCCGGTGGTGGCGGCGGTAGCGGTGGCAGCGATGCGACGGCGACCGCGTCGGTGGCCTCGCCGACGGCCGGGTCTCCCACAGCGCAGCCCACTCCGACCGGGCCGCCCGCCGAAACCCCGTCCGTGACCGATTCCTCCGCGACCGGCCCGCCCGTGACCGGCACCGCCTCGCCGCCGCGCGACTCCCTCGTCGCCGGTCGTTACCAGCCGCTGTGGCCGTTCACGGGCCAGGAGGAGGCGGACGCCTGGCGACGCGCGTACCAGAAGGACGGCCGGCAGGCGTGGCACCTCGACGCGGGCCGCACGGCCGTCGCCTTCGCCCGCGACCACCTCGGCTTCACCGAGATCGACCAGATCGTCAAGACCGTCCGCGAGGGGCGGCACGCGCGCGTGCACGTCGGCCACCGCGGCGAGGAGGGCCCCGAGCCACTGGTGGCCGCCGTCGTGCACCTCGTCAGATACGGCGCGGGCCAGGACGCCCCCTGGGAGGTGGTCGGCACCGACGACACCTCGCTCTCGCTGACCACTCCGCGCTACGGCGCGGCGGTCGGCTCGCCGCTGACCGTGGGCGGCCGCATCACGGGAGTGGACGAGAGCATCGGCATCCAGGTCCGGCGACCTGGCCAGGCCAAGCCGCTGGGCAAGCGCTGCTGCGTGAGCGCCGGCGGCCAGAACGCCCCCTGGTCGGCCACCGTCACCTTCACGGCGGAGCCGGGACGGACGCTGACCGTCGTGGCCTCCACCGGCGGTCACGTCGCCGCCGTCGAACGCTTCGCGGTGACCGGCGTGACCATCGCCGGTTCGCCTCCGTAACAGCCTGCCGGCGAACCCTCCTAGAAGCCGCAGCGATACAGCAGACCGGTGTTAGCCCGTCGCGCGGGTGCGCGCGCCAGGACGGGGCTCGCCTGGCGGGCGTCCGGGCCGCGGAGCCCCGCGGCCCGCGCGTCCATCGCCCACGCCCGGAGCCATCTGCCCGATCTCGGCCGGTTCCGCGCACTGGGAAGCGCGCCGCCGGTCGGCTAGCCTCGGCAACGGACGGGGGACCCGCGAGCGACGACGCATCGAGGTGCCTATGAGCCATTCGCCCGAGTCACTGGCGGCGCTCGCGCGCAGGCACGGGCTCCGGCCCGCCATCGCGCGCCCGAGACTGCCGCTCTACCTGCGCCGGCTCTGGCAGCGGCGGCACTTCATCCTGACATACGCGACCTCCCGCAACGTCTCCCGGTACTCCAGCTCGGCCCTGGGCCGGTTGTGGCAGGTCATCACCCCGCTGCTGAACGCCGCGATCTACTTCGTGATGTTCGGCCTCATCCTGGGCGGCAGCAAGAACATCCCGAACTATCCGGCGTTCCTGCTGACGGGGATGTTCGTCTTCACGTACACGCAGCGCACCGTCACCGCCGGCGCCAAGTCGATCTCCGGCAACCTGTCGCTGATCCGCGCCCTGCACTTCCCGCGGGCCTCGCTGCCGCTGGCCTACGCGATCCAGGAGCTGCAGCAGCTCGTCATCTCCATGGGGGTGCTGCTGACCATCGTGGCCCTCACCCGTGAGTGGCCCACGTGGTCCTGGCTGATGATCCCGGTCGTGCTGGCGCTGCAGACGATGTTCAACGTCGGCGCCGGGCTGGTGCTGGCCAGGCTGGGCTCCTCGGTGCGCGACCTGAACCAGCTCCTGCCCTTCATCATGCGCACCTGGCTGTACGCCTCCGGAGTCTTCTTCGCCATCCACGACAAGGTCGTCAACAGCGCCGGGCTGCCCGAGTGGGTGGCCACCGTGATGTACCTCAACCCGGCGGCCTCCTACATCGAGTGGATGCGCGACATCCTCATCGGCAGCCACACCCCGCCGCAGATGGTGTGGTTGTCGTGCGTGGCCTGGGCGGTGCTGGCGCTCGTGTTCGGGTTCTGGTACTTCTGGCGCGCCGAGGACCGGTACGGGCGCGGGTGAGGCCGGCGGTCACGAGCCCCCGCCGCCGCAACCGCCGCCCCCACCGCACCCGCCCCCGCCACCCCCGCCGCAGCCGCTACCGCCGCCGTCTCCGCCATGGCCGCCCCCGTGAGAGCCCCCGTGGGAGCCGCCCTGGGAGCCGCCGTGGGAGCCGCCGCCGAACAGGCTGCCGAAGTCGAAGAACCCGCCGCCCGGCCTGCCGCCGAAGTCGCCCCCGCCGAAGTCGCCGCCGCCGAAGTCGCCCCCGCCATAACCGCCGCTGTTGGACGGCGTGCTGGTGGTGACGTACGACCCGCAGTGGCCGGGGGCGCAGCACGCCGCGTACGACCGGCCCCGCCGGGCGCGCGTGTCACGCCGCAGCGTGTCGGAGAGCTCCCGGTCCGGCAGCCTGGACAGCCCGTGCAGCGCCACCAGCCCGGTGTCGTCGCCGCTGCGCCACGACCCGTCCGCCGAGCCGCCGTCCCCGGCCCGCGCCAGCGCGCTCCGCCCGGCCCTGGTCACCGGGTTGATCATGCAGCGACGCAGCAGGAAGAAGCAGGCCACGCCCACCACGGCCGTCGTGGCGGCGAGAGCGGACGCGACCACCGAGGCCCGCAGGATCAGGCTCAGCACCGCCCCGATCGCCGCCGCCCCGGCGAGGACGGCCAGCAGGCTCGTCCGCCGCCGCACCCGCACCCGATCGGCCGGAGCCATCAGGAAGCCGTGCTGCCACAACGTCGTGACCAGCAGCGACATCGCGGAGGAGCCGTTCGTCCCGTGCCGCACCTCGGCGGTCGTCTGCCCCTGGGCGACCGACGCGACCCGCTGGTACACCGCCCGCTCGACCGGCGTGCGCTTGTCCGGCCGGAAGCCCCGCACCGGTGTGACGACGCCCTCGCGCGACACCCGGACCCCGTTCTGCGAGACCAGCGACACCAGTGCCGTGTTGACGACCCGGCGCGGCCCGCCCGTGAGGTAGGCCGCCTCGTACAGGCTGAGCGGGTAGCGGGTCACCGAGATCTTGCGGCCGCGGCGGGCGAGGAGCAGCGCCGCGTACGTCAGGACGGCGGTGAGAGCGACGAGCGCGAGTAGGGCGATGGATGTTACGAAGATGATCCCGTTCATGTGCGTCCCCCTGGGAAGCGAAAGTCGTGAATGCACACTCCGTTTTCGGCGGATCCGTTGCTTGGAGAGACGTCCGTGATGGGCGTTGGGGTTCCTTCCGTGGTGAGCAGAATGACCAGAAGCCGCAGCTCGGCGCGTACGTGCCCGGCCGGCAAGGTCGGGAGCCGGAATGAAGCGTACGTATGACACGGTTGGGCCAGGGGAGCGGGTCCTGGGCGGCCCGGGCGACCTGAACGACGACACCGGTTCGACGAGGAGTTCCCATGACCGCAGATCCCGAGCGCACCCCGGTCCGCCAGCTCCGCCTGGTGGTGGAGGCGGAGGACTACGAGGCCGCGGTGGCCTTCTACCGTGACGTGCTGGGCCTGCCCGAGCAGGCCGCGTTCTCCAGCGGTGACGGCGCGCGGGTGGCGATCCTGGACGCGGGGCGGGCCACGCTGGAGATCGCGAACCCGGCGCAGAAGAAGATGATCGACGACGTCGAGGTGGGGCGGCAGGTGGCGCCCAAGCTCCGGGTCGCGTTCGAGGTGGACGACGCCGCCGGCACCGCGGAGCGGCTGGTGTCGGCGGGCGCGGCCGAGGTCGCGCCGCCCACCCGCACGCCCTGGGAGTCGCTGAACGCCCGGCTCGACGCGCCCGCCGGCCTGCACATCACGCTCTTCCAGGAGTTGCGCACCGAGGAGGAGCGCCAGGAGCTGCACGGCTTCGGCACGGACTCGTAAGGCCTTCCGCGACGGTCCACTGCCTGGGGACCATGAGCAACCCCGACCGTGACGACTGTGCCCGCGGTGGCGCATCTCGCGCTCACCGATCGCTCCGCCGGCTGACAGCCCGAACCCCGCTTCCCCTGACGCGACCTGCGCGCTTCCGCAGGAAAAGTGTGAATTGTATGGATCTACAAGCGATGTCACGATGCGCCCATGGGTGAGCAGAGGTACGAGGTGGGCGGGCACGTGTTCACGGTGCCGGACAACGTCACATCGCTCGAAATCTTCGCCCTGGCGGGGGGCGGTGGCGGTGGGGGCGGCGCCGGCGGCGGGGGTGGCGGAGGCGCCGGCGGCGGCTGCGTTGGAGGTAGCGGCAATCGCGCGCCCGGCGGCGGAGGCGGCGGAGGAGGCTGCGGGGGTGGGGGCGGCGGTGGTGGCGGAGGCGGCGCGTTCTCCCACTGCACGGTGCCGGTGACGCCGGGCCAGCGGCTCACCGTACGCGTGGGCTCGGGTTCGGGCCCGGCGCCGGGGGGCCTGGGCGGGGCCGGGGGGAAGGGCGGCGTCCCCGACATGATGGGCGGCGCCGGCGGCCCCGGACTGCACGGCGGGAACCCGGGACCCGGCGGGAACACCGCGGTGGTCAAGCGGTCCACCTCGATGGGCGACTACTTCTACGTGATGGCCGACGGCGGTGCCGGCGGCTACGCGGGATGGGGCGGCCACCACGCCGGCGGCGGAGCCTTCAACCCCGGGAACTTCACCCTCGACAGCCCCGGCGGCGCGGGCGGGCGCGGCGGGGCGGCGGCGCAATGGGACACGGCCAACCGGGTCGGCGAGGGCGGCAGGGGCGGCCCGCACATCTGGGACTGCGAGGAGGGAGCGACGGGCGGGGGCGCGCCGGGCGCGAAGGGCACCTCGGGCACCGTCGCGACCAGCGGAACCGACGGCGCCGCCGGCCAGCCGCAGCGGACGGAATGCCGCGGCGGGGCGGGCGGCGCGGCCGGCCTCGCGGGCACGGCGGGCACGGCCGGCGCCCGTGCCGCGGTGCCCGGCGATCTCGGCATCCCTCCTGAGCGGGGAGCCGGCGGCGGTGGCGGCATGGGCGGCGATGGCGGGGCGGGCGGTGACGGCGGCACGGGCGGGCGGTTGTGGAAGGACGACACCACGGGGGGCCGGGACGGCACCGAGGGCCGTTCGGGGTCGGGCGGCGCCAAGGGCGGCGACGGCTACATGATCATCAGATGGGCCGATCCGGGCGAGACCGGGTGACGCGCGGCGGCCTCACTTCCCGGCAGGGCGGGCGCGGACCCGCGGCCGTTCGCCGTGCAGGCCGCCCCGGCAACATCGCCGGCGTGACGGAGGACGTTACGGTCGCCTGACCGTCACGGCCGCTGTGCTACAGAGCCCCAGCACGCCCAGCGATCTGACTCTCAACCCAGCCCGCCTGTCTCAGTCAATACGCAGGGACGCGAAAAAGGATAGGCGTGCCCTCCGATGCGGGTGACTCCTCCTTTTATGAAGCATTGCGCTGTCGGCAACACTCGAAGAAGAGGAGCGAAACCCATGACGGTGTCCTTCAGCGCACGCCATATCCGGCGCTGGACAACCATGATCGCGATCGCCGTAGGAAGCCTCCTGGCGGCTGACACCGCTTCGGCGGCCGTGGCCCCAGATGACCCTTCCGCACTGACCGAGACGCGCGTATCAGGGCCGGTCGGCTACTCGTGCGGCCCGAACGGCGGCGACGGGCTCAACCCCTACACTTACGTCCCCGCGGACCAGCGCGTGCGCGCCTTCTACAGCCAGGATCCAAGGTTCGACTCCAAGTTCATCGAGGTCTACCGCAGTCAGAACGTCGAGTACAAAGGCGCCCGTATCTGGTGGGTGTGGGGGCACACGATGTCGGGCGGTGACATGATCTCGCTCGACTGGTCCGACGACGGTGGGTCGTCCTATCGGGCATGCCATGCCACCGTCGCCAGTGGCAAGACCAGCGTCACCACCCCAGCGGTGGACAAGGCCGGACAGCGCAAGTTCCGCGCGTGTATCAAGCCCTACGGCTACACATGGTTGTGCACCCGCTGGCTCAACTGACTCCACGCGGAGACAGCGTCCGGCGGCGGCCTACCCGTTCGCCGGACGCCGGCCGTCCCGATGACATGACATGCACCTCACGTGGGCGTCCCTGACACTCATGAGCGGTCCCCTCGGGGGGAGTGAAGCCACCTCTCGCCCGTCGGATCCACACGGGACGGACGCCGAGCCGGGGGCTCGGCAGGCGGCCGTCCATCCGTCAGGACGCGTACCCGAGGATCTGCCGCGCGGCTGATGTGATCATGGTGGCGGGCGCTTAGCATGCGCGAGTGCATGCTAAGCCAGTGGAGCTGGCCAGGCGCCACCCGCTGCTCGTGGACGGGGTGGTGGCGGTCATGCTGGCCGTCGGATCGTGGATTTTCCCGATCATCGAACCCCAGCCACCGGACCGGCCGCCCGACGCGCTCGGCTTGGCGGTCAGCGCCCTGGTCAACCTGCCGTTGATCTGGCGCCGCCGCCGGCCGGTGACGGTGCTGCTGATCTCCTGCGCTGCCGCGATGACCTACCACGAACTGGGCTATCACTACGGGCAGAACAACATGGGCCCGCTGCTGGCGCTGTATTCGGTGACCGTGCACCGTCCGCCGTGGGCGATGGTGCCCGGCGGCGTCCTGGTACTGATCGAGTGGACGCATGCCAACTCGTGGATGCCAGACCGGTTCTGGTCGGCCCTGGGCAACGCGACGTTCGTGGTGGGCTGGGTCTTGGTCTTCGCCACCGGCATGCGTCTGCTGGCCGTACGGAACCGGCAACTGGCGGACCTGGCCGAGCAATTACGGCGCGAGCAGGAGGCGGCCGCCGCCCAGGCGGTGGCGGAGGAGCGGGTGCGGATCGCCCGCGAGGTCCATGACTCCGTCGCCCACAACGTCAGCGCCATGGTGATCCAGGCCGACGGCGCCGAGGCCGCGCTGCTGGACGCGGACCTGGCGGAGGTGAGCGGGGCCATCGGGGCGATCGGCCGGTTGGGCCGGGCCGCGCTGACGGAGTTGCGGCTGGTCGTCGGGATGTTGCGCGAGGCGCCGATGGCGCCCCAGCCAGGGATCGAGGAGATCCCCGCCCTGGTGGAACGGCTGCCTCTGCGAGTACGGCTACGGATTGACGGGCCCGTCCGCCCAGCGTCGCCGGGGTTGGGACTGGCGGCCTACCGCATCGTGCAGGAGGCTTTGACCAACACCCTCAAGCACGCCGGGAAGGACGCCGCGGCCGAGGTGCTGCTCCGCTATGCCGACGACGGGCTGCACCTGCGCATACGCGACGACGGCGGTGGCCGCTCCGGCGGGTCGGCCGAGCTCGGCAGGCCCGGGCACGGGTTGGTCAACATCCGGGAGCGGGCGGCCATGTTCGGCGGTTCCAGCCACGCCGTGCCGCTGGAAGGGGCGGGTTTTCAGGTCGATGCGACACTGCCGTGGGCGTAGGACGTCATGACCACCATTCGTGTGCTGCTGGTGGACGATCAGGAACCGGTCCGTACGGGCATCCGGCGGCATGCGGATGTCCATGACGACGACGTCGGTCTCGACCCCGGTCAACGTGCAAGCCGCCATCAAGGCAGCCGGTGCACCATTAAGGCCCTGGCCGGATGAAAGGGCCTCAAGTCATGCAGAAATGGATTAAGCGCATCCCTTGGTGGGTCTGGGCGCTTGTGGGAAGCGCCTGGGCGGGCTTGGCGATCTGGGAGCTGTTCCAGCCCGCGAGCGTGGACGACCATCTCGGCGAGGCTATCCGGTTACTCGTAGGCATCGCGATCATCGGGGCAGCCTTCGGCCTTGTCCGCCCACTTCAAAACAGACAGCGCGACAGCGAAGCCGGCACAGACCAAGAACGCGGAAACGGTCCAGTAGACCTCGACTGAACCCCGGGCATGAAGACGGTCACTACGTTCAGCGTGCAGAAGATGCTCGGCAACCGTGAGCGGCTCGGCGTTTTACGTTGATTTGTCCCGTGTGGGGCCCTATCTGTTGCAGAACCCGAATACTTGGACGTATGTCAGTGCGGGGTAGGTGTTCGGGGCGCCTGGGTCGGCACTGCCCGGCACCACGGCGACGCGCATCTCGCGGTATTCGTCGCTGAGGATGGCCTCGGCGTGCCCCTGTGTGCTGTTCATCCAGAAGTTGAAGGCTTTCTGGGGTGTCACGCCGTCACGCCCTGACCACGTATAGGTGTTCTCGCCGACGCGGAACCTCGTGCAGCCGCGCGTGTAGTTATAGAGTGCCGCGCGGTCAGCCGGGTATTTCCCGGTCACCGGGTTGTAGTGGGAGTCGCACCGAGTGCGATCCTGCGGGTAAGGGCGGCAGCCTGGGACCTGGGCCACCGTTCCCCACCATCGCTGCTTGACCGCAGCCTTGGCGTGGTCACTCGCCGCGCCGCCCAGGCCCAGCCGATTTGCCGAGATCGCCAGCGGTCTCGTGTACGCTTGCTTGCCTTTGCCCGCGCGGGCTTCGTTGACGAGACAATGGATCGCCAGTTCGAGGCGGGTGAACTGCTTCTCGTAGTCCCGCCGTGTGCTGCCCGTTCGGATATACCAGGTCAGCGGCAAATAGACCCTGTCGGCGTCGGCGCAGGCCCTGGCACCCACAGGCTTGACCGTGGTCGCCGCTGAGCTGACTTGCGGGCCGGCCGAGATATGGACGGCTGTGGGGCTCAGGATCGCCACGCCGGCCGTGGTGATGGCTGGCAGAAGGTGGAGCGAAGGGCGATACATGAGCGACCTCCCCTTCTGTTGCAGTTGCATACCGGATATATCCCCTTGAAGCGGGATATATCGCCCCCATCTTGGTCAGGGGCGGCTGCGGATTCGGCGTCCTGGAGCGCCGCGCACCATGGTCATCATCAAGTCGCGGCCGAGGGAGGCGAAAGTCGTGCAGCAGTTGTGTGTGGCCCGGAAGGATGGCAGGTGCGGCGGCCGTTCGGGGCCTGGCGAAACCCAGCCGACCGGTCTGCCGATCTCGAACGTGGTGGAGCCCGCCGGCCACGTCGGCGGGGGCCCCCACACCGGGGGGGAGATACGGGTGGACCCCACCGCGGCCCACAACCGCCCCCGCGCGGAGGTAGTTTTTTCGCGCGGCGGAGGGGGGATAGGGA